>NZ_LIQZ01000520.1 GCF_001418655.1 Streptomyces phaeochromogenes | reverse complement strand
GCCGCTCGTTGACGGCACGCGCGGCGGCGGTGGCCGCGGCCGGCCAGACCCGGTCGATGGCCGCGTTGACGGCGGCGCCGACGAGGACCGCGAAGGCGGAGACACCGATCCACAGCAGCACGGCCACGGGCGCGGCCAGGGAGCCGTAGATGCTGGGGCCCTCGACCGTGTTGGTCAGGTAGATGCGCAGCAGGAAGCTGCCCAGCACCCACATGGCGAGGGCCACCAGGGCGCCCGGCACGTCCTCGACCCACGGCGAACGCACCGGTACCGACACGTGGTACAGCGTCGTCAGGAAGGCGATGGACAGCACGATGACGACGGGCCAGTACAGACCCTGTACGACGTTCTCCGACCAGGGGACGACGTCCACCACGGCGTCCGGGCCCGCGACGACCAGCGGCAGCACGATGGAGCCGATGAGCAGCGCCGCGAGGAACAGCGCGAACGCCACGAGCCGGGTCTTGACGATGCCGCGCACGCCGTCGAGGCCGTACATCACGGTGATGGTGTCGATGAAGACGTTCACCGCCCGCGAGCCGGACCACAGGGCGAACAGGAAGCCGAGGGAGATGACGTCGGGGCGACCGCCCTCCATGACGTCGTGGAGGACGGGCTCGGCGATCTGTGTGACGCCCTTGTCGGTGAGGATCGTGCGGGACGCCTCCAGGAGGTTGGTCTCCACGCTGGCGATGGTGTCGGCGCCGGTCCAGTCGTCCACGTAGACCAGCAGTCCGAGCATGCTGAGCAGCAGCGGCGGCACGGACAGCAGCGTGAAGAACGCCGCCTCCGCCGCGAGTCCGAGGATCCGGTACTCGATGCACGAGTTGACGGTGTCCTTGATCAGCAGCCAGGCGGTCCTGCGCTTGGAGACGTTCCGGTAGAGGGCACGGGCCCGATGGAGACGGCCGGGCGCGCTCTGAGGGGGTTCACTTGCTGGCTGCACGCCCTAAAGGTATCCGCCGCGCGAGGTTGCACTCATCCCGCGGTACCACGACCGGGTCCGAGGTGCCCGGTGGCACGCTTCCGCCCCTCCCGGTTCCGTCATACGAAAGAAAAGCGGCAGCAACCCGACAGAAATCGTAAAGGAAAATCGAACCGGCTTTCTGTCATGACCGCGTTGGCCGAATTACTCACCTCCAGAAGCGGAACGCGCAACAGCATATACGCCATCCATAAAGTGAGTTCCCCGGTCGCACGTACGGAGGAGACGGTTCAGGGGTGCAATCGATGAAGGTTCGAACGGCGAGAAAGCGCCATAGGCCGAAACGCCCTTGACCCGTTCATGAGCACACAGAAACAATTCGGATTGCATTCCGCTGGGCACGTGGGGACGGCTCAGTGCACCACGACACGGGGGACTCAGAAAGGCCTGGACCAGGGCCCGACACAGCCGCGTTACCCGTGATCCGCGTGGGAACCACGCGGATCATGCCGTGCTGCTCTGCACCTTTTCACGCGGCCACTCCAGACACTCCGGCAAACTCGACGAACAATATCCACTCGTCTGCCATCTCATTTCCATTGAGCACAATTCTTCCTTCCGGCCCGAGCCTTTCTTCCGGAACAAATCCTTCTTCCGGCACACCGGAATCACATCGGAATCACCCTGGTTCACCCACGCCTCAGGCATAGCCAATTCGGCTGCCCGATGAAACTGCGGGCGTGATTCCTTCGTATTCCCATCCGGAGGACCAATCACTCCGAACAACCAACAAGTAGCAGCAATTATCTTCAAGGAGATCAAGTGGTGGTAAATCCGGGTGAGATCACGACCGCCGCTCCGGCCGGCTCCCTGACCACCCACGCCCCGGCGAACGGCACCGAACACGTCCTCGCGGAGGTGCTCGCCGGTGTCGTACGCGTCGAACGGGTCCCCGTCGACAGCCACTTCTTCGACGACCTCGGTGCCAACTCCCTGGTGATGGCCCACTTCTGCGCCCGGGTCAGGAAACACCCCGACCTGCCGGCCGTGTCGATGCGGGACGTATACGGCCACCCGACGATCCGGGGGCTCGCGGCGGCGCTCGCCGAGGTCCCGGACGAGCCTCCGGCGCCCGAGCCCGAACCGGCCGAGCCGCCCCCGCCGGGCAGCACCGCACGCTACGTCCTGTGCGGAGCGCTCCAGTTCCTGGTCTTCGCGGCGTACTGCCTGCTCTCCGGGCTCGTCACCGCTCAGGGGTACGACTGGGTCTCGGCCGGCGAGGGTGTGGTGGACGTCTACCTGCGGTCGGCCCTCTTCGGCGGTGCCGTCTTCGTCGGGGTGTGCGTGCTGCCGGTGGTGGCCAAGTGGGTGCTGGTCGGCCGCTGGAAGGAGACCGAGTTCCCCGTCTGGAGCCTGGCCTATCTGCGCTTCTGGACCGTCAAGGTGCTGCTGCACGCCAACCCGATGGTCCTGTTCGCCGGCAACCCGCTCTATGTGCTCTATCTGCGGGCGCTCGGCGCGAAGATCGGCAAGAGCGTCACGATCCTCTCCCCCTCGGTCCCGGTCTGCACCGACCTGTTCACCGTCGGCGCCGGCACGGTGATCCGCAAGGACTCCTACTTCCTCTGCTACCAGGCGCACGCCGGCCGGATACGCACCGGCCCGGTCACCCTGGGCCGGGACGTCTTCGTCGGCGAGAAGACCGTCCTCGACATCGGCACCTCCATGGGGGACGGCTCCCAGCTCGGCCACTCGTCCGCGCTGTACGGCGGCGCGTCGGTGCCGGACGGGCAGCACTGGCACGGCTCCCCCGCCCAGCGCACGGATGTCGACCACATACGGGTCGCACCCGCCG
>NZ_LIQZ01000052.1 GCF_001418655.1 Streptomyces phaeochromogenes | reverse complement strand
CGGCATCGCCGCGGCGACCGTCATCGGCTACCGCGTCCTGACGGTCTGGGTACCCCTGCTGCCCGGCGCGCTGGTCCTGTCGATCCTGGTCCACCGCAAGGTGCTGTGAACCGCACCGGAACCCGAGCCCCGACCACGGCCGCTCCGGACCACCGCCACTACGGGGCTACGGGGCTACGGGGCTACGGGGCTAGCCTCTCCCGAGATCGAGCCGTCCGACGTGGGCCACGTTCCCCCGGTCCTCGGCGTCCTCGCTGGCCTCCGCGGCGAACCACGCGTCGAGGATCTCCTTGAGCAGCGGCCCGGACGTCAGCCGCAGACTGAGCGCCAGCACATTGGCGTCGTTCCACCGCCGCGCGCCCTGGGCGGTGTACGCGTCCACGCACAGCGCGGCCCGCACCCCGGGCACCTTGTTCGCGGCGATCGACGCGCCGGTGCCGGTCCAGCAGCACACGACCGCCTGGTCCGCCTCCCCGGCGGCGACCTGACGGGCCGCCGTCTCCGAGCACACCGCCCACTGCGGATCGTCCCCGGGGCTCAACGCCCCGTACGCCAGCACCTCGTGACCACGCGCGCGCAACTCTTCGAGCAGGGCACGGGCGACGGGTTCGTCCATGTCGGAGGAGACGGAGATCCGCATGTCCCGGAGCCTACCGCCCCCTCCTTCCACCCTCTCCTTCCGCTGGTGGGGAGGGCGACGGCTGGGGGATGATGCGGCCATGGCCGAGATCAGCAACTCGCTGTGGAACGACGACATCACGGCGTCCCACTACCGCGAGGAGACCGCTCCGTACCAGGCGGCGGTCTTCGAGCAGTACAAGCTGTGCGTGGAGATGGCCGACCGGGTCAGCGCCCGACGCAATCTGGCCAACACGTTCTTCCTGACGCTCAACAGCGGTCTGGTCGCCTTCCTCGGCGCATGGCTGTCCCAGCCGCAGCGGCGCGGCCTCTCGGTCCTCCTCCTGCTGGCGGGGCTCCTGGTCCTGCTCGCCATCTGCGTCGCCTGGTGGTTCACCGTCCGCTCCTACCAGCAGTTGAACGACGGGAAGTGGAAGGTGATCGGGGCCCTGGAGGAGCGGCTGCCGACCCGCGCGTTCTCGGCCGCCGAGTGGAAGGCGCTCGACGAGGGACAGGACTGGCGCGTCTATCTGCCGCTCACCCACGTCGAACGGTGGGTCCCCCTCATCTTCGCCGGCACCTACCTCCTGGGCTTCGCCGCCCTGGCGCTGTGAACCGCACCGCGGACGTGCCCGCCTCCCCGCCCCACGGCGGGCGTTGGGCGTTGGGCGATGCAGCAGATACGTTCCCCCACCCGGAAGGGAGTTGTCGCTTGACCACGATCGCCGTCACGGGACACATGGACCTGGCCGAGGAGGCCACCGGGCCGGTACGTGCCGCTCTCCGCGCGCTGTTGGCGGAATTCCGCGGTGACACGCTGGTGGGGCGCTCGTGCCTGGCCGTCGGCGCCGACTCCCTGTTCGCCGAGGAGATCCTCGCGCTCGGCGGCCGGCTGTCGGTGATCCTCCCGTCCCGGGACTACCGGGAGGCGGTGGTGCGCCCGGAGGATCTCGCACGCTTCGACGCCCTGCGGGACGCCGCCGAGGACGTGACCGTGATGCCGTACGAGCACGCGGGGCGCGAGGCCTACGAGGCCGCCAACCACTTCCTCCTGCAGCAGGCGCACCGGCTGGTGGCGGTGTGGGACGGCGGTGCGCCCTCGGGCCGGGGCGGCGGCACCGCGGACACGGTGGCCGTCGCGCGGGCAGCCGGCCTGACGGTCGACGTGGTGTGGCCCTCCGGCGCCCGAAGAACCGGCGCACAGACCTGACACCGGCCCGCCCGGCCACGTACCGCCTCTCCCGATGGATCAATTCCGGCCATGTCGATGGAAGACGCATCAACTCGGCAGGATCAGCCGCGAGTTGATCGGCGCGCCTCTAGAATCGGCGCAACGTCGCGACCGCACACGGTCGTGCTGCGCCAATGAAGACCGCGTCGAGCAGGGGCTGCCGTCAGGCTCATCCCTCGGTGCTACGCGTGTGTGAACGGGGGCTTTTCCATGCCCGGTGGCGACATCACCAGCGGGGCGTTGTTCGCGTTGCCGTTGGTCGTGCCCCGATCCACCGAGTACACGCGCCTCGGTGTACCGCCCGAGGCGACGGCCGACGAGATCCGGGCGGCAGCCGCCCGGTACGACGCGCGGCTCCAGGCACGCGGTGCGAGCGAGGAGGAGATCGCCGCCGCGCACGCCGTCAGTCTGGAGAGCGCCGAGGCCCGAGCCGCGCACGACGCACGGTATCCGCCGCTCCCACTGCTGCGCCTCGAACCGACCTGGGAGCCGGTACTCGACGAACGGGACGCCGGTCTGACGGTGCTGCGCAGGGAGATCGAGGCCTTCCTGACGGCCGCCGGTGAACCCGTGCACCACCCCTCGGACACGACCCGTACGGATTTCAGCGGCGACTTCACCCGCACGCATCTGCTCGACGGCTTCGCCGACGAGTGAACCCCGGAGGTCTCCCCATGGAAGATGAGTTGCACCGGGTCGTCGGCATCGACCTCGGCACCACCTATTCGGCCGTCTCGGCCTACCACCCCGACGACTTCGCCCCCAAGATCCTCGCCGACCCCGAGCACGAGGGGGCCGCCGCCGTCGCCACCCCCTCGGTCGTCCGGCTCGAACCGGGGACCGGCACGCTCGTCGTCGGGCACGACGCCAAGGCGGCCATCAGCGCCGGACCGGGTGCCGACGACACGCTCGTGGAGATCAAGCGCGAGATGGGCGCCGTGTTCACCCCGGAACTGCTCGCCCACTTCGGCGCGACCGGCGTCTTCGCGGAGGGCGATCCCGTACGGGCCAGGCTCGGCGGGGAATGGCTGCGCCCGCAGGAGATCAGCGCCCTGGTGCTGATGCGGATGAAGCGGATCGCCGAGCAGGCGCTGGGCGGGGACATCCACGACGCGGTGGTCACCGTGCCCGCCTACTTCATGGAGCGGCAGAAGAAGGCCACTGAGGAAGCGGCGCTGCTGGCCGGTCTCTACCCCCGCCAGCTGATTCCGGAGCCCACCGCGGCGGCCATCGCCTACGGAGTCGACCGGGCGGAGTCCGAGAAGCAGATCTACCTCGTCTTCGACCTGGGCGGCGGCACCTTCGACGTGTCGATCATCCAGACCGAGGACGACGAGATCGAGGTCATCGCCACCGCGGGCGACCAGCGGCTGGGCGGCGGCGACTTCGACGACGCGGTCGCCGAGTGGATCGTCCGGGAACTCGGCGCGACCCTGCCGCGGGACACCGAGCGGCTCCGGATCAAGGCGGCGGCGGAGGCCGCGAAGCGCGAACTGTCCCTGCGCGGCACGGCCTCCATCGACCTGGGCGGCACGACCGCTCCGCTGGAACTCGACCGGGCCACCTTCGAGGCGCTGATCCAGCCGATCCTCGACCGGTCCCTGAGCCAGGTCGGCGAGGCCCTGAGCTTCGCCAAAAGCGAGAAGGGCGTACAGCGCGAGGACATCAACGCGGTGCTGCTCGTGGGCGGTTCGACCCGTATCCCGCAGGTCAAGCGGATGCTGCTCGACTACTTCGACCAGGACGAGGGGTTCGTGCGCGGCGACGCCAACCCCGACACGCTGGTCGCCCGGGGCGCGGCGATCGTGGCCCACCGGTTCGAGCCCACGCCCGCCTTCGACCTCGGGACCCGGCCGACCGGCGAGCGGTCCGCGGAGGACCAGGACTACTCCGTCACCCTGATCACCGAACACACCCTGGGCGTCGGCGTCCAGCAGGGGAAGTTCAACGCGCTGATCAAGCGCGGCACCAAGATCCCGGCCCGCCAGGTCAAGACGTACACGAACCCGGAGCAGGCGGCGCGCATCGAGGCGGCCATCTATCAGGGCGAGGGCGAGTACATCTACGACAACACCCTGATCGGCACGATCCACCTCGACGACATCGAGCCCCGGCCGGAGGGATACCACCAGTTCGAGGTCGAGTTCTCCCTCGACGTGAACGGACTGCTGGGCGTCCAGGTCACCCACACCAACACCGGGCGTGAGTACCAGGCGACCTTCGACCAGAGCACCACCATCGGCAAGATCGACGAACTCGCGGAGCGGCGTGCGGCGTTGCTGAAGCTGTACGCGACGGTCGCACCGGCCGGGGCCCGGAACGCGACGCGGCCCGGCGGCGCGGGGCATCCGGACGCGGGGCAACCGAGCGCCGGGCAACCAGGCGCCGGATCACCGAAGTTCACGATTCCCGCGCCGGTGGGCGCCCCCGCACCGGGCCCGGAAGCCGTACCGGCATCTGTACCGACGCCGGTACCAACTCCGGTCCCGACGCCGGTACAGGCATCCGTTCCGGCCGCCGTGCCCGCCCAGGCGTCCGCCGCCGAGCTGGACCCCGCCGACGTACCGGCGGAGTACCGGCGCATGGCCAAGAAGGCGATCAGGGCGGCCCGGGACGGCCAGGCGCCGCCCGCTCTCACCGACGCCCTGCGCGCCTTCATGGACGCCGTGGGCACCGGCGCGGACGAGGACACGCTGGACGAGCTGGCCGACGCCCTAGAGGACGCATATGACGACAGCCGTCGGTGACCGTACCGAGGTCGTCGAGGAGGAGCTCGACGCCGAGTACGCCGGGGTCGGCTGGTGGGGCTCGCTCTACCGCGCGCCGCGCCGGCGCCGCTGGTACCGGCTCATCCCGGTGGAGGAGATCAGCGGGGAGCAGCGGTCCGAACTGCTGGCGTGGCAGACCCGGCCGCGCCGCCAGGACCTGGTTCCCGTGGTGCCCGGAGAGCGGGGCGACCAGCGGCAGTTCGCCGGCCGCTGGTTCCAGGTCGTCTGCTACGAGACCGACGCGGGACGCAGTCTCGCCGACGCCGTCGCCGACCGGGAACCGGCCCACCGGCTCGCGTCCGTGGCCGCCGCGCTCCACGCGCTGCCGGGCTGGCGCGAGTCGATCGGCCCCGGGCTGGTGCCGCTGCCCGCCGACATCGTGCTGGTGGGCGACCGCCCGCTGCTGTTGCCGCTGCCGGCCTGGGGCCCGCCGTCCCTGGGCGAGGTCTTCGCCGAGCCGGAGCGGATCACCCATCTGACCCCCGAGGCGGCACGCGGTCTGCCGCCCGGCGGCCGGGCCCCCGATCTGCACGCCCTGGGCGTGGCGGCCCTGCGCTGCTTCGACACACTGCCGTCCGGCGACACCGGGCGACTCCTCCGACGGACCGCCTGTGCCGCGGTCTTCACCGACCAGCGGCACGACAGCCGCCTGCCGCCCTGGATGCGGCGCGTGGAGTCCGTACAGGCCGCACGGGCACAACTGCTCGGCCTCACCGGCGTCCAGGCCGCGGGGCTCGTCGACGCGGATCCGCAGCTTCTCGCCAAGGCCCTCGACCGGGCACGGCACGCGATGGACCCGCTGGCGGCGGTACGTGCCCTGCGTGAGGCGGGCGAACCGCGCAAGGCCGTCGGGCTCGCCCACGCGGCGCTGGTCGACCGGCCCGGCCCCGAACTCCTGCTCCTCGCGGCCGACATCGCCCGCCGGGATCTCAAGGAGCCTCTGGAGGCGCTGTCTCTGCTGGAGCGGGCGGTGCAGACGGACCCGGAGCGCGGTGAGGCGTACGCGGCGCAGCTGTCGATCATCGGCGGCCTGTGGTCCGTCGTCCAGGGCCGGCTCGCCGGAGCCATCGACGCCTCCTTCGCCGACCGGCTCCACACGACGGCCCGTACGGCGTTCGACCGCTTGCCGCCCGAACTGCGCCGGGAGCACGCCCACGACTTCGCGGGCTGCCTCATCGGCCTGGGCGAACTGCGGGAGGCGAACGACTTCGTGTACCGCTGGCTGCACGACGGGACGACGCTGATGTGGTGGCGTTTCGACCTCATGCTCGACTACGGCGAGACCTTCCTGCGGCTGGGCCACCTCGACTCGGCCGGGTCGGTCGCCGAGCAGGTCAAGGACGGTCTGCGGCGGGTCCGGGAGAGCGGCCAGATGGGCCGCGACGACATCCATGAACACGGCATGCGCCTCGCGGACTTCGTCCGAAGACTGCACGAGGCACGGGGCGAGGAGACGCACGGGTGACCACGATTCTGCTGGCGGTCGTCCTGCCGCTGCTGTTCCTGTCGACCGTGGCCAGCGGCTCGTACTTCCTCCTGGTCCTGCCGAGCCGCTGGCGACGGCCGTACGCCGAGTCCCTGGCCCTGCTGGACAGCGACGACCGCGACGAGCTGGAGCGGGCCGACCGGCTGCTCGGGCAGGCGGTCAACGCCGGGCCCCGGGGGCGGGGGCTGAACCGGATCCGTTTCGCGCAGGCCTATGTGCGGGCGATGCTGGGGACGTACGAACCGGCCCGCTACTCGGCCGCCGCGACCGTGCTCGACGAGCTGGTCACCGCCGAGAGCCGCACGAAGGACACCGCCTACCTGGAGCTGTGGGTACAGGCGCGGCTGGAGAACCACGACCGCGTCACCGATCTCTACGCGGAGCACCGGGCGCTGCTGGACGCCCGGCCGCAGAGCCGCCGGATCGCCGCCATCTCGCACCTGCAGCTGGCCGCCGGGCACTGGCGGCGGCGGGAGATCGACGGGGCGCTGCACCACTTCGACCGGGTCCGGGAGCTCGGCGAGCTCACCGAGCGGATCCCGCCCGAGGTGAACGACCTTCAGCTCGTCAAGGGCGTCCAGGCGGTGTTCGACGGACGGGCCGACGAGGCCCGGGACGCGTTCGGCGACGCGCGGAAGCGGTCCGCGGAGCGCGATCTGCCCACCGTGGAAGCCGAGTTGGGGCTTCTCGTCTGCGACTGGGCGGACGGTGATCCCCATCAGCTGGGCGACTGGCTGGCGCAGCTGGCCGAACAGGTGGAGCGCCGGCCGCCCGAGGACGGCTCGGGCCCACAACTGCTGACCGGCATCGCGCTGTTGAGGCTGCTCGCGCTCCTGCGGGAGTGGCTGCTGCGGCCCGCGCTGTCCGGGGCGCCGTCGGCGGACGACTTCGAGGAGTTCGGGCGGCGTGCGGACGCGCTGCGCGAGACCGACCCCGAGCTCGGTGACGCGGCCCTGGTGGACGGTCTTGTCCGGTACTACTTCTCCGCGAGCCAGCCCGAGCGCGAGCGGGCCCTCGCCGTGCTGAACGGCGGCACCGGCCTGGCCAAGGGCATCATGCTGCCCGAGGTGCTGGACCTCATGGAGCGTGAACGGGCCCTCGGCGGGGAGGGGGACGCGATCTCCCGCTACCTCGTCCTGGTCGGGGAGTACCTGGAGGATCCCGAACGGTCCCAGGAGGACCAGGCCCTGTACCGGCGTCTGAAGGCGAAGTTCACGCCGTTCGGCGACGCCGGCGACCTGGAGGAGGGAGCCGTACCCCATCAGCGCGCCCCGCTGGAGGATCACCGGCGACGCTCGGAGGCACTGCGCCGCCGTATCGAGCTGATCCTCTACACGCGGCTGCGCGACCTCCCCGACGACGACCCCGCCAAGCACGCCGTGCGCGAGCAGCTGGCCCAGCTCGAACAGGCCTCCGCGGTGTACGCCGAGGGCGCCGAGGTGCTGCACGGCGCCGAGCGCAAGCTCATCACCAGCACCGGACAGATCCTGCTGCCCGAGGAGACCGATGACCAGCATCGTGCCTAGCCGGCGGACCGGGGCCGCACCCGGGCGCCTGGCCCGACTCGTGCCCGGACGGCGCCGTACGGCGGACCACGCCGGGCTGCTCGACCGGCTCGCGCCCGTGGTGCACCGGCCGGCGCCGGACGAGGACCAGCTCTTCGAACAGGCGTCGCTGGCCCGGGTGTTGCTCCTGATGGTGAAGGTGGACCAGGAGGCCGAGTACCTGCTCTGCAGGGAGCTGGCCGAGCACGCGCTCGGCAGCGTGCCCGAGCCGGGCGAGTCGCCCGACTGAGGGCGCCGGTGCCCGCTCTCGCACCGAGCTCCCCCGTTCCCGCACCCTCGCGTTCTCCCTCAGCCACCCGCAATCGGAAGGGACACCTGTGACCGGCACAGGCCGTGACAATGCTTTTCAGGAGATCCGCCCGGTCCAGGCGCTGCGGACGCCCACGTTCGAGTTCACGGAGGTCCGGGGACACGGGGACTTCGCCGAACACGACCGGCGGCTGGAGGAGCTGGCCCGGGACGCGGCAGCCGCTGCCGCCTCACAGACCGCGCTGGTCCTGGCGCCCCCGGTCGCCACGCTCACCGAGATGTCCCTGGACCTGGGCCCCGACGGCGAGGAACTGCTGGAGGACGCGCGGGCCAACACGGGCGCCGGTGAGTACCAACTGGCCCTGGACCAGCTGGCCGAGTACCTGCAGAACGCCCCCGACCACCAGGAGGCCCGCTATCTGCGCGCCTACTGCCTGTTCCAGCTGGGCGGACCGGACCAGGTGAAGGCCCTGCGGATCCTGCGGCCCCTGCGCGACGAGCGGGTGGAGGCCGGGCTGCGCGAACGGATCCGTGACCTCCGCGGCGAGCTGCGCCGCCGTCTCACCCCGCTCGAAGTCACCGCGTACACCGAGACCGTGCGGACCGATCCCCCGGGGGCGCTGGCCCGCGTCGAGGCGTTCCTGGAGCTGGCCCCGGAAGAGGGCACGCTGTCCTATCTCCTCGCGGTCGGCCAGGCGCGCGACGGCGATCTGGAGCTGGCCCTCGACACCGCCACCCGGGGCGCGGCCGAGGCGGATGTCGACCAGGAGCCGGTCAGGGCACTGGCGCGCAGGCTGCTGCTCGCGCAGCTCGCCCCGGTGGCGGCGCCTGCCGTGTCGGAGTTCAAGGCGGGCAATCTCCACCGCTCCCGTCACGCGCTGCTGGGCATGGACCCCCGATGGCGCAGGAACACCGTCCTCGACGACTTCGACGCGTTCCTCGCCCTCCTGATCGACCTGCCGCGCCAGATCCCGCTGCCCGCACCGAAGTTGCCGCCCGACCGCACCGAGGACCTCTACTCGCTGATCGCGGAGACCGACGGGCAGCAGGCCGCGCTGCTGATGCAGACCGGCCGTGCCGAACAGGCCGAGCGGCTGCTGGCCCACGTCCTGTCGCTGGTGCCGCGCTTCCCGTGGCTCAACTTCCTCTACGCGGCCTGTCTCTACCGCCTGGGCCGCGAGCCTGACCGGGCCGCCGAATGCGCCGAGACCGCCGTACGGGATCCCGGTCTCACGCAGGCCGCCGAACTGCTGGAGGCCATCAGGGGCTGGCAGGAGGCCACGGTCATCAACCCGGCGGTGAAGGAGTACGTCGACGCCATGGAGTCGGTCCGCGACGGTGTGTCCGTCGACCGGCTGGCGACGCTGCGGCACCGGCTCTCCGCACTGGAGCGCAGGCTCCCCGTCCTGAGGGCGGCGGCGCGGAGCGAACAGGGCGTACAGGTCGTCCAGGAACTCAAGACGGCGATCGCGCAGCGGCTCAAGGAGGTCGCCGACGCGATGGTCGTGGGCGGCCTCTACGAGAAGTACGACCGCGTCATGTCGGCCGCCAAGGGCGGTGTCTCTGGCGCGCAGGCGGCGGACCGGCTCGCCGGATCGCTCGACGGGCTGGCCCAGGAGATCAAGACCACGCGCAAGACCGCGAGGAGGGGCAGCAGTACGAGCAGTCAGCTCGACGACCTCGCGAAGCTGGTGTCCGACCGCCGCGCGGAGGTCTCGCGGGTGAAGACGTCCGTGCAGGTGTCCGATCTCGTACGGCGCTTCAACCAGCTGGCCGAACAGCAGTCGGGCACCAGCTCGCCGTCGCGGCCGAGGGATCCGTACGCGGTGCGCAGGCAGCTCTCCGACATCCTCGGGGACGCACAGCAACTGCGCCGCAGCGCCAAGGGCTCGTTCGAGGCCCGGGACCGGACACTGCTCGACGAGTTGATCGGGACGATCTCCAGGACGCTGCGATGACGACGGCCGAAGCGGCGACGTCCGCCGCCGAGCAGTGGGACGTGTTCATCAGTTACGCCCGCGAGGACTACATCCAGGCCAAGGACCTGCTCGATGCGCTGAGCGAGTGTGTGACCACCGCCGGCGGGGCGCCCAGGATCTACCTGGACGTGTCGCGCACCGGCACGCCCGGCGGAGCTGACTGGCAGAGCTTCCTGGAGGAGGCCCTCCCCCGCAGCCGCTACATCGTGGCGCTCTATTCGCAGACGTACTTCGACAAGCCCGTCTGCCAGTGGGAGCTGCACGAGGCGTACAAGCTGAACACGCCGGAGGGCGGCCGGCTCATCCCGGTGCTCATCGACCCCGGGGCCGCCAAGAAGGTGCCCTACGTGGTGAACCGCATCAACTGGATCCCGACGTCCAGGCCGCACTGGATCGACGAGGTGCGTGGCGCCCTTCAGCTGCGCGTGGCCGAGACACGCCCCTCCCTCCGCTTCGACACACCCGTCACCGGTGCGGTCGCCGGTCACACGCTGCCGCCCCTGACCGTGACCTGCTCGGCCCCGGACGGCACACCTCTGTCGTCTCCCGGGGCGACGGTCACCCTGGCCGCGGAACCGCCCTCCGCCGGACTGACCGGCACCCTCGGCGCGCCGGTCACCCGGGGCTCGGCCGTCTTCGGCGACCTCGCGTTCCGGACGGCCACGGCCGAGGTGCGACTGGTCGCGACCGCCCCGGGCTGCGAACCGGCCATGACGCCGCTCTTCCCGGTGCGGGCACCCGACGAACAGCCGTCCTGGGACAACGGCGACCGTCCCGTCCTGCCCGCGCCCGGCCACCCGGTGTTCTTCCCCGACGGCCGGGCCCTGGCCGTACGCGACGGCAGGACACTGACGGTCCTCACGGCGGCGTACGAGGCCGCCGGCACGGCGGAACTCAGGGAGCGGCCCCGGCTGTGGGCGCGCGGGCAGCACTGCCTGGCCGTCGCCGACTGGTCGGGGCGGGTGGTCCTGGCGGCCCCGGACGGGCGGGTCCGGACCGTGGACCTCCCGGCACCGCGGGGCGAGCGGTTCAACGTGCCGGGCGCGATGTCCTTCGACGGGGACAAGCTGTACGTCGGCATGTGGAGCGGTGCCGTCTGGTCCCTGTCCCTCGATACCGAGGAACCGGAGCGGGTGCTCGAACACCGGGCCGGTGTCCAGGTGTTGGCGGCCGACGGCCAGGGTCTGCTGGTCGGCGGCCTCGACGGAAGACTCACCGAGTACACGGGCGGCCGGGCCGGGGCGGAACACACCCTGGAACCGCTGCTTCTCGCCGTCGCACGGGTACGGGGCTTCGCGCTGGTCGTCGGCGAACACCGCATCCACCGGCTGGACTCGGCCGGCGGACGGCTGTTGCAGGTCACTCAGCCCGTGACGGCGATCACCGGGACCCTGCCGGGCGACGAGCTGACGGCGATCGTCGACGCGGAGGGCCAAGGTGTCTCCTTCGACGCCGAGTTGGCGGTGCGCGTCGGCTTCCACACGGTGCCGGGCGCCCGGCCGGTGGGCTCCGGCAGGGGCGGGCGGCTGCTGGTCCTGGAGTACCCCGACGGCTCGCACGCGCTGGTGCGCGACGGCCGCACCACCTATGTCTCGGGTCACCCGATGACCGTCTCCCCGGACGGGAGCCGGGCGGCGGTGTCGGACGGGCGGCGCCTGCTGATCCTGCCGACCGAGGAACTGGGCGGCGGCGGCCGGGCGGCGCCGGAGGACAACGGCAGTACGGATCCGGGGGAGGGACGGCACTCGTGACATCCCGTACGACGCGTTCGGTGCTGGAGAACCGGCCGGACGTGCTGTGGCGCAGGGTCAGCTGGCTGTGGTCGCGGGTCGAGGAGGGGGAGGCGCTCACCGAGGGGCAGTCGGAGGCCCTGGTCGAGGCCTGTTTCCGGATCGGGGTCCATCCGGGCACCGAGCCGGCGACCGCGCTGGTCCTGCTGGCGCGCGCCCACCGGCTGGACAGCCAGAACCCCAAGCACCCGTACCACGTCGGGCTGCTCTATCTGCGGCACGGGCGGCCGGCGGCGGCCGTCCGCTGGCTGACGGCGGCGGCCTCCCTGTCCCCCGCCAACCACCGGATCTGGGCGCATCTGAGCAGCGCGCTCAAGGGGCTCGACGAGCGGGGGCCGGGTGCCGACGACAGCGGGGACCCCAAGGCCCGTGCCGAGGCGATCGCCACCACGGTCCGCGAGGGCCGCGACGACTTCGACCCGGACGCCGCCGAGCCCGCGCTGCCGCTGCTGCGGCCCGGAGAGTGCCGGTGGACCGGCATCCACGACATGCAGGCCGACGGCCGGCTGCGCGGCAGGACCGCCGAGCGGACGAGGGACGCCCTCGCCGCCGAGCTGGAGAGCATCGCCGAGCTGGCGGACCACCGCCGGGGCGGGACGGCCGCGTTCACCGTCCTCGCCGTGCAGTGGATGGTGTACGGCTATCCGACCGCGACCGTACGCCGGCTGGCGAAGCGGCTTCCGCCGGACGACGGGCCGGCGACGTGTCTGCTGCACCTGGTCTGCGACCTCTTCGAGACCGACCGCGCCGAGCTGCCGGCCCGCCTCGCGGACTGTCTGACCGAACGCTCCCTGCCCGATGTGCTCATCGCGCTGATCCACCGGCGGCGGCTGTTCTGGCGTCCGCTCCGGTTCCCCGACCTGGGCGCCCACGCGGCGGCCAGGGAGTTCACCGACGGTGACCCGGCCCGGCACGAGAAGGCCCTGCGGTCGGCGTCGCGGGCGCTCGGCGCCGAGCCGCCGGAGCCGATGGCGGACGTCCCGGTCGCCTCGGACGCCGACGAGCCGGAAGCGGTCGGTCCCGACGAGCGGCTGGCGGAGTTCGAGGCGGCGGCCTCCCAGCTGCACGGCCTCATCGGCGAGGCGCAGACCCACGCCAAGGCACTGGCCAAGGGCTCGGTGGGAGACGCTGCCGACTACGCGCGGGTGCTGGGGGACAAGGAGACCCTGGCGGGGATGGTGGACCGTCTGGAGGCCCTGCGCCTGGCCCGGCTGGAGACACTGCAGCGGTTCAAGGCCCTCGAACCGGCCGGTCTGGTCATGCCGTTCGAGGTCTTCCACCAGCGGCTGGAGGAGTGCGAGGCCCTCTTCCAGCAGTCCCCGGGCAGTCTGCGGACCATCCTGAACAAGAAGGTCGGCCGCAAACTGGCCGCGAAACAGAAGGAGTTCGGTACGGCCCCGGCCGCGCCGTCGGACCAAGTGCTGGCGCTCCAGGAGCAGTTGTCCGCCGTGGAGGGACAGGAGCCGTCGGGCGGTCCGGCCGGGGGGCCGGGGACCGCCGACGCCGGGCCGACCCACGAGGGCCGGGCAACCGCCGGTGCCCGAGTGACACCCGGCGCCCCGGCGACCGCCGACAGCCAGGCGGCGACCGGCGACCCAGGGACCGCCGGCACCCCGGCAACGGCCGACGGCCCTGTGACGGCCGGGAGCCAGGTGTCGCCAGGAGGCGCGGCGCCCGCCAACGCCCGGACGACGGCAGGCGGTTCCGCAACCGCCAACACCCGGGCGACGGCGAACGGTTCTGCGACCGTCGGCTCCACGGCCGCGGGCCCACGCCCCTCTCCCCTGCC
>NZ_LIQZ01000519.1 GCF_001418655.1 Streptomyces phaeochromogenes | reverse complement strand
ACTCCTACCGCGGAACCGGCCTCGCGCTCGGACCGGACCTGCTGGGCACCTCGCTGCTCGCGGTCGGGCCCGCCGGGTCCGGCAAGACGGGCGGGGTCGTCTGGCCGCTCGCCGAGTCGCTGTGCCTGCACGCGCTCGCGGGGCGGGCCGCCGTGGTCGTCGTCGGGGCCGCGGGGGCGGGGCTCGGGCCGGTGGACGCGTACGACGTCGTGGTGCGGGTGGGCAATCCCGAGTCCGTGTACGACCTCGATCTGTACGGCGGGACCACCGACCCCGACGAGGCGGCGGCCGTGCTGGCCGAGGCGCTCGTCGGGGACCTCGCCGATCCGCATCCCGGGGCGGACAGCAGGCGGTCCACCACCGTGCTGGCCCAGCTGCTCGGGCCGTTCCGGGGGGTGCACGGGCGTTTCCCGTCCGTGCCCGAGCTGAGGCAGCTGCTCGACGGCTCGCCCGGACCGCTCGGCGCCCTGCGCAAGGCGCTCACCGAGGGCGGCCAGGAGTCCCTGCTGCGCGAACTCGACGCACGGGAGCGGCAGTTGGGGCATCCAGGAGATGTGGGGAGTGTGCTCGCCGATCGGGTGGCGTTGCTCGACCGCCCCGCGTTCGCCGGATTCTTCGACACGTCCGGGCAGTCCCGCCCCTTCTCCCTGCGCGCCCTCGACCACCCCGTGCGGGTGCGGATCGACCTGCCCGAGCGCGGCCACGCAGACGCCTCCCGGATGCTCGCGCGCCTCGTGCTCGCCCAGTTCGCGGCGAGCGTCGCCGTACGGGAGGACCGGTCGCTGTTCGCCTGTCTCGTACTCGACGACGCCACGGGGGTCATCACGCCCGAGGCCGTACGGGGCATTCAGCGGCTGCGGTCCGCCAACGCCGGGGTCGTGATGACGCTGCGCACGCTCGACGACGTACCCCGGCCGCTGCGGTCGCCGCTGCTCGGCGCGATCGGGTGCCGGATGGCGCTGTCCGGGCTCACGCCGTGGGACGGACAGGACTTCGCCGAGGTGTGGGGCAAGGAGTGGACCGAGGCGCGGGACGTCACCGACCGGCAGATCATCGCCGAGACGCCGGCCGGCAAGGCCGTACACATGCTGCGACGGGTGATCACCGGCAATGCGCCCACCGCCCGGGCCGTGACCGTGCGGCAGGTCGAGCGTGAGCGGTGGTCCGCGTCCGAGCTGGCGCACGGGGTGCCGCCGGGGCACGCGGTGCTCTCGCTCACCAGCGTGCGCGGGGAGCACGCGCCCCCGCTGCTGGTGGATCTGCGGAGTTGAGGCGGGTGTGGGAAGCCACGGGCTCCTGAGGGACATTTGACGGCTGCGCCGAGCGGGACGTCCGGACATATGGTCACGGGCCGACCGTACGGTGAGGCAGAATCGACATAGGTCGTTCATACGCTGCGGCCAAAGGATCGCAAGGATCACATCGCCCGCGACCGTCGAAGAACCTGTGAAGCTCCGAAGACCTGAAGGCCTCATGCCCCCCACGCTCGCCTCGCTCGTCCATCACTCGGCGCTCAAGCTCACCGTGCGCGCGGGCGGGGAACGGCTGGACACCCCCGTCCGCTGGGTGCACGCCAGCGAGCTCACCGACCCCGTGCCGTACATGGAGGGCGGGGAACTGCTCCTCATCACCGCGCTCAAGCTCGACGCGGAGGACGCCGACGCCATGCGGCGGTATGTGAAGCGGCTGGTCGGGGCGGGGGTCGCCGGGCTCGGCTTCGCCGTCGGGGTGCACTACGAAGAGACGCCCAAGGCGCTCGTCGACGCGGCGGAGGGCGAGGGGCTGCCCCTGCTGGAGGTTCCGCGGCGCACGCCGTTCCTCGCCATCAGCAAGGCCGTGTCCGCCGCCATCGCCGCCGATCAGTACCGGGCGGTGACGGCAGGCTTCGCGGCGCAGCGGGAACTGACCAAGCAGGCGCTGAGCGACGGGCCCGAAGGGCTGCTGACCGCGCTCGCCTCGCAGGTGGACGGGTGGGCCGCCCTGTACGACGCGTCCGGCGCCGTCGTCGCCACCGCGCCCGAGTGGGCGGGGCGGCGGGCCGCCCGGATCACCGGTGACGTGGAGCGGCTGCGGGAGCGGGCCGCGCCCGCGAGTTCCGTCGTCGGCGGCGGCGCGGGTGACGGTGAGGGTGGTGACGGCGGGGACGGGAGCGGCGAGGACCGGGTCGAGCTGCACTCCCTCGGGACGGGCCGGCGGGCCCGGGCCGCGCTTGCCGTGGGGACCGCCGCCGCGCTGGGTACGGCCGAGCGCTACGCCGTGCACTCGGCCATCGCCCTGCTGACGCTGACCACGGAACGGTCCCGCTCCTTGTACGCCGCCGAGCAGCGGATCGGTGCGGCCGTGCTGCGGATGCTGCTGGCGGGGCAGCCGGATCATGCGCGGGGGGTCGCCGGGGACCTGTACGGGGGGCTGCTGGACGCGCCCTACCGGATGATCCTGGCCGAGGCCGCGTCGGCTTCCGCCGGGCGGGCCCGGGCTCGGGCCGGGGACGCGGACGCGGATGGTGGCGGAGCCACGGTCAGCGCCGAGGCCGCCGCCGTTCTTGCCGAGGCCGGCGGTGATCTCGTGGGCGGGCTCGGTGAGGTCGTGGAGTCCGCCGCCGCCCGGTCCGGCGAGGCCGTGCTCGTCGTGCCCGACGGGGAGCGGCTCGTGGTGCTCGCCGCGGATCGGGGTGCGGTCGTTGCCGCCTGCGCCCAGTACGCCGAGGCCGTCGGGGCTGCTCAGGGCGGCGGTGAGCAGGCCGGCGACGAGGACGAGCTGGTCGTCGGGATCTCCGCTCCCGCCGGGCCCATCGCCGCGGGGGCCGCTTACAAGCAGGCCGAGCAGGCCCTGTCCGTCGCCCGGCGGCGGGGGCGGGTGCTCGTCGAGCACGAGGATCTGGCCGCGGGGTCCGTGGTGCCGTTGCTTGCGGATGACGCGGTGCGGGCGTTCGCGGACGGGCTGCTCAGGCCGCTGTACGAGCATGACGCCACCGGGCGGGGGGATCTTGTCGCCTCGTTGCGGGCGTGGTTGTCGCGGCATGGGCAGTGGGATGCGGCTGCGGCGGATCTTGGGGTGCATCGGCATACGTTGCGGTATCGCATGCGGCGGGTCGAGGAGATTCTCGGGCGGTCTCTGGATGATCCGGATGTGCGGATGGAGCTGTGGCTGGCTCTGAAGACGACGGCGTCGGCGGAGTAGGGAGACGTTTGTTCCTCGCCCCCGCCGCCCCTTCCCGTCCCGTCCCTGGGGGC
>NZ_LIQZ01000518.1 GCF_001418655.1 Streptomyces phaeochromogenes | reverse complement strand
GGGGCGGCGGGGGCGAAGAAACCCCGGTATCCACAGGCGCGGGCACGGGTCACCCCAGCGTCGTACCCTGGACACCCCCGGCCCGTCAGACGTGTCGGGCGGTTCGCGTTGCTCCCTCGGATCCTCGGATGGAAACCTCTTCATGAGCCTGCACGGTCTGCTCGACGCCGTCGTCAAGGACGCCGCACTCACCGAAGCGGTGAAGGCCGCCGGCGACGGCAACCGTATGCACGTCGACCTGGTGGGCCCGCCCGCGGCCCGCCCGTTCGCGGTGGCGGCCCTGGCCCGCGAGGCGGGCCGCACGGTGCTGGCCGTGACGGCCACGGGCCGGGAGGCCGAGGACCTGGCGGCGGCACTGCGGACGCTGCTGCCGGCCGACGGGGTCGTGGACTACCCGTCCTGGGAGACGCTGCCGCACGAGCGGCTGTCCCCGCGAAGCGACACCGTCGGGCGCAGGCTCGCGGTCCTCCGAAGGCTCGCGCACCCCCGCCCCGACGACCCGGAGACCGGCCCGGTCTCCGTCGTGGTCGCACCCGTCAGGTCGGTCCTCCAGCCGCAGGTCAAGGGCCTGGGCGATCTGGAGCCGGTGGCCCTGCGGACCGGCCAGAGCGCCGACCTCGGTGACGTCGTGGCGGCCCTGGCGGCAGCGGCGTACGCACGGGTCGAGCTGGTCGAGAAGCGCGGCGAGTTCGCCGTACGCGGCGGGATCCTGGACGTCTTCCCGCCCACCGAGGAGCACCCGCTGCGCGTGGAGTTCTGGGGCGACGACGTCGAGGAGATCCGCTACTTCAAGGTCGCCGACCAGCGGTCCCTGGAGGTCGCCGCGCACGGGCTGTGGGCGCCGCCCTGCCGCGAGCTGCTGCTCACGGACGACGTGCGGGAGCGGGCGGCCCGCCTCGCCGAGGCCCACCCCGAGCTGGGCGAACTGCTCGGCAAGATCGCCGAGGGCATCGCGGTCGAGGGCATGGAGTCCCTCGCGCCCGTCCTCGTCGACGACATGGAACTGCTCATCGACGTCCTGCCCAAGGGCTCCATGGCCGTCGTCTGCGACCCGGAGCGGGTGCGCACGCGCGCCTCGGACCTGGTGGCGACCTCGCAGGAGTTCCTCCAGGCGTCCTGGGCGGCGACCGCGGGCGGCGGCGAGGCCCCGATCGACGTCGACGCGGCGTCCCTGTGGGGCATCGCGGACGTACGGGACCGGGCCCGCGAGCTGGACATGATGTGGTGGTCGGTGTCGCCGTTCGCGGCGGACGAGACGTTCACATCCGCCGACGCGGACGCGGACACGCTGAAGCTCGGGATGCACGCCCCCGAGACGTACCGCGGCGACACCGCGAAGGCACTCGCCGACACCAAGGGCTGGCTCGCGGACGGCTGGCGCACGGTGTTCGTCACCGAGGCCCACGGCCCGGCGGCCCGTACGGCCGAGGTGCTCGGCAGCGAGGGCATCGCGGCCCGCCTGGAGTCGGACCTGGCCGCGCTCGTCCCCTCCATCGTCCAGGTGGCCTGCGGTTCCATCGACTACGGATTCGTCGACCCGGCGCTGAAGCTCGCCGTGCTCACGGAGACCGACATCTCCGGCCAGAAGGCCGCCGGCAAGGACGGCGCCCGGATGCCGGCCCGCCGCCGCAAGACGATCGACCCGCTCACCCTGGAGACGGGCGACTACATCGTCCACGAGCAGCACGGCGTCGGCCGCTACATCGAGATGGTCCAGCGGACGGTCCAGGGTGCGACACGTGAGTACCTCGTCGTGGAGTACGCGCCCGCCAAGCGCGGGCAGCCCGGCGACCGCCTCTACATCCCCACCGACCAGCTGGAACAGATCACCAAGTACGTGGGCGGCGAGGCCCCGACCCTCCACCGGCTCGGCGGCGCCGACTGGACGAAGACCAAGGCGCGCGCGAAGAAGGCGGTCAAGGAGATCGCCGCCGACCTCATCAAGCTGTACTCCGCCCGGATGGCCGCCCCCGGGCACGCCTTCGGCGGCGACACACCGTGGCAGCGCGAGCTGGAGGACGCCTTCCCGTACGTCGAGACGCCCGACCAGCTCACCACCATCGCCGAGGTCAAGGAGGACATGGAGAAGACGGTCCCGATGGACCGCCTGGTCTGTGGCGACGTGGGCTACGGCAAGACGGAGATCGCGGTCCGCGCGGCCTTCAAGGCGGTGCAGGACGGCAAGCAGGTCGCCGTCCTCGTACCGACGACGTTGCTGGTGCAGCAGCACTTCGGCACGTTCTCCGAGCGCTACTCGCAATTCCCGGTGAACGTACGGGCGTTGAGCCGCTTCCAGACGGACACGGAGGCGAAGGCGACCCTGGAGGGCCTGCGCGAGGGCTCGGTCGACGTCGTCATCGGCACGCACCGGCTCTTCTCCGCGGAGACCAAGTTCAAGGACCTGGGGCTCGTCATCGTCGACGAGGAGCAGCGGTTCGGCGTCGAGCACAAGGAGCAGCTGAAGAAGCTGCGCGCGAACGTGGACGTACTGACGATGTCGGCGACCCCGATCCCGCGCACCCTGGAGATGGCCGTGACGGGCATCAGGGAGATGTCGACGATCACGACACCCCCGGAGGAGCGTCACCCGGTCCTGACCTTCGTCGGGCCGTACGAGGAGAAGCAGATCGGCGCGGCCGTCCGCCGCGAACTGCTGCGCGAGGGCCAGGTCTTCTACATCCACAACCGTGTCGAGTCCATCGACCGGGCGGCGGCGCGACTGCGCGAGATCATCCCGGAGGCGCGCATCGCGACCGCCCACGGGCAGATGTCCGAGCAGTCCCTTGAGCAGGTCGTCGTCGACTTCTGGGAGAAGAAGTTCGACGTCCTCGTCTCCACGACGATCGTCGAATCGGGCATCGACATCTCGAACGCCAACACCCTGATCGTGGAGCGCGGCGACAACTTCGGCCTCTCCCAACTGCACCAGCTGCGCGGCCGGGTGGGCCGTGGCCGCGAGCGGGGGTACGCGTACTTCCTCTACCCGCCGGAGAAGCCCCTGACGGAGACCGCCCACGAGCGCCTCGCGACCATCGCCCAGCACACCGAGATGGGCGCGGGCATGTACGTGGCGATGAAGGACCTGGAGATCCGCGGCGCCGGAAACCTGCTGGGCGGCGAGCAGTCGGGTCACATCGCGGGCGTCGGCTTCGACCTGTACGTACGCATGGTCGGCGAGGCCGTCGCGGACTACCGCGCCTCTCTGGAGGGCGGTGTCGTGGAGGAGCCGGCGCTGGAGGTCAAGATCGAGCTCCCGGTCGACGCGCACGTCCCGCACGACTACGCCCCGGGCGAGCGGCTGCGCCTGCAGGCGTACCGCTCGATCGCCTCCGTGAACTCCGAGGAGGACGTCAAGGCCGTACGCGAGGAACTCGTCGACCGCTACGGCAAGTTGCCCGAGCCGGTGGAGAACCTGCTGCTGGTGGCCGGTCTGCGGATGCTCGCGCGCGCGTGCGGTGTCGGCGAGATCGTCCTCCAGGGCAACAACATCCGCTTCGCACCGGCGGAGTTGAGGGAGTCCCAGGAGCTGCGCCTCAAGCGGCTGTATCCGGGGACCGTCATCAAGCCGGCCGCACACCAGTTGTTGGTACCCCGCCCGAAGACGGCGAAGGTGGGCGGCAAGCCGCTGGTCGGGCGGGAGTTGCTGGGGTGGACCGGGGAGTTCCTGGCTTCGATTCTGGGGTCGTGACACCCAAGCCGCTCTCCTGAAAGGCGGATCAGGAAAGGGCGGATCAGGAACTGCCCTGGAACAGAAGGCCGCTCAGGAGGCGGAAGACCTCCTCCGGGTCCTGGTCGCCCACCGGTCCGTCCAGGTTGTGGCTGAGCAGCAGCGTGGCGAAGCCGTGGGCCAGGGACCAGGCGGCCACGCCGGCGAGGCGGGCGTCGGTGCCGCGGCCCTCGGCGGGGACGGCCGAGACGGCGTCGCGCAGGCGCTCGCCCGCGAGGGCACGGGCCGTCGTCAGCTCCAGGTCGTTCCCGCGCAGCAGCTCCGGCGTGAACATCACCTGGAAGTGGGCCGGGTGCTCGCGGGCGAAGCGGACGTAGCGCACGCCCGCGTCCTTCAGATCCGCCGCATCCGTGAGCGTGGCCGCCAGCAGTCCGTAACCCTCCGCCGCGATCGCCGTCAGCAGGCCCGTACGGTCCTTGAAGTGGTGGGCCGGCGCCGCGTGCGAGACACCCGCGCGGCGGGCCAGGTCCCGCAGGCTCAGCGCGGAGGGGCCCTCGGCGGAGATGACGTCGAGCGCGGCCGTCACGATCGCGCGGCGCAGGTCCCCGTGGTGGTAGGCGCGGCGTCCGCCGGACTTGGCGGCCGAGGGCGCGTTCGGCGCGATCGACTCGGACGCTTCGGACGCTTCGGACGCTTCGGATGGTTCTGACGCTTCGGACGGCTCGGACGGCTCGGACGGCTCGGACGGTCCGGACGGTCCGGAGGGCTTCGCGGGGGGCTCGGTGGACTGCGTGCGGGTGCTCTTCGCCATGGTCAGCAGCGTACGCCGAATCTAGGCATTGACAAGTTTGGTGGGGTCGGGCAATCTAGTCAGTGTCAAGTTGTCGGACGGTCGGGAACGGGCGAAGGGGGTACGTCATGTCTGTGGACGCGGGCGAGGCGGTGCGGGGCGGCAGTGGGGTCGAGCTCGGCAAGGTGCGGCAGATGTGGCATCTGCTTGAGCCTCTGCATGCCGTGCTCTATTACGCGCCGGAGGTCTTCGAGGAGGCGGCCGGGCTGGGTTTCGACGTCGGGGACCGCTGGCCGAGCTACTTCCCGTTGCGTGCCGCCCCGTTGGGCGCCGTCGGGGGCGAGCGTGTTGCCTCCGCCTTCTACAGCTTCAGCCCTCGCATGGTCGCCGAGCACATGGATCACGCGTGGCGGACCGCCGATCCTCGGAAGGTGCTGGAGGTGAGGGAGCGGGGCATCGACCGGGCGTACCGAGCGATATTCGGCGACCACGTCGACAGCCCCGAGCTCGCCGAAGCCGCCGCGCTCGCCCGCCGAGTGGCCGAGTCGGTGAACACGCCGGCCGTCCCTTGGCCGCCGCCAACGCCGAGTTGCCCTGGCCGGAAGCCCCGCATCAGCAGCTGTGGCACGCGGCGACGATCCTGCGCGAGCACCGCGGTGACGGACATCTGGCCGCACTGCTCGTCGCGGGCCTCGACCCCGTCGAGTCGCTCGTGTCGTTCGCGGCGATGGGCGCCGCGTCCGTGGAGCGGTTCGAGAGCCGGGGGTGGAGTGCGGGGGAGTGGGCCGCTGCGCGTGAACGGCTCGTGGCGCGGGGGCTGTTGGCCGCCGACGGCACCGCGACGGACGCCGGTCGCGCCCTCCGCCAGGAGGTGGAGCGGCACACCGACGAGCTGGCCGCCGCACCCTGGCGGGCGCTGGGTCCGGACGACACCGGTCGACTCGCCGATCTGCTGGGGGAGTTCTGGGTCGCGGTCCTCGGATCGGGGCTGCTGCCGTCGGAGACGACGTTGGGGATACGGAAGGTGTGAGGCGGAGTGTGAGGGGGGCTGACTCCCCGCTGCCGGTCACCACCGGTGTCACGCCGGTTGTGCACCACTTGCCCGTTGAAGTCCGGCGAAGTCCGTTCCCTGCCTGTTATTGCGCCACCCTTTCCGCCAGTACGGTGAGGCCCAGGGAAACCGCCCGCTAGGGGCGGACAGGGGCAAGCTAAGGGGAGGGAGCGCCGTGACGCTCTGGACCAGGGTCGCCGGAGCCGCGGTACTGCTGCTCGCCGCGACCGGCTGCACCGTGGAGACACCGGGTTCCGCCGGCCCCGAGGACTCGGCAGCGGGTGCGGGCGCAGGCACGGGCGCCGGCGGAGCCGCCCTCACCGCCGTCGACGGACTGACCGTCAAGGGGCGGGCGCCCATGACGGGATACGACCGGGACAAGTTCGGCAGCCCTTGGGCCGACACCGACTCGAACGGCTGCGACACCCGCGACGACGTACTCAAACGGGACCTGAAGGAGGTGAAGTTCAGCGACGGCGACTGCCAGGTGAGCTCAGGGAAACTCGACCCCGACCCGTACACCGACAAGGACGTCACCTTCGTACGAGGGGGCCGCAGCGAGGTCGACATAGACCATCTCGTCGCGCTGTCGGACGCCTGGCAGAAGGGCGCCCAGAAGTGGGACGCGAGCAAGCGGATAGCGCTGGCCAACGACCCGCTGAACCTCCTCGCCGTCGACGCCGGCCGCAACCGCAGCAAGGGCGACGGGGACACGGCGACCTGGCTCCCGCCCCACAAGGCGTACCGCTGCACGTATGTGGCCCGGCAGGTGGCCGTGAAGAAGAAGTACGAGCTGTGGGTCACCGCCGCCGAGAGGGACGCCATGAAGCGGGTCCTGTCCGGCTGCCCGGGGCAGAAGCTCCCCTCCGGGGGGACCTCGACAGAGGCACCGAAGCGGTTCCACGCGGGCTGAGTGGGCTGACTGCGCTGAGTGGTCTGAGCGGGCCGAGTGGGCCGAGTGGGCCGAGTGGGCTGACTGGGGTGGCCAGCCTGCGCGGGGCGACTGGGGTGACTGGGCTGAGCGGGGTCCCGCGCTGGGTGGGGTCGGATCCGCGCAGCTAAATGCGTTCCGCACCGGCCGAGTCGACGCCTACCGTGTCCCGCATGGAGCTGAAGGTATCGAGCCTCGCGGAGCGGCCCGAGATGCACGGCCGGGTGACCGGAATGGCGGACACCTGGCCCGAGTTCCTGCGCAACGACCCCGTCGGCAACGCGCACTACGGCCGCATCGCCACCGAGCTGCCGGAGTACGTGCTGTTCGCCGAGGACGAGCGCGGAGAGGTGGTCGCGCACGCCTACAGCGTGCCGTTCGCCCTCGCGGACCAGGACCGCGGTGAGTTGCCGGCCCGGGGCTGGGACGAGGTGCTGGTGTGGGCGTTCTCCGACCGGCGCCACGGCGTCACCCCGGACACGGTGAGCGCGATCTCGATCGTCGTCGCCCCGCACGCCCAGGGCACCGGCCTGTCGGCCCGCATGCTCTCCGCGATGCGTGACAACGCCCGGGCCCGGGGCTTCGACGAGGTCGTCGCCCCGGTGCGCCCGAGCGCGAAGCATCTGGAACCGCGTACGGAGATGGCGGAGTACGCGTTCCGGACGCGCGGCGACGGGCTGCCGCACGACCCGTGGCTGCGGGTCCATGTCCGGGCGGGCGCGCGCATCGAGGCGGTGGCACCGGCGTCGATGACCGTGGCGGCGTCGCTCGACGAGTGGCGGGCGTGGACCGGGCTGCCCTTCGACGAGGAGGGCCGGATCGAGGTCCCCGGCGCGCTGGTGCCGGTCCACTGCGAGCCGCGCCGCGGGTACGCGGTGTACGTCGAGCCCAACGTGTGGGTGCGGCACGCGCTTTGAGGCGCGTGCGGTGGTCCGGCGTGTCTGGTTGGGGCATGCCTTGAGGGCGCACCCCTGAAGGCGCGCCCCATAGGCTTCCCTCTGCCCCGTCGACCCGGGCGGTGTTCCGTCAGCCGCCCATCTCGTTCAGGTCGAGGACCTTGCCCGCGGGCTTCTCGGCCGGGACGGGGGTGTCGAACTCGCCGAAGGTGACCGTGCCCGGGTCCTTGGCTGACTTGCTGACGACCTTCAGCAGGTAGGGCTTGCCCTCGGTGGCGACGTAGAGCGTGTAGCTGTCCTTGCCGTCCTTCTCGTGGAGGACGATCGCCGGGGTGCCGTCGACCGTGGTCGCTTTGCCGCGGGTGGCGTCGGAGTTGACGTCCTGGAAGTCCGCGAGCACGGTGTCGAGGTCGCAGAAGCTCGCGATGTCCTTGGCGTCCGAACCGGTCGCGGACATCTTGGTCCACTTGCCGGCCAGCATGGCCACCACTCCGTCGGTCTCCTCCTTGGACGCGCCGTCGCTCTGGGCACGCAGGAACTTCTCGTCGTACTTCATGTAGAGGGTGTCGCCGGTCTTGACGAGGTCGGCCTTGCCCTGGCCGTTCGCGCTCATCGTGCCCGCGCACTCGCCCTTCCTGTTGAGGGCCATGTCCAGGCCGACGCGGCTGCCACCGTCCTTGATGTCGCCCTTCATGCGCAGCGACGAGGCGTTCGAGGTGGCCTTCACGGCCTGGTCGGCGATCTCGCCGCCGGTCTGCCCGGCGAACGGGCCCTTCGGCTTGCTGTCCGCCTTTTCCTCCCCCGGCAGACAGCCGGTGAGCGAGGCGGCGGCCGTGGCGGCGAGGCAGAGAGCGGCAAGTGCGGTGCGACGCATGACAGTTCCTTGAAGTGTCGAGGTGAAGAGAAAGGGGAGAGGGCGCGAGAGCGCCATGGCGCGAAGGCGCCAATGAGCGGATGCCGCCAATGAGCGGAAGGCGCCAAAGAGCGGTGGAGAGAAGGCGCGCGGGCGCGGCTGCGGCAGACGCGGGCCGGAGTGCGGGGACGTCGGTGCCTGGCGTCAGCCGGTCTTCTTCCAGTCCTTGCAGCCCGTGGTCTTGAAGTAGGCGTCGCCGGCGGCGACGGTCACGACGGCCGTGCCGGACACGTTGTTGTTCGCGAGGATCGACTCCAGGGAGTGCGAGGCGTCCTTGGAGCGCTCCCAGTAGCAGAGGTCGTCGGTGTTGCCGGTGGACCTGTAGGTGCCGGGAGCGATGTCGACGCCGACTCTGTGCATGCCGCCGTCGCCCTTGACCAGCTCGGCCGGGGTGCCGGTCGCCTTCGTGTCGACGGCCTCCCAGTCCTTGCAGCCGCTCGACTTGAAGAGCTTGTCGCCCGCCGGGATCGTCACGTAGCTGGTGCCGCTGACGTTGTCGTTGGCGAGGATCGAGTCCATCTCGCCCGAGGCGTCCTTGGCGCGCTCCCAGTAGCAGAGGCTGTCCGTGTTGCCCGTGGTCCGGTAGGTGCCGGGCTTGACGTCGGTGCCGACCTCGAAGTCGCCGTCGCCCTGGAACGCCACCTTCTTCTCCGCCTTGCCCGCCTTGGCGTCCTTCTTCGTGTCCGCGCCGGAGTTGGTGCCGGACTTGGTGCCGGACTTCGTGTCGGACCCGCGCTCGGCGGAGGCCGCGGAGTCCTTGCCCTTGCCGCCGGAACCGCTGTTCCCGTCGTCGCCCGCGTTCGCCGACACCGCGCCGATGACGACGACGCTCACGACAACCCCCAGCGCGATCTTTCCCTTGGCGCCCATGACAGTCCTCTCCCCCCAGAGGTGACGGCCGCCGTTCTCGGCTGCCGTTCATCCGATGGGTCAATCACAGCAGAGGCTGTGAACCGAGTCAACATGGTTCACGTAGAAGGGTGAGTACACGGCCGTGAATGAGTCGTTGCCGCATGCGTCGGTATGCTCGACGCCACACACCAGGACAAGGGGAGCCGACGGGTGCAGGAGAACGGGACAGAGGTCACCGCGGCGGGGATCGCCAGGCTCGCCGGAGTCGGCCGGGCCGCCGTCAGCAACTGGCGGCGCCGCCACGCCGACTTCCCCAAACCCGTCGGCGGCACCGAGACCAGCCCCTCCTTCGCGCTCACCGAGATCGAGACCTGGCTGCGCACCCAGGGCAAGCTCGCCGAGGTGCCCCTGCGTGAGCGCGTATGGCAGCAGCTCGCCGGCCACCCGGAGGGCCCGGTCACCGCACTCGTCCACGTCGGCTGCGCGCTGCTGCTCGTCAACGACCGCCCCACGGTCTGGCTGGAGCTGAGCGCCGGCTCCGACGCGCGCCTCGCCGAACTGCTGCCCGCACCTCTCGACCAGGTCCTCACCCCGCGCTTCGGCCTGGTCCGCAAACGGGCCGTGGACACGCCGACCGCCGCCCAACTCCGCCCGTCCGCCCCCCTGTTGCGCGGCGCCGCCGACCTCGCGGCCGAGCTGGGCACCCGCAAGGCGTACGAGTTCCTGCTCGGAAGGCACCTCGACGCGAACCCGCGCCAGTACACGCTCACGCCGACCGGCCTCGCCGCCCTGATGACCGACCTCGCGGGCCCCGCCAGGACCGTCCTCGACCCGGCGTGCGGCACCGGCGCCCTGTTGCGCGCGGTGGCCGCCGCACAGGACACCAAGGGCATCGAGGACCAGCACCTGTACGGCCAGGACAGCGCCCCCGAACTGGCCGCCCTCGCCGCACTGCGTCTCGCCCTCCACGCCGAGGCCACCGTGACGACCGTGCGCACCGCCGCCGCCGACAGCCTCCGCGACGACGCGTACGGCACCCTCACGGCAGACGCCGTCCTCTGCCATCCGCCGTTCAACGAGCGCAACTGGGGCCACGACGAACTCGCCTACGACCCCCGCTGGGAGTACGGCTTCCCGGCCCGTACCGAGTCCGAACTGGCCTGGGTCCAGCACGCGTTGGCCCGCCTCAAGGAAGGCGGCATCGCCGTCCTCCTGATGCCCCCGGCCGCCGCCTCCCGCCGCTCCGGCCGCCGCATCCGCGCCGACCTGCTGCGCCGCGGCGCCCTGCGCGCGGTGATCGCCCTGCCGCCCGGCGCGGCACCCCCGTACAACCTCCCGCTGCACCTGTGGGTGCTGCGCAGGCCCGCCCTCACGGCGCACCCCGCGCAGCCCGAGGTGCTGCTCGCCGACACCGGCGCGTTCACGGCGGACAGCCGCGGCGGCCTCGACTGGCAGTCCGTGCGCACCGCGGTCCTCGACGCCTGGCGCCCCTTCGACCGCACCGGCACCACGCCCGAACAGCCGGGCCTCAGCCGCTCGGTGCCGGTCATCGAACTCCTCGACGACGACGTCGACCTGGCCCCGGCCCGCCATCTGCCGCCCCCCGCGGCGGGCGGCGGCGCCGAGCAACTCGCCGACGTGCGCGACCGTCTCGGCGAGACCCTCCGCCGCACCGGCGACCTCACCCCGCCCGCCGCCGACCCGCGTCCGCCGACCCGCTGGCCGCTCACCACGATCGGCGAACTCGCGCGCGGGGGCGCACTCCAGCTGCGTACGGGCGGAAACGGCGGCCACGCGCGCGTGCCCGTCCTCACCGACCACGACGTCCTCGCCGGAACAGCGCCCTCCGGAACGCTGCCCGAGAGCGACGAGGAAGCCGTCCTCACCGAGCCCGGAGACGTCGTCGTCCCCGTACTCGGTGGCGGCGCCATCGCGCGCGTGGTCGACGAGGCGACCGCGGGCGCCGCCCTCGGCCGCAACCTCGCGCTGCTGCGGCCCGACCCGGCCGCCATCGACCCGTGGTTCCTCGCCGGCTTCCTGCGCGGCACCGCCAACAACCGCCAGGCCAGCAGCTACGCGTCCACCGCGACCCGCCTCGACGCCCGCCGCCTCCAGGTGCCCCGGCTGCCACTGGACCAGCAGCGCACGTACGGCGAACGGTTCCGCGCGCTCGCCGAGTTCGAGGAGGCGCTACGACTCGCCGGGCGCCTCGGCGAGCAGCTGGTGCGCGGCATGTACGACGGCCTGACGGACGGCACGGTCGAGCCCGGCTGAGACGGTTGGGGCGGACGGAGTGATCAGCACGACAACGGTTCGGTACAACCCGGGAACAGTTGTCCTTGTCGGCCTATACGCTCGGACTTCCAACTCGTAGGTTCGTCCTCCGTCCGCTCTTCGTCCTACTTTCGTCCGTCCTCATCAGGCCTCCAGGAGCAACCATGCAAGGCCACGGCCAGGCGCAGCCGGTGAAGCCGCCACCCTCGACCGGGTTGCTGGTCTTCCTGCGTGTGTTCTTCGTGGTGATCTCGGTGTGCAGCTTCGGCCTGCTCGGCTGGACGATGATGCTGCGCCTGGCACTCGTGACCCGCAAGTCCCTCGACTGGGGCCTGTTCGTGGCCACCCTCGCGGCCGAGATCCTCGGCATCGTCCTGCTCGGCACCGAGGGTGGCGAGGAGATCCACACCCCGGGCGGCTGGCTGGGCCTCGCCCTGCTCTTGGGCTCGCTCGTGGTCGTGATCTCGTACTACCTCTCGGCGGACATCCGCCACTTCCACCAGCTCAGCTACCCGACAGCGGGCTACGCGCAGCACCAGCAGGCCCCGGCGCCCGTGTACGGCTACCCGCAGCAGCAGTCGCCGTACAACTCCGCGACGGGCCCGCACACCCCGGTGCCCCCGAGCACGCCGATACCTCAGCCCGGCACGCCGACCCCGACCCCGCCGCCCCAGCCGCAGCGCCCCGCGCCGGCCAGGATCGACCAGGTGCGCGCCGAGCTCGACGAACTGAGTGACTATCTCCGCAAGCACGAGGACGGCAGGTGACCGTGGCGCCGGGACGTGTGATCACCGGCCGCTACGAACTGTCCACGCTCATCGGGCAGGGCGGGATGGGCCAGGTGTGGACGGCGTACGACCAGCGCCTCGACCGGCGCGTCGCCGTCAAGCTGCTGCGCCCCGACAAGGTCGCGGGCGCCGAGGCCGACGAACTGCGCCGCCGCTTCGTGCGCGAGTGCCGCGTCACCGCCCAGGTCGACCACCCCGGTCTGGTCACCGTGCACGACGCGGGCAGCGAGGGCGAGGAGCTGTTCCTCGTCATGCAGTACGTCGACGGCGCCGACCTCGCCGACCACCTCGCCGAACACGACCCGTACCCCTGGCAGTGGGCCGTCTCGGTCGCCGCCCAGCTGTGCGCCGTGCTGTCCGCGGTGCACGCCGTGCCGATCGTCCACCGCGACCTCAAGCCGCGGAACGTGATGGTCAAGCAGGACGGCACGGTCACCGTCCTCGACCTCGGCGTCGCGTCGGTCATGGACACGGACACCACCCGCCTCACCCACACCGGTTCACCCATCGGCTCGCCCGCCTACATGGCCCCCGAGCAGGCGATGGGCGGCGCGGTCGGCCCGTACACGGACCTGTACGCGCTCGGGGTACTGATGCACGAACTCCTCAGCGGGGACGTGCCGTTCTCGGGCTCCACCGCCCTCGGCGTGCTCCACCGCCACCTCTACGAACCGCCCCTCCCGGTCCGCCGCCTGCGCCCCGAGGTCCCGGAAGCGCTCGAAGCCCTCGTGCTGCGGCTGCTCTCCAAGGACCCGCAGCACCGCCCCGACTCCGCACAGGAGACGTACGAGCAACTGCTGCCGCTGCTTCCCGCGCGCGGGATCCCGTCCGGTGGCCCGCTCGACCCCACACGCCCCTTCCTGCGCCCGCACGCCCCCTGGCCGGACCGCGCCCGGACCCCCGCGGCCCAGCCGCAGGCCACCCCGGCCGCCGAGAAGCCCGACGTCGCGGGCGCCGTCGACGAGGTCAAGCGCCTCCTCGGCGAGGGCCGCATCACCCAGGCCGTCGACATCCTCGGCGGCATCCTCCCGGCCGCCGCCGCCCAGCACGGCGAGCACTCACCCGTCGTCCGCACCCTGCGCAAGCAGTACGCGGCCACGCTCATGGACGACGGCCAGTACCGCCGGGCCCTGCCCGAACTGCGCCTCCTCGCCGACGAGCGCGCCGCCGAGGCGGGCCAGGCCGACCCGCAGTCCCTGCGCTTCCGCTACGAGGCCGCCCAGTGCCTGGAACAGCTCGGCGAACCGGCCGCCGCGCTCGCCGAGTACCGCGCGCTGCTCCCGTACTACGAGAACCAGTACGTCGCCCAGGACGCCGAGCTCTCCTTCGAAGTCCGCCGCCGCATCGGCCACCTGCTGCTCGCCCTCGGCGACCGCGCCGCCGCCCACGACACCCTGGCCCGCCTCCAGTACGACGTCGAACGGCTGCGGGGCCCCGGCCACCCACTGGTCACCGAGATCAGCCGGACCCTCCAATGGCTGGGCCAGGTCCGCGGCTGACCGACCGCCCACGCCCGGGCCTGACGGGTGGTCCGCGACGCCCCGGACGCGCCGGTGGCGATCACCGGCTGAGCCCACTGTGCGGCGTGAGGATGGAGACGGCCCGGGGACGGTGCCCGAAGTCCTGGCGAATCGTTGGGTCGAATGGGTGGCCGAGAGCCGGTCCCCTGCCTACCATCGATCACCGCAAGACTTTGTGCACCGTCGCACAAGCTCCTACAGGAGGTCTCCTTGCACCGCCGCCGTCGCACCGCGTTCCTCCTCTCCGCCGCGCTCGTCACCGCGGCCCCCCTCCTCACCGCCTGCGGCAACGACGCGCATCCCGGTGCCGCGGCCGTCGTCGGCGGCGACCGCATCACCGTCTCCCAGCTGGAGAACCGGGTGAACGAGGTACGGTCCGCGCAGCGGGCGGCCACCACGGGCGAAGCGCAGTACGAACAGGCCATCGCCAAGTCCGGCGGCCTCACCCGCGACACCCTGCACGGCATGGTCCTCGACCGCGTCCTGCACCAGGCCGCACAGGACGCCGGCGTGACCGTCACCCGCAAGGAGGTCCAGAGCTTCCGCGGCGAACTGGAGAAGCAGGCAGGCGACGCGAAGGCCCTGGAAGTGGCCTGGCTCCAGCAGTACGGGGTCGCGCCCGAGCGGCTCGACGACAACCTCCGCGTCCAGATCGAGGCCCAGAAGCTCGCCGCCGCACTCGGCACGGACACCAGCCAGCCCGCCTTCTGGGAGGCGCTGTCCAAGGCGTCCAAGAAGATGGACGTCGACCTGAACCCGCGCTACGGCGACTGGGACGTGGAGAAGAGCAGCCGCGTCGACGCCAAGCTGCCCTGGCTGCGCGAGGTCACCTCGTCGGGAAGCAAGGAAACGGCGTAGCAGGCCGGTCCGGTCCTGATCCTTCTTCGCCCACTGCACGTGACCTTGATGTCAGTGGCGTGGGTTACGTTCGGTGTGTGAACGCATCCAGCCCGGGGCGCATCGTCCTGCTCACCACCAGCCACCGAGTCGCGCCCGGACTCCTCTCCTGGCCCGCCTGGCAGGCGCTGCACGGCGCCGACCGCGTCCTGTGCGCGGACGGCACGCACCCCCAGCTGCCGTATCTGCGCGAGGCGGGCATCCAGGTCGACGAGTCCGCGCCGACCGCCGAGGACCTGGTCGACGCCTGCGCCGGCGGGCACACGGTCGTCGTCGTGGCCACCGGCGAGGGCGAGCCGCGCCTGACCGACGGCCTGGCCCGGCTGGCCGGTTCGGGGCGCGTCCAGATGCCCGACCTCGAACTGCTCCCCGCGTCGTACGACCTCCCGGGCGCCCGCCTCCTCGACCTCGTCCAGGTCATGGACCGCATCCGCGTCGAGTGCCCGTGGTCGTCCCAGCAGACCCACAAGGGCCTGGCGAAATACGGCATCGAGGAGGCGTACGAACTCGTCGAGGCCATCGAGGAGGGCGACCGCGACGAGCTGCGCGAGGAGCTCGGCGACGTGCTGCTCCAGGTCGTCTTCCACGCCCGGATCGCCGAGGAAGGCGGCCCGGAGGACGATGACGAGCCCTTCTCCATCGACGACGTGGCGGGCGGCATCGTCACCAAGCTCATCCACCGCCACCCGCACGTCTTCGGCGACGAGACCGCCTCGACGCCCGAGGAGGTCAAGGAGCACTGGCTGCGTACCAAGGCCGTCGAGAAGCAGCGGACATCCGTGACCGAGGGCGTCCCGCTCGGCCAGCCCGGCCTCGCACTCGCCGCCAAGCTGGCCTCCCGCGCACGCACGGCCGGCCTTGAGGTGCCACTGCCCCAGGGCGAGGGCGTCGGCTACGAACTACTGGCACTGGCGGTCCGCGCCGAGACGGACGGCGTGGACCCGGAGGCGGCGCTCAGGGCGGCGGCACGGGCGTACCGGGACGCGATACGGGCGAGTGAGGGCTAGGGCGGGAGCCGGTCGGGTCCCGTGCCGAGGCTCTCAGTCGGGAGCACGCGCCGACGGGTTGTGCCAGTGCGGACGGGGCCGGTGGAGGAGCCACTGGCCCGGGCCGAGCGGGCGGGCCTGTCCCTGGTCGGTGGGCGGCAGATCGTCGCAGAAGACGCGCTCGGGGTCGGCGCCGAGCACGGGGAGGACCTCGGAGGTCTCGTCGACCAGCCTGGGCGGACCGGCCAGATAGACGTCGTGGCGGGCCCAGTTGGCCCGATTGCCCAGAGCCGTCAGCAGCCGGCCGGTGGCCTGTGCCTTCGGCCGGCCGGGCGCGGGCGTTATGACGGTCACGTCGAGATGAGGCAGCCGCGTGCATAACTCCCCGAGCGCGGCCCGGTCGTAGAGGTACGTGGTGTCCCGGGCGACAACAAAAAGCCGGGCCTCGTCGTACGAGCCCGGCTCCCATGCCAGTTGCTCCAGCAGCGCCTTCACCGGGGCCCAGCCGGTGCCCGCGGCTATGAAGGTGACGGGCCGCTCCACCGGCGTCCGCAGCGTTAATCGGCCGGCGGGCGCGCCGAGCCGCAGGACGTCGCCCGCGCGGGTGCGCCGCACGAGCTCGGTGGACAGGACGCCGTCCTCGACGAGGCTGACATGTAAGTCGACGGTGTCGTCGGGACGCGGCGCGTTGGCCAGGGAATAGGGGCGCCAGACACCCGGGATCCGGGGGCTGTTGACGCTCACGTACTGGCCGGGCAGATGGGGGAGGGGGCTGTTGGGGCGCAGCTTCAGTACGGCGAGGTCGTCCCCGTACCTGGTGCGGCCGAGCACCTCGGCGTCCCACCACGGCGGCTCCCCCTGGCTCTCCGCCTCCCACGCGCCGTCCATCATGGCGTCCGCGATCACGGCGTACGCCTCGCCCCAGGCCTTCTCCACCTCGGTGCTCCACGCCGACCCCGACACGGCGGCGAACGCGGCGATCAGGCTCGTGCCCACCGCCGCGTAGTGCTCCGGCCGCGCCAGATACTTCCGGTGGTCCCGCCCCAGCTCCCACAGGTACTCGTGCATCCCCGGCTCCCCCAGCCGCCCCACGACGAGCGTCAACGCGGCGAACAGACGGTCCCGTTGGCGTTCCATGTCCTCCGGGAAATCCAGCGGGAACAGGGCGCGGACATCGGGGTGGTGCCAGAAGAGGTGCGAGTAGAAGTACTTGGCCGCGAATTCGGCTCGCCTTTCGACGACCGCGAAACTGGTCCGGAGGAGATCGGGGTCCACGGGCGCGAATGTATGGAGTTTCCGGCTCCCGGGGTCAAGGAGCAGGTGATTCACGGACGTTCTTGAACAAACGGCGCAAGTTGCGGAGTGAAGCCGGGATCGGAGGGCAGCTGTGGCGAGCCACGACGGCACCGAGCCGGCCCTCGCCACCCACCGAGCAGGCTTTCACCACCCCTCCCGATACGGTCGAGGAGTGACCGAAACACCTGCTCAGCCTCCCGCAGGGCAACCTGCCCCGGAACTCTTCACCTGGGAGTTCGCGACCGACCCCTACCCGGCGTACGCCTGGCTCAGGGAGCACGCCCCCGTGCACCGGACGAAACTCCCCAGCGGAGTCGAGGCCTGGCTGGTGACCCGGTACGCCGACGCCAAGCAGGCCCTCGCCGACGGCCGGCTCAGCAAGAACCCCGCCCATCACGACGAGCCCGCGCACGCGAAGGGGAAGACCGGCATCCCCGGCGAGCGCAAGGCCGAGCTGATGACGCACCTCCTCAACATCGATCCGCCGGACCACACCAGGCTCCGGCGGCTCGTCAGCAAGGCGTTCACACCTCGGCGGGTGGCCGAATTCGCACCCCGCGTGCAGGAGTTGACCGACCGGCTCATCGACGGGTTCGTGGAGAAGGGAGAGGCCGACCTCATCCACGAGTTCGCGTTCCCGCTCCCCATCTACGCCATCTGCGATCTGCTGGGCGTCCCGCCCGAGGACCAGGACGACTTCCGCGACTGGGCCGGGATGATGATCCGGCACGGGGGAGGGCCGCGCGGGGGCGTGGCGCGGTCCGTGAAGAAGATGCGCGGCTATCTCGCCGAGCTCATCCACCGCAAGCGCGAGGAGCTGACGGAGCTGCCCGCCCCGGGCGAGGACCTCCTCTCCGGTCTCATCAGGGCCTCCGACCACGGCGAGCACCTCACCGAGAACGAGGCCGCCGCGATGGCCTTCATCCTCCTGTTCGCCGGGTTCGAGACGACGGTGAACCTGATCGGCAACGGCACGTACGCGCTGCTCACCCACCCCGAGCAGCGGCAACAGCTCCAGGACTCCCTCGCGGCCGGCCGTACGGACCTGCTCGCGACCGGTGTCGAGGAACTGCTCCGCTACGACGGGCCGGTGGAGCTGGCCACCTGGCGGTTCGCCACCGAGCCGCTGAGCATCGGCGGGCAGGACATCGCCGCCGGCGACCCCGTACTCGTCGTGCTCGCCGCAGCCGACCGCGACCCCGCCCGGTTCGACGAGCCCGACACCCTCGACCTCTCCCGCCGTGACAACCAACACCTCGGTTACGGCCACGGCATCCACTATTGCCTCGGCGCACCCCTCGCCCGGCTGGAGGGCCAGACCGCGCTGGCCACGCTCCTCACCCGCCTCCCCGACCTGCAACTCGCGGGAGATTCCGCCGATTTGCGATGGCGTGGAGGACTCATCATGCGCGGATTGCGCACGCTTCCGGTTGAGTTCGCCCCTTCCGCGAAGGTGCGTACGGACTAGCCGGTGACCAGTGAGTGACCGGCGGACGGGGTCGACGGAACATGAGACTCCGTCAAGTTTGTGATCTTCACGTTATCTGCGCTGCATCGACTTGTGACAAGAGTTCGACTGCCTATACGTTCACCCATCAATGCGGCCGGTCCCGCCTGCCGCAGCAGTCACAAGCGCAGTCATCGGCTGTGCGCTGGGCGAAGTCGTCCTTGCTGTCACGCGAAAGGCAACCGCATGCTCTCCGGGAACGGTCGTCACCGTCGCCCCCGTCAGGCTCCGGCTCTCCTCGTCGCGGCGGGCGTGACCGGGTCGGCCATCGCGATCCCGCTGCTCGGCGCGACCGGCGCGAGCGCCGCGAGCGGCACCACGTGGGACGCGGTCGCGGAGTGCGAGAGCGGCGGCTCGTGGAGCGCCAACTCCGGCAACGGGTACTACGGCGGCCTCCAGATGACCCAGGAGACCTGGGAGGACAACGGCGGCCTCGACTACGCGCCGAGCGCCGACCAGGCCAGCCGTTCGCAGCAGATAGCCGTCGCCGAGAAGATCCTCGCGAAGCAGGGCACGAGCGCCTGGGCGACCTGCGGTCTCGTCGCGGGCCTGACGCAGAACTCCGACTCGGCCGACTCCGACACGGGGGGCGCGGAGGAATCTCCCACCCCGCTGTCCGGCTTGGGCATGGGAGACAGCAGCGGGACGAAGTCCGACACGTCTGGTTCATCCAGTTCGTCCGACTCGTCCAGCGGTAGTGGCGACAGTGCCGACTCACAGGATTCCGACAGCTCCTCCACGGACGCCACCGCAAAGAGTGATGACCCGGACAAGTCGTCCCAGAACGGGGAGGCTTCGGCCGAAGGTTCCGGGACGGAAGACACCGGCTCCGGCCGTCACCGCGGTGACAGTGCCGACGAAGGCGCCACCGACTCCCGCGCGGACGACTCCGCCGGCCGGCACGCCTCGCGCAGCGACAGCGAGTCGCGCGTCGCCGCCGAGGGCTCGTACGCCGTGCGTTCCGGAGACAGTCTCTGGGGGATCGCCGACTCCCTTGGTGTCGAGGGCGGATGGCGGGCGCTGTACGCCGAGAACAAGGAAGCCATCGGTGACGACCCGGACTTCATCATCCCCGGTCAGAGCCTCGATGTGGACGGCCTGCAGACGGCGGACAAGTAGCGGTCCGCGCGGAGTGCCATGTGGTCATCAAGGCGTCGAATCGGGCGAAAAACAGCGGCAGTTCGCGCTGAATGTCCGATTTGGTGAAAGTGAGACATGGATCTCAAGACCCTGATCGTCTTTGAAATTCGGCGGATCGCGTGTCTACGGTCGTGACCGCTCGCCACTGGTGAGCCCCGACGGTCGCAACGCCGAATCCTGCCAGCGGCCGTACGGGAACAGTCGTCGCGTCAAGCGCCGTAGGCAGGAGCGGGGGACCCAAGGTAAGTGCCGGACCCGGTCGTTGAGGCCAGGTACGGCTTGGGGTTAAGCCGCGTGACAGCAGTGTCACGTGGCCGGGCAACTCACTCGGCCCGAACCCGACAGCTCACCTCGCAGGCGTCGGTGAGGGGATCACTTCATGCTGCTTTCCGGCAAGGGCAAGCACCGCCGCCCGTCCAAGGCCACCCGTATCGCCACGCTCGCCGGTGTCACCACCGCGGCCGTCGCCGTCCCGCTGATGGGCGCCACGGGAGCCTCCGCCGCCACCGCTTCCGAGTGGGACGCCGTCGCCCAGTGCGAGTCCGGCGGCAACTGGTCGATCAACACCGGCAACGGCTACTACGGCGGCCTGCAGTTCTCGGCCTCCACCTGGGCCGCGTACGGCGGCTCGGCATACGCCTCCACCGCCAACCAGGCCTCCAAGGCCCAGCAGATAGCCGTCGCCGAGAAGGTCCTCGCGGGCCAGGGCAAGGGTGCCTGGCCGAGCTGTGGCGTGGGCCTGTCCGGCGCCTCGACCGGTGGCGCGCCGGCTCCCTCGAACTCGGGCAACTCCGGCCAGAGCACCTCGCAGTCTCAGCAGCAGAGCACCAAGTCCTCCGAGGAGCGCGCCTCGCGTTCCCAGGAGCGCTCGACCGCGAAGAAGACCGTCGAGACCCCGACCGGCAAGAAGGTCGAGAAGGGCGACGGCGAGTACAAGGTCGTCAAGGGTGACACCCTCAGCGAGATCGCCGAGAAGAAGAACGTCAAGGGCGGCTGGGCGAAGCTGTACAAGCTGAACGACGACATCGTCGACGACGCCGACTTCATCTTCCCGGGCCAGCAGCTGCACCTCAGCTGACACCGCTGACCTTCGGTCAGCCGCGCCCCGGCCGAGGCCTTGGCCGCTCAGCCTCGGCCGGATCTCCGGACTCCGAACCTCCGGGTTCATATTCGGATTGCGGCTGAACCACAGCGCCCTCACATCCGTGTCCCCCATAGTGGAGGCCTCGTGAGGGCCACCCCCGTCCCCCACGGGCTCCCCGCTCCGGTGCGTGTTCCCCCGTACGCACCGGGGCGGGGCTTTTTCTTTCCCGCGCTGCCCCCGCGCTTCCCGCTCGCTTTGTTCCGTTCGGAAACAATTTACTCTCGGTTCTGTCCAGGAGGCGGTCGAGGGCTGGCCGAACCCCGGCAGCCGGTTAGGCTCATGCCGCGGGGCCACCACAGGTCCGCACCCAACCGGGCCCTCGGCCCGGACAGCTTGCGTCACATCCCAGAAGGAGATGCTCGTGCCGTCCATCGACGTCGTCGTAGCCCGGGAAATCCTGGACTCCCGAGGCAACCCCACGGTCGAGGTCGAGGTCGGCCTCGACGACGGCAGCACGGGTCGTGCCGCCGTTCCGTCCGGCGCCTCCACAGGTGCCTTCGAGGCTGTTGAGCTCCGTGACGGAGACCCCAACCGCTACCTCGGCAAGGGTGTCGAGAAGGCCGTCCTCGCCGTCATCGAGCAGCTCGGCCCGGAGCTCGTCGGCTACGACGCCACCGAGCAGCGCCTCATCGACCAGGCCATGATCGACCTGGACGCCACCGACAACAAGGGCTCGCTCGGCGCCAACGCCATCCTCGGCGTCTCGCTCGCCGTCGCCCACGCCGCGTCCGAGGCGTCCGACCTCCCCCTCTTCCGCTACCTGGGCGGACCCAACGCGCACCTGCTGCCGGTCCCGATGATGAACATCCTCAACGGTGGGTCGCACGCCGACTCCAACGTCGACATCCAGGAGTTCATGATCGCCCCGATCGGCGCGGAGTCCTTCTCCGAGGCCGTGCGCTGGGGCGCCGAGGTCTACCACACCCTCAAGAAGGTCCTGAAGAGCCGCGGCCTGTCCACCGGCCTCGGCGACGAGGGCGGCTTCGCCCCGAACCTCGGCTCCAACCGCGAGGCCCTGGACCTGATCCTCGACGCGATCAAGGAGGCCGGTTACATCCCCGGCCAGCAGGTCGCCCTCGCGCTCGACGTCGCCGCCTCCGAGTTCTACAAGGACGGCAAGTACCTCTTCGAGGGCAAGGAGCGCTCCGCCGCCGAGATGACGGAGTACTACGAGGAGCTCGTCGCGGCCTACCCGCTCGTCTCCATCGAGGACCCGCTGTACGAGGACGACTGGGCCGGCTGGAACGTCATCACCGAGAAGCTGGGCGACAAGGTCCAGATCGTCGGCGACGACCTCTTCGTCACCAACCCCGAGCGCCTCGCCCGCGGCATCGAGGAGGGCTCCGCCAACGCCCTGCTCGTCAAGGTCAACCAGATCGGCTCGCTGACCGAGACCCTGGACGCCGTCGAGATGGCCCAGCGCAACGGCTTCAAGTGCATGATGTCCCACCGCTCCGGCGAGACCGAGGACGTCACCATCGCCGACCTCGCCGTCGCGGTGAACTGCGGCCAGATCAAGACCGGCGCCCCGGCCCGCTCGGACCGTGTCGCCAAGTACAACCAGCTGCTGCGCATCGAGGAGATCCTCGACGACGCGGCGGTGTACGCGGGCCGTTCGGCCTTCCCGCGCTTCAAGGGCTGAGCGCAGCCCTTCGGCCGGGGTGACAGCCCCGTCGTACGTACGTCCCCGTACTCGGTCCCGTACCGTGTGCGGGGACGTACGCACGTGATGGGCTCGACGGGCTCGATGTACGCGATGTGCTCGACGGGTTTGTACCGGGGAGGCGGGACAGATGGCCGTGAAGGACCGCGACCGGTTCTCCACCTCGACCAGGCTGCGGCTGCTCGGTGAGCAGACCGCCGCCCGTGTCTACCGATCGCAGACCAAGCGGCAGGCCCGCCGCTCACGGCTGACCGGCCGGGCGGCACTACTCGCCCTCGTCCTGTGCACGCTCGTGGTGGCCCTCGCCTATCCCATAAGGCAGTACGTCTCCCAGCGCGCCGAGGTCGCTGACCTCCAGCGCGAGCGGGAACAGGCCCGGCAGCGCGTCGAGCAGCTCCGCGACCTCAAGGCGCGGTGGCAGGACGACGCGTACGCCGAGCAGCGCATCCGGGAGCGGCTGCACTACGTGATGCCGGGCGAGACCGGCTACATCGTGATCGACCCCGACGCGGCGAAGAAGACGCGTACGGATCAGACGGCGGCCGACCGGGCCTGGTACGCCAACGTCTGGGACGGCGTCGACAAGGCAGACGCCGCCGACGGGTGACCCGACAGGTGATCCAGCCGGTGATTCGCCGGTGATCCACTCAGAGAACTGACTAGAGAGACTTACCCACAGGCATGCAAACGCCCCCGCCGCCCACCCCGCGCACCGAGCCCACCGACGCGGACGTCGAGGCCTTCAAGCAGCAGCTCGGACGGCCGCCGCGCGGGTTGCGCGCGATCGCGCACCGCTGTCCGTGCGGGCAGCCGGACGTCGTCGAGACGGCTCCCCGTCTCCCGGACGGGACTCCCTTCCCGACGACGTACTACCTGACATGTCCGCGGGCGGCCTCCGCGATCGGGACGCTGGAGGCGAACGGGGTCATGAAGGAGATGACGGACCGGCTCGCCACGGATCCGGAGTTGGCGGCCGCATATCGTGCGGCGCACGAGGACTACATCGCCCGGCGCGACTCCATCGAGGTGCTCGAAGGCTTTCCGAGCGCGGGCGGTATGCCGGACCGGGTGAAGTGCCTCCACGTCCTGGTCGCCCACTCCCTGGCCGCCGGGCCCGGGGTGAACCCCCTGGGCGACGAGGCGCTCGCGCTGCTGCCGGAGTGGTGGCGCAAGGGGGCGTGCGTGGTGTCCACCGAGGCGTGATTCCGCCCCCGCCGCCCTTACCCATTCCCGTCCCCTGGGGCTTCGCCCCAGACCCCGTGCCCCGTGGGGTGGGTTGTCGGGTGGAGGTCGGCTGTTGCTGGCCGCGCAGTTCCCCGCGCCCCTAAATACCTAGGGGCGCGGGGAACTGCGCAGTCTTTTGGGGGTTCGGGGGCGGAGCCC
>NZ_LIQZ01000517.1 GCF_001418655.1 Streptomyces phaeochromogenes | reverse complement strand
GCTCCAGGACCTCCCGCTTGAGTTGGTAGATACGCCCCGAGTCGTCGGTGCGTTCCGGCGAGAAGACGCCGGCCTCCACCTGTTCGACATCCGTTTCGATGGCGCGGACCACGTCCAGGTGCTGGTCGACGACCGTGTCGGCGATGGCGTGTACGACGGCGGCCGGACCGTGGGCCAGCAGCTCCGGCTGGGTTTCGAGCTGTCGGCGTACGACTAGGAGGTCCGGGGAGTCGCCGTGCCCGACGACCACAGCGAAATCACGGCCTGCGAAGATCATGATCTCCCCGGTGGAGACGACTTCGCTGGTGGGCGTGAGGCGGTCGTGCTCGACGTAGACGACGGTCTTCAGGACGAGGAACAGGCTGTCGTCGTAGCGTTCGAGCTTCGGGCGCTGATGGGCGTGGACCGCGTCCTCCACCGCGAGCGGATGCAGGCCAAAGGCGTCGGCCACCACTTTGAGCTGGTCGGTGGTGGGCTCTCGCAGTCCGATCCACACGAAGCTGTCGGGGCTGGTACGGGCGGTGTCCATGGCTTCTGTCAGCGGCAGGGTTCCCGCGCGGCGCTTGCCGTGCTTGTACAGGGCGCAGTCGACCACGGGTACGGGCTGGTCGTCAGGATGCGGTTGGGTCGCATGGTCGGCCATGGAGCCTCCCCTCGGAGCGTCGGAGCGGGCAATCGTTTCCATCATGGGTGAGGCGCGGCGGGGCCGCAGGAGTGAAGAGGCTCCCCTGGGCCGCAGACCTGCATATTCGCGACTTCCGCCGTGCCGTGACGCCATTGGCGCCATCGATGGCACCGCAAGTGGCTCGTAATGGCACCACGTGTGTGCCATGATGGCACCATTGATGGCGTGCTCCTCGGTCCCGCGGCCGAGGGGATGCGTTACGTGGAGTGGGCGATCAGGGGGCAGATCATGGAGACAGTGCAGAGGCAGCAGGCGGCACCCGGCACCTTCACTGCCTTCGCGCGCTTCGTGCTCTGCGGCGGCGGGGTGGGGGTCGCCTCCGGCTTCGCTGTGGCGGCCCTCGCCTGCTGGATACCCTGGACCCTGGCCAACGCCCTGATCACCGTGGTCTCCACGATCATCGCCACCGAGCTGCATGCCCGCTTCACCTTCGGTGGGGGCGGGCGCGCGAACCGNNGTGCTGCGCCTTGTGGTCTTCGCGCGGAACCGCTCGTCGGCCGCAACCACAGCACGTTCCGTGCGCGCGACCGTGGTCCACACCTCGACCCCGGCCGACGCCACGGCGCTCTGCCACGCGGCCTGACTGTTCCCGCAGGCGGCGTGCGGGACGGGCCGGCGGGCGGAAAGGACTTCGATCATCTGGGGTACGGCTTCTCGTGGCCACCTTCAAGGCGTGTCTGTTTGCTTCCTGTGCCGGACTGTTTCTACGCGGCGAGTCGGGGGCGTTGTGCCGGGTTACCGGCCGCGTAGTGGACGTACTC
>NZ_LIQZ01000516.1 GCF_001418655.1 Streptomyces phaeochromogenes | reverse complement strand
CCCCTGCACCCACCCGTGCCCGAACTCCGCATGCCGCACATCGTGCCCCGCATGCCACCGCCGCTCCGCAGGAGGCACCGGCTCCTCGACAGCCTCCTCGGTCTCTTCCTGCTCCGCCTGCTCAAGCTCCTCGGCGGAGGCAGCGGCGGCAGCCGTCCGGGCCTGGGCGAAGAGATCCTCCTGCGTGTAGTCGGCGAGCCCCGAGACCCCCACCCCCAGAAGCCGTACGCCGCCCGTGGTGTCCACGGACTCCAGCAACCGCGCCGCGGCCTCCCGCACCACCGCGGGGTCGTCCGTGGGCCCCCTGAGCGTCTCGGACCGGGTCAGCGTCGAGAAGTCGTACCGCCGGACCTTCAGCACGATGGTCCGCCCCGACAGATGTGCACCCCGCAACCGCCGCACACACCGGTCGGCGAGCCGCTGGACCTCCATTCGCACCCGCACCCGGTCGTGGATGTCCACGTCGTACGTGTCCTCGACGGACACCGACTTGGTGTCCCGCTCGGCCACCACGGGCCGCACGTCGTGCGCGAGCGCCATGGCGTACAGCGCGCCCCCGTGGGCCTTCCCCAGGAGCCGTACGAGCTCGTCCTCGCCCGCCTCGGCGATCTCCCCGACCGTGGTGATCCCGGCCCGCCGCAGATGGTCCCCCGTGGCGGGCCCCACACCCGGCAGCGTGCGCACGGACATGGGGGCGAGCAGCTCCCGCTCGGTGCCCGGCTCTATCAGCACCAGCCCGTCCGGCTTGGCCTGCTCGGAGGCGATCTTCGCGAGCATCTTGGACGCGGCGAGCCCCACGGACCCGGTCAGCCCGGTGACGGCCCGGATGTCGCCACGCAGCTTCACCCCGGTCAGCCGCGCCGACTCCGCGTCCCAGGCCGTCTGCCCGGCCTCCAGGTCCACGAACGCCTCGTCCAGGCTCAACGGCTCCACCAGGGGCGACAGCTCCCGCAGCAGACCCATCACCTGCTCGCTGATCTCCCGGTACAACCCGAAGCGCGGTACGAGATACGCGGCGTTCGGCGCCAGCCGGCGGGCCTGCGCCATGGGCATCGCCGAATGCACCCCGAAGACCCGTGCCTCGTACGAGCAGGTGGCCACCACGCCCCGCGGCCCGAGCCCGCCCACGATGACCGCTTTCCCGCGCAGGCTCGGCTTGGCCGCCTGCTCCGCCGAGGCGTAGAAGGCATCCATGTCGAGATGCAGGATCGTGGGCGCGGTTCTCACATGTCCGATGCTGCCCTACGCCACTGACAATGCCCCGGCACGACCTGTGGACCGCCACGAAGCCGAACCGCCCGCACGCCACGCGCCGAGCGGCAGGCGGCAGGCGGCAGGACAAGAAGGCCCAGACAGGTCCGAGCCGCAAGGCTCAGACCCCGCCCCCCGGCTCAGACCGCGCGATTACGCCGCCGCGCCAGCTCGTCCGCCGGATTGGGCCGGACAAGGGTCTCGCCCGTGTCGACCCGCTCCCCGTGCAGCTGTGAGAGGGCGCTCTCGACGTCCCGCCAGACCACGCCCACCGCGATCCCGAAGATGCCCTGGCCGCCCTGGAGGAGCGCGTGGACCTCGTCGGGCGAGGAGCACTCGTAGACCGTCGCACCGTCGCTCATCAGCGTCATCCGCTCCAGATCCCGGAACCCGCGCTCACGCAGGTGCTGGACCGTGGTGCGGATGTTCTGCAGCGAGACCCCGGTGTCGAGGAACCGCTTGACGATCTTCAGGACGACGACGTCCCGGAAGCTGTAGAGCCGCTGCGTCCCCGACCCGTAGGCGGCCCGCACGCTCGGCTCGACCAAGCCGGTTCTGGCCCAGTAGTCCAGCTGCCGGTAGGTGATGCCCGCGGCCGCGCAGGCCGTGGGCCCCCGATAACCGACCTCCTCGGACGCCACCTCGCCGTCCTCGGGCACCGCTGTCGGCCGCTGTACGTGATCGGCCGCGCTGCTGTGAAGCGGGTACGGGCTGCTCTCCCCCAGACCGGGTCCGGGGGCACCCCCAGCCGTACCGTCGCCGCTGCTTCTCACGCCGACCTCCGTCCTTGACCTGCCTTCTCGAAGGTAGGCAGCCACCAGGGGTGCGTCAACGACCGCCACACTCGGCACGCCGAGTGATAATCACCCTAGGAGTGGTTTCCCGTGTCCCACCGCGGGGAAAGGCTAGCCGAATACTCTCCGGACAACCGCCGCACGGCCTGTCGTCCGGCGGTCCCGGAGGGTCACCGGAGCCCGGACGGGGCGCTCACTGGCTGTTGGTCCCGAAGTCCTCGGGCGAGATCTGGTCGAGGAACTCGCGGAACTTCTCCACCTCGTCCTCCTGCTCGTCCGGGATCGCGATACCGGCGTCGTCCAGCACCCCGTCGCTGCCGTAGATCGGCGTCCCGGTGCGCAGCGCGAGCGCTATGGCGTCGGACGGCCGGGCGCTGACCTCGACCCCGCTGGCGAACACCAGCTCCGCATAGAAGACGCCCTCCCGCAGGTCCGTGATGCGCACCTCGGTGAGCTCCTGGCCGACGGCCTCCAGCACGTCCTTGAACAGGTCGTGGGTCAGCGGTCGCGCGGGGGCCATGCCCTGCTGTGCGAAGGCGATCGCCGTCGCCTCCCCCGGCCCGATCCAGATGGGGAGGTAACGGTCGCCTCCCACTTCACGCAGGAGCACGATCGGTTGGTTGGAGGGCATTTCGACCCGGACACCTACGACGTCGAGCTCGTTCACACAGCAACCCTAGGCCGTGCCCGGCATCTTTGGGTAGTCGGGCACGGATTGGGCGCCCGATCCCGCGTTCCACGCGGCCCACCGGGTCAGGGCAGCCGCACCCCGAGCGCGGACTGCACCAGCGCGGCGTGCAGCTTCACCGCGAGCCCCGCCAGCTCCTTGGTCTGCGCCTCCGCGTGCGCCCTGGTCTGCGGATTGCGGTGTCGCCGCAGCGGGGCCACGACCTGGTCGACAAGGCCTGCCTCACGGTCGGCGGCGGCCTTCACGGCACGCAGATGGCGCGGCTCGATACCGAACCGCCCCAGTTCCACCACGAGACCGGCCACGGTCACCGCCTCGGCGTCGTAGACCCCCTCGGGCAGCGGTGTGATGAGCCCGTACGACTCCCACTCCTCCAGCTCCTGCTCGCCGATCTCCACGGCGGCCAGCAGCTCGGCACGCCCGATCCGGGCCACTGTCGGCCCTTCGGACTCGCAGAGCGCCTCACCGTCGCGCTGGCGCCCCACGGACGGCAACGGCAGCGCCTCACCGCGCTCCACGGCGTCCAGATGCTCGCGGATCACCTTCAGGGGCAGATAGTGGTCCCGCTGCATCCTCAGGACGTGTCCGAGGCGCTCGACGTCTCCCGGGCTGAACTTCCGGTACCCCGACGGGGTCCGCTGCGGCTCGATGAGCCCCTCCGACTCCAGGAAACGGATCTTGGAGATGGTGACTTCGGGGAACTCGTCGCGCAGCACATTGAGCACCGTGCCGATGCTCATCAGTCCGTTGTCCATGGCGGCGGTGCCGTGGCCGACACCGCCGCTCGGTGTTCGAAGCATGGACCTTCCTGAGGGTCCCCCCGGACCGGGTCCGGGGGCGGGTCAGATACCCCGCTGGCTCGCGTAGAAGACCAGCCGGTACTTGCCGATCTGCACCTCGTCGCCGTTCGACAGCGGGACCGAGTCGATCCGCTCCCGGTTGACGTACGTGCCGTTGAGGCTGCCTACGTCCGCCACCGTGAACGAGCCGTCGGAAACGCGCCGGAACTCCACATGGCGGCGCGACACGGTCACGTCGTCCAGGAAGATGTCGCTCTGCGGATGACGGCCGGCGGTGGTCAGCTCGCCGTCCAGCAGGAAGCGGCTGCCCGAGTTGGGCCCGCGGCGCACCACCAGGAGCGCCGAGCCGAGCGGCAACGCGTCCACGGCGGCCTGCGCCTCGGGCGAGAGCATCGGCATCTGCGTCTGGCCGGTGACCTCGGCGTCGTAGGCCTCAAGGCCCGAGATGGAGATCGTCGAGGTGGTCTCCGACGGGCGCTCGGGGGTCGCCCCGGCCCGCAACGGAGCACCGCAGTTGGAGCAGAAGCGACTCGCCTCCGCGTTGCGGTTACCGCACCTCGTACACACCAGGGCCGACATCGACGGATCCTCCTGCCGCGGCTGCCCCGTGGGGGCGTTGGACGCATACGGGTCGGAGCCGAAACCTATGCGTCCCGACTGGGCAGGGTCAACAGACGGCGCGCCCTGACCACCGGAAATGTCGCCACCAGGACCACCGACCTGATCGCGGAACAGGGGGCGGTCCCCCTGGTCCTCGCCCTCCGCGGGGCGCGGTGCACGATGGCGGGCAGTCGCGTTGTCGCTGCCCTCTCGCGCGCTCTTGCCGAACAACTTCGAAAACAACTTCACGGGCGATTCCCCTTGACCGAAACAGACCCGCCCGTGGGGCAGGACGAACCCTGATTGCACACACCGGCCGAGCCGGACACCCTCACAACGTCCGTATCCACCAGACAGTTTCCACCACGCACCACCCATTCGGTGCGCCGACCCCCCGCAACCTCATGCCCTCGAGGAGCTGCCCCCAAGCGCCCCCTGTTCACTGGGAGGACGACCGAGCGTAGTCAGGCCGCTTCGCCGGTCGCAAGGCGTCCACGATGATCTTGTCCGATCGTTCCACCGTGACAGTGGCCTGCTCCTTCTCCAAAGTCTGCACCACTCCGCCCGGGATGTTGAGCGCCGGTTCGAGGTCCTGAGGCTTGCCGATGACCTTGAAACGATAGGGGGCGCTGATCTTGTTCCCGTCGACGGCGACTCCGTCACTCACATCCGTCAGATAGGTGCCCGCGACGACCCGTACGCCGTTGACCTGGATCGCCTCCGCTCCGGCGGCACGCAGCTCCTGGATCGCGTCGAGCAGCATGTCGGCCTCGACCGTCCCCTTCTCGTCCTCGATGGTCAGCGTGATGCCGGGGCCCTGCGCCGCCACGGTGCCCGCAAGGATGCCGAGTTGCTTCTCCTTCTCGACCGTCTGCTTGCGGGCCTCCTCGGCCTGGTCCGAACTGTTCTCCAGCTCGGTGCGCTGATCCTCCAGCCCCTGCTTCTCCTCTTCCAGACGCTGCGTACGGTCGTCCAGTTCATCGAGGATGCGTACGAGATCCTCCTGACGCGCGCCGCGGAGGGCGCCGTCGCTGTCGCTGTTGGACGCCACCTGGACGGCGAGGCCGAAGCCGAGGCCGAACAGCAGGAGGGCCACGATGAACTGCGCACGCGACACGCGCGGCGGCCACAGCCCCTTCACCAGCCGCTGCCGGCCGGTCAGAACCGGCTTGCGCGGTTCCGCCTCGGCGTCCGGCGACTCCGCGTCCTCCTCGGCCCGCGCCTCCTGCGCCCGAACCTCTTCGGGAAGTTCCTTGCGCAGGCGGTTCCCGGAGGCCTCCGGGGCGTC
>NZ_LIQZ01000515.1 GCF_001418655.1 Streptomyces phaeochromogenes | reverse complement strand
GCCGCGCAATCTTCAGCCCCTCCGGCGTTTGAGGAGCGGGGGTTCGGGGGCGGAGCCCCTGAAAAGGGACGGGAATGGGTAGGGGCGGCGGGGGCGAAAAACGAATGGGCGGGATGCCCGGGACGCGGATGTCACGAATCGTGAGCCATGTGTCGGAAGGGTCTCGGGGCACTGGTCGTCGCCCACTACCCTGGAGGGGTGACTATTCGCCTGTACGACACCAGCGCCCGGCAGATCCGTGACTTCACCCCGATCACGCCGGGTTGTGTCTCGATCTACCTCTGTGGCGCCACCGTGCAGGCGGCCCCGCACATCGGGCACATCAGGTCCGGCCTCAACTTCGACATCATGCGCCGCTGGTTCGAGCACCGCGGCTATGACGTGACGTTCATCCGGAATGTCACCGACATCGACGACAAGATCATCTGGAAGGCCGCCGAGCAGAACAGGCCGTGGTGGTCGATCGGTTACGAGAACGAGCGGGCGTTCAACGACGGATACACGGCCCTGGGCTGCCTCCCGCCGACGTACGAGCCGCGCGCGACCGGCCACATCACCGAGATGGTCGAGATGATGCGCACGCTCATCGAGCGCGGGCACGCGTACGAGGCCGAGGGGAACGTGTACTTCGACGTGCGCTCCCTGCCCGGCTATCTCTCGCTGTCCAACCAGGACCTGGACGAGCTGCGCCAGCCCGCCGGGGAGGGCGAGACCGGGAAGCGGGACCCGCGGGACTTCGCGATGTGGAAGGCCGTCAAGCCCGGCGAGCCGAGCTGGGAGACGCCCTGGGGCCGGGGCCGGCCCGGCTGGCACCTGGAGTGCAGCGCCATGGCCCACAAGTACCTGGGCCCCGTCTTCGACATCCACGGCGGCGGCATCGACCTGATCTTCCCGCACCACGAGAACGAGATCGCCCAGGCCAGGGGCTTCGGCGACGAGTTCGCGCACTACTGGGTGCACAACTCGTGGGTCACCATGAGCGGCGAGAAGATGTCCAAGTCGCTCGGCAACTCCGTACTCGTGAGCGAGATGGTCAAGGCGTGGCGGCCCATCGTGCTGCGCTACTACCTCGGCACCCCGCACTACCGCTCCACCATCGAGTACAGCGAGGAAGCACTGCGCGAGGCCGAGTCCGCGTTCGCGCGGATCGAGGGCTTCGTGCAGCGGGTGGTGGAGAAGGCCGGAGCCGTCGAGCCCGCGGCCGAGGTCCCGCCGGCCTTCGCCGAGGCGATGGACGACGACCTGGGCGTCCCGGGGGCCCTCGCCGTCGTGCACACCACGGTCCGCCAGGGCAACAGCGCGCTGGCCGCCGACGACAAGGAAGCCGCGGTCGCACGGCTGGCCGAGGTCCGCGCCATGCTCGGCGTCCTCGGACTCGACCCGCTCGACCCGCACTGGGCGGGCGAGAGCGACCGCGGCGAGGACCTCCACGGAGTCGTCGACACGCTCGTACGGCTGGTGCTGCAGCAGCGCGAGTCCGCCCGCACCCGCAAGGACTGGGCCACCGCCGACGCCATCCGTGACCAGCTCAACCAGTCCGGGCTCGTGATCGAGGACGGCCCCCAGGGACCGCGCTGGACACTCGGCCCGCGCTGAGCTTTTCCTTGATCGATTGTGCCGCTCGGGTGTCCGGGCGGCACACTCGTAGACGCACGACATTTCACAGACGCATACACGACAGACGTACGCACGTACGCCTTCACACAGACAGGTAGGTCATGGCCGCTAACAACCGCCGCATGTCCGGCAAGAAGGGCGCGCAGGTCGGCAGTGGCGGCCAGCGACGCCGGGGCCTGGAAGGCAAGGGCCCGACCCCGCCCGCCGAAGCGCGCAAGAAGCACAAGAAGAACCGCATCGCCAACGCCGTCGCCAAGGCCAACGCGAAGCAGACCGTGCGCCGCCCGTCGCCGCGCGGCGGCCGGGGCGGCAAGGGCACGTCCGAGATGGTCGTCGGGCGCAACTCCGTCGTCGAGGCGCTGCGCGAGGGCGTCCCGGCGTCGATGCTCTACGTCCAGCAGTTCATCGACAACGACGAGCGGGTGCGCGAGGCGCTCCAGCTCGCCGCTGACCGCGGCGGCATCCACCTCATGGAGGCCCCCCGCCCCGAGCTCGACCGCATGACCAACGGCCTCAACCACCAGGGGCTCGTCCTCCAGGTCCCGCCGTACGAGTACGCGCACCCGGAGGACCTCGCGGCTGCCGCGTACGACGAGGGCAAGGACCCGCTGATCGTCGCGCTCGACGGCGTGACCGACCCGCGCAACCTCGGTGCCGTCGTCCGGTCCGTCTCCGCGTTCGGCGGCCACGGTGTCGTCGTGCCCGAGCGCCGTGCGGCCGGGATGACCGCCGGTGCGTGGAAGACGTCCGCGGGCGCCGCGGCCCGTACGCCCGTCGCCCGCGCGTCCAATCTGACCCGGGCGCTCGAGGCGTACAAGAAGGCCGGCCTCGTCGTGGTCGGGCTCGCCGCGGACGGGGAGGCCGAGGTCGGTGACCTGGAGGCCCTCGGCGGTCCCGTCGTCATCGTCGTCGGCAGCGAGGGCAAGGGGCTCTCCCGACTCGTCGGTGAGACCTGTGACTTCAGGGTGCGGATTCCGATGCCGGGCGGCACGGAGTCGCTGAACGCGGGTGTGGCTGCGGGAGTTGTGCTGTACGAGGCCGCGCGGAAGCGGGCCTAGTACGGGCCCGGCCGACGCCGGGGCGTGGTGATCCGCGGGTGCGTGGGGGCTGATCCCGCAGTTCCCCGCGCCCCTTACGGGGCCCGGTTCTGCGTCCTTGGACGCGGTGCCGGGCGCTGCTGTTTGATCTTGACGGGGTCCGGACAGATCGGGCCGGTCAAAGCAGTGTCCTAAACACACGTCACTCGGTTAGATGAGTGTGGACACCAGAACACCCCGCACACCCACGGGGGACCGCTCGTTGGGATTCGACGACGCTCCCGCGCTGAGCATGGTGAAGGTGCCGAGCGATCCGGCGCAGGTCATCGTCAATCATGCGAGCTTCCGCGTGCAGCTGAACTCCGCCCCGCGGGGCCAGTCCCCGCGCGCCGCGCGGCACTTGAGCTCGGGCGAGGACACCGCGCGCATCCCCGTCGTCGGAACCACCGCAGGCACCCGCCGCCGCGCGCCCGTCGTCTGGAGCGGGAAGTCCGCCCCCGACGACACCGGCGCCACCCGGCTGTTGCAGGCGGTGCGGAGCACGAGTCTGCGGCACGGCGCAGAGGCGCCCGCCGGCGACGGCGGTGCGACCCAGGTCATCCCGCGCGTCGGCGAGGGCGGACCCCCCGGGTTCGACGTCGACGCCACCGTCGAGACACCGACCGTCCGCGGCCCCGAGACCCGCCTCCTGCCGCAGATGCGCAGCGCGGGCAGCGCGTACGAGGAGATCGACGAACGCCCGTACGCGGACGGCGAGTTCGAGGACGACTCCTACGACGGTGACGAGTACCGGGACGAGGACGACGGCGCGCTCAAGCGGCACGGCGCCGCCCCCGTGCGCCACGGGTACTACCCCGGCCGCCGGATGAACCTCGGCGTCGTCCTGCTCCCGCTGCGCGTCTTCCTCGGCTTCATCTCCATCTACGCCGGCATGGGCAAGCTCTGCGACCCCGTCTACTTCGACGGCGGCAAGCGCGGCTCCATGGTCAAGTGGCTCAACTCCCTGCACCCCTGGGAACTCGCCGAGCCACTGCGCCAGTTCGCCCTCGAACACCCCGTCGGTGCCGGACTCCTCATCGCCTTCTTCCAGGTCATCGTCGGCGTCCTGACGGTGCTCGGCCTGTGGCAGCGGGTCGCCGCGGTCGTCGGCGCACTGCTGTCGGCGGCGCTGCTCCTCACCGTCAGCTGGAAGTCCGTCCCCGCCTACGACGCGCCGGACATCATCTACCTCGCCGCCTGGTCCCCGCTGATCATCGCGGGCGCCCCCGTCTACTCCATCGACGGCCGCCTCGCCGGCGAGGCCTGGCGCACGCTCGGGCCGCGCACCGACATCTGGGAGCTGCGCAGCCGCGTCCTGCGCCGGGGCGCGGTCGTCACGACCATCGTCGTCGGACTCACCCTGCTCATCGGCTCGTTGCTCGGCGGCGCCGTCCGCGACGCCGACCGCGTGGTCGTCCCCGGACCCGGCGAGGCCCCCCGCAACGAACTGCCCGGCTCCCCGCTCCCGGACGAGCCCGGCAAGCGCCGGCACAAGGAGAGCCCCTCGGCGGCCAACTCGCCCACCCAGGGCGCCACTTCCGCGAGTCCCTCGGGCGCGGCGACCACACCGGGCGCGGCCCGCGAGACCGCGGGCGCCGGTGCCGGACAGCCCAGCCAGACGCAGGGCAGCGGTCAGGCCCCGCCCCAGCAGTCGGCCCCGCCGCAGGCCCCCAGCACCAGCGCCGGTCCGTCCTCCTCGGGCGGCACCACCGGCGGTACGGGCTCGGGCGGCGGCTCGGGCAGTGGCGGCGGCTCCGGCTCCGGCGGGAGCACGGGCGGCAGCGGTGGCGGCTCCGGCTCCGGCGGTGGCTCCGGGCTCGTGGGCGGCCTGCTGGGCTGACACCGCCCGCCGACAGGGCGGCACGGCCGAGCCGGTACGGCGGCGAAGGACCGTACGAC
>NZ_LIQZ01000514.1:1222-2055 GCF_001418655.1 Streptomyces phaeochromogenes | reverse complement strand
GTTCCCCGCGCCCCTAAAAAGGCCGGGCTGCGCCCGAAGTTTCCGATCCCGGAGGTCGGATGCTGTTCAACCGGTGGGCGGGTGGTCCGGGAAGGGGACCGCGTACCTTGGGTCGCGGTTTGCGGTGATGCGGGCGTGGCGAAGGAGTTCACGGATGATGCCCGCGTTGCCCATGGCCCAGCCGGTGGCGGGGGCAAGGTCACTGGGCGTCTCACGGTGTTCAAGGTTGGACCAGCGGACGCCGTCGCCATCGGTCCTCGCGCGGGCCGCGAGGTCGGCGACGAGGACGTCGGCGAAGTCGCTGCCGTCACCGCGTTCGACCTGGCGGTCGCAGGCGAGGGCCAGGACCCCGGCGGTGCCGCAGCAGCGGCCGTTGTTGTCCCAGAAGCCGGGACGAGGTCGTCGCGGAAGCCCGGAGCCGACGACGGTGCGCCAGCAGCGGTCGGCGAGGTGGGCCCATCCAGGGTCGTCGGGCAGGACTTGGCTCAGCAGGCGGAACACCTGGGCGTCGCCGGCCGGGCCGTGGCACCAGCCGTAGTTGTGGCGTTCGATCTTTTCGTGTTGCTGTTGCGGGTCGGAGTGCGCGACGAGGAACCCTTCCGGGCCGGCTTCGTCGCGGGAGACGACATCGGCGGCGCCGGCCAGTGCGAGGTCGACGAGATCGGGGCGGTCGGCGGCCCGGCCTACGGCGGCGAGCGCGTAGACGATGCCAAGGGTGCCGTGCGATATGTGGTGCAGGCGCGGTACCGCCCCGGCCCGTATCTCCCACTGAACGCCGCAGGCGCTGGGTTCGGCAGTGCGCGGGTAGCGGTCGACGGCGAGCTGGGCGAGGT
>NZ_LIQZ01000514.1:0-1197 GCF_001418655.1 Streptomyces phaeochromogenes | reverse complement strand
CGCCGTCGTAGCGGGACCGCAAGACGTCCAGGGCTCGTTCGGCGGACGCCCCTGCCGCGGTGTCGCCGAGCACGCGGTGCACACCCTGTAGCGCGACAGCCATCCCGGCCACTCCCGTGTACAGGCCGCTGTCCTCCCAGTCGTCGACCGCGTCAGCGACACTGCGGGCAGCACGCAGGGCCGCGTCCGCGTAGCGGTCATCGGCGAAGTACCGCCATGCGTCGAGGAGGGCCGGCAGCACTCCCGAAGTCCCGTTGTACAGCGTCGGGTTGAACTCGCCATCGGCGAGAGTGTTCGGCCAGGTCAAGCCGTCGTCGACATCCCGGGCAGCCTTCAGCAGCCACTCAAGGGCCCCGACGGCAAGGGTTTCCGCGTCATCCGGTGCACCAGTGATCATCGTCCCAGCGTTCCACAGCCGTTGGGCCACCCCCAGACCCACGTCCGGGGCGCCGTTTGCAGGTGAGTCGCTGTCGTGCCCGGGTTACCGCTCGTCGCGGAAGCTTCTGTACTCGTCGTTCATCAGGTCCCAGAAAGACCGGTAGCGGACCGCGCCTGGCAGCCAGTGGGCGAGATACCAGGCCTCCCACTCACCGTCCGAGGTGACCACGCCCGGGTTGAGAAGGTAGACGTCCGTGGCATCCGGCGTGTGACTGATCTTCAAAGTGTGTGGCAGGTACTCGGGTCGGATCGAGACCGGGTCCTGGGCTTCGCCGTAGACGAAGTACTGGTCGTCGTCGACCCGGAAGTCGGCATCACCGTATCCGCCGGTCCAGCCGGTGACGAGGTNNCCCGGGTCCATCCCACCTCGTGGGCCGCCAAAATCCTGTCGATGCCGTGGGTGGTGTTGAGCCACCCGTTGCTCGTCAGCAGGAACTGGCGATAGCTCATCGGCAGCGTGACACCAAGGCGGCCCTCCAGCGCACCGACTTCCTCACAGGTGGCCCCGGCAGCACCCAGCCAACGGGCCCTGCGTACCTCGTCGGGGAACGGTTCTACGCGTTCCTGCTCATGCCGCACCGGACCGAGCCACTCGTCGCTCCAGCACTGCAGCAGCTCCCGCCACGCAAAAGACGGCCGCCCATCGTCCTGGCCTTGTATCTCGCCCACAACGGGAGACTAATGACCGACACTGACACACCGTCGCCCGCCGTCGTGCACTCCATGGAATCCCGCAGACCCCATCCACCCACCCTCGGT
>NZ_LIQZ01000513.1 GCF_001418655.1 Streptomyces phaeochromogenes | reverse complement strand
GGGTGGGGCTGGGGGCGGCACTGCTCATGGCAATAAGATTAGCAGGTGTTTTACTCGTGAAAGATACTGAAGGATGACCGCACTCCCGCACGCTCCCCCGTGTACACCCTTGCGCTCGCTTGCGCTCCGCCCCGTCCGGGCATCTCTTCGAGCGGACTGTTCGACACCGTCGAGCGGGGAGGTGCGCGGTGCACGGTCCTGCGTCACCCGGCTGGCTGCTCGTCGCGCTGTGCGCGGCGACCGGGGCCTACTGTCTGCTGCGGATGCGCAGCAGGATCGAGGAGCAGCGCCGTACCGCGGGCGGTGAGGCGCTGATGGGGTTCGGAATGGCCGCGATGGCCGTGCCCGCGGCGGCGCTCGCGCCTCCGCGATGGGCCTGGGTCGCCTACGCGGCGGTGTTCGGGGCCGCCGCGCTGCGCGCCCTGTGGGCCGCGCGGAGCAGCACCCACCATCTCCACCATCTGGTGGGCGCGTTCGCGATGGTCTACATGGCGGCGGTGATGGCGAGCGGGGCGCACGCCGGGGTTCCCGCGCTGACGGGGGTGCTCCTCGCCTACTTCACCGCGTATGTGCTGTGGACCGGCACGCGCCTGATGCCGGTCGCCGTCGCAGGAGGCGGCCCCGGAGAGAGCGTCCGGGCCGCCGGGTGGGGCGACCGGCTGGAGCTGGCGCGGGCGTGCCGCCTCTCGATGGGCATCGGGATGCTGGCCATGCTTCTCACACTCTGAACCGGCGCGTCTCACGTTGTGGGGCGACGCTTCCCAGGTTCCGGGCCGACGGCATCTCGCGCTCCGAACGGGCATCTCCCGGGCCCCGGGCCCGCTTTACGAAACCGTGGTGTACGTCACTTGCCGGGACAGCCCGTATCCGCCGGCGGTGCCCCGCTCATAGGCTGCAGCCATGATGGTCCCCGCGGCACTGCTGCTGCTCGGCGCCCTGGCCGCCGTCCTCGCTCCGCGGCTGCTCGCCCGGACGGACTGGCAGGACCGCGAACCGGTGGTCGCCCTGTGGGTGTGGCAGTGCGTGGTGATGGCCATTCTGCTGTGCTGCGCCCTGTCGATGACGCTGAGCGCGGCGGGCGCCTGGCAGGCCGTCCGCGGTCATGTCTTCGCCCCCGCCCCGCATGCCGTCGTGGAGAGCTACGCGCTCGCCGGAGGACCCTGGGCCGCGACGACCGCGGTGGCACTCGCGCTCGGCGGTGTCTGGAGTGCCGCGATGCTGGCCCGCGAGATCACCCGGGCCAGGACCCGGAGCCGCCGTCGGCGGGCCGAACTCCTCGTACGCGCCCCGGTGTTGCCCGGCGAGGAGCCCAGCAGCGATCGACTGGTCGTCCTTGAGGGCGAGCGTCCCGACGCCTGGTGGCTGCCCGGGGCCGCGCCCCAACTCGTCATCACCACGGCCGCGTTGCGCCGCCTCAAGGGACGGCAGCTGGACGCGGTGCTCGCCCACGAGCAGGGCCACGCGCAGGCCCGGCACGACTGGCTGCTGCACTCCTCGGCCGCGCTGGCCAACGGCTTTCCGCAGGTCCCGGTGTTCGCGGCGTTCCGCGACGAGATGCACCGGCTGGTCGAACTCGCCGCGGACGACATGGCCTCGCGCCGCTTCGGCCGGCTGACGACCGCCCTCGCGCTGGTCGAACTCAACGAGGACCGGGGTGTGTTCGGCCCCTGCCCCACGCCGCAGGCCCATGTTCCGCAGCGCGTCCACCGGCTGCTCACTCCCCCGGACCGCCTCCCGCCCGCCCGTCGGCTGCGGC
>NZ_LIQZ01000512.1:709-5997 GCF_001418655.1 Streptomyces phaeochromogenes | reverse complement strand
GCGGGTCGGTCGTGGCTGGTCGCGCAGTTCCCCGCGCCCCTAAAGACTGCGCAGTTCTCCGCGCCCCTGAAGGACTGCGCAGTTCCCCGTGCCCCTGAAGGACTGCGCAGTTCCCCGTGCCCCTGAAGGACTGCGCAGTTCCCCGCGCCCCTGAAGGACCGCGCAGTTCCCCGTGCCCCTAAAGGGGCGCCGCCTCGCCCGGATATGTGACGCCGACGCGGTTCCGTACCGTGTCGAGCGTTCGCATGACCGCCAGCGTGCCGTCCAGCGGGACCAGGGGGGACTCGGTCTCGCCGGCGTTGAGGCAGCGCATGACCTCGATGGCCTCGTGTTTGAGGCTGGCCTGGGTTCCGTCGGCCGCGCTCGCGGTGAACTCCTGCGGGTCGCGGCCGTCGCGGTGCAGGACGAAGCGGTCGGCGTGGAAGAAGCCGGACGGGATGTCGATACGGCCCTCGGATCCGGTGACCGAGGCGGAGGTCGACGTGCCGCCCACCAGAGAGCAGTGCAACGAAGCGAGAGCACCGCTCTCCCAGGAGAGCAGCATTCCCGTCTGGAGATCGACGCTCTCGTCGGAGAGCACCGCTCTCGCCATCACCTCCGAGGGCTCACCGAGCAGCAGGTGCGCGAACGACACCGGGTAGACGCCCAGGTCGAGCAGCGCGCCGCCGCCCTGCGCCGGGTCGCGCAGCCGGTGTGTGGGAGGGAAGGGCCCCGAAAGACCGAAGTCGGCCTGGACCGTGCGGACCTCACCGATCGCCCCCTCGTCGACCAGCGCCTTCAGTTGCCGGATCAGCGGGTTGCAGTACATCCACATGGCCTCCATCAGGAAGCTCCCGCGCTCCTTCGCGAGGCCGACCAACTCCTCCGCCTCGCGCGAGTTCAGCGTGAAGGCCTTCTCGCACAGCACGTTCCGGCCCGCCTCGAGACAGAGTCCGGCCGCCGTCCGGTGCGCCGAGTGCGGAGTCGCGACGTACACGACATCCACGTCCTCGTCCGCCGCGAGACTCTCCCAGTCGCCGTACGCCCGGGGGATCCCGAACCGCTCCGCGAACGCCTTCGCCGACTCCTCGGTGCGCGACGCCACCGCGACCACCTCGGCGTCCGGCAGATCGATCAGATCCGCCGTGAACGCCCCGGCGATCCCACCGGTCGCCAGCACGCCCCACCGCACACGCTCTCCCGCCATCCCAACCCCTCGCTCCATGAGCACGATCACCCGATGGCCGACGACCCGAGTCCGAACGCGGTCGACGACCCGAACATCGCCGACGACACGAACGCGATGGTCTCGACCACCTGTACGAGCTGAGAGCATAGGTGGCGTATTCCACAAACAGGGAGGGGCGCATGTCCGAGCGTGGCCGCACCACGCGGGACCAGGACGGCCCGGAGGGGCACATACCGAGCGCGGCCGTCACCGAGACGGTCACCGACGCGGTCTCCGAAGAGACCGCGACCGCCGCCGCGGCGGCGCCGGTACCGCCACCGGCGGCCCGCCGTTCCGTGGGACTCCTGGTCACCCTCGTCCTCGGCGGCCTCACCGCCGTACCGCCGCTGTCCATGGACATGTACCTCCCGGCGCTCCCCGAGGTCACCGACGCGCTCCACGCCTCCGCGGCCACCGTGCAGCTGACCCTCACCGCGTGCCTCGCCGGCATGGCGCTCGGGCAGCTGGTCGTCGGCCCGATGAGCGACAAGTGGGGGCGCAGACGGCCGCTCATCGTCGGACTGCTCCTCTACGTCGTCGCCACCGCCGTCTGTGCGTTCGCGCCCACCATCGAACTCCTCGTCGCCTTCCGGCTCCTCCAAGGCCTCGCGGGCGCCGCCGGGATCGTCATCGCACGGGCCGTCGTACGCGACCTCTACGACGGCGTCGACATGGCCCGCTTCTTCTCCACCCTCATGCTGATCTCCGGGGTCGCGCCGATCATCGCCCCGCTCATCGGCGGACAGGTGCTGCGGATCACCGACTGGCGGGGCGTCTTCTACATCCTGACCGTCATCGGGGTCGTGCTGACCGCCGTCGTCTGGCGGATGCTGCCCGAGACCCTCGCGCCCGAGCACCGCCACAGCGGCGGCACCGTCGAGGCGCTGCGCACCATGCGCGGTCTGCTCGCCGACCGCGTCTTCACCGGCTACATGCTCACGGGCGGCTTCGCCTTCGCGGCGCTCTTCGCCTACATCTCCGCGTCGCCGTTCGTGATCCAGGAGATCTACGGCGCCTCCCCGCAGACCTACAGCATCCTCTTCGGCGTCAACTCCATCGGACTCGTGGCCGTCGGCCAGATCAACGGCAAGATCCTCGTCGGCCGGGTCAGCCTCGACAAGGTGCTCGCGGTCGGCCTCGGGATCATCACCACCGCCTCCGCCGCGCTGCTGCTGATGGCGAGCGGGGTCTTCGGCGAGGTGGGCCTCGTCCCGATCGCCGTCGGCCTCTTCGTCCTCATGTCGGCGATGACCCTGTGCATGCCCAACACCAACGCCCTCGCCCTCATGCGCACCCGGCACGCAGCGGGCTCCGCGTCCGCGCTGCTCGGCACCTCCTCCTTCCTCGTCGGCGCGCTCGCCACACCCCTCGTGGGCATCGCCGGGGAACACACCGCCGTCCCGATGGCCGTCGTCCAGTTGGCGTGTTCACTGGTCGCCGTCGGCTGCTTCGTGGGACTGTGCCGTCCCTGGCGGAGACAGGCGGACGCGAAGGGAGCGGAGAGCTGAGCGCACCGAGACTGCGCCTCGGCACGGCGGAACGTGCCGGGCTCGACCCCGACGAACTCGCCCATCTCGTACGGGAGTTCCGGCGGCTCACCGACGGGGACCGGCCCTGGGCCCCGGGCGCCGTACTGGTCGCCGGACGCGGGCCCGTGATCGCCGTCGAGGAGGCGGCGGGCTGGGCGGTGCGGTACTCCGCGTACGACGAGGTCACCGGCGCGGGCGTCGAGCTGCCCCGCGAGGCCCGCGTCCCGATGACCGCGGACACCCCATTCGACCTGGCCTCCCTCACGAAGCTCTTCACGAGCGTGGCCGCCGTGCAGCAGCTGGAGCGCGGCACGCTCGGCATCGACGCGCGGGTCGGGGCGTATCTGCCGGACTTCACCGCCGCCGCCGAGTACGGCATCACCGTGCGGCACCTGCTCACCCACACCTCCGGGCTGCGGCCCGAACTCCCGCTGTACGACTGCCGGGACGACAGGGCGCGGCTCGCCCTGCTGCGCGCCGAGGAGCCGCTGACCGCGCCCGGCGGCGCGTACGCCTACTCGGACCTCAACATGCTGCTCCTCCAGCACGTCCTCGAACGGATCACCCGGCGCCGGCTGGACGCCCTCGTCCGGGACGGCATCACCCGGCCGCTCGGGATGACGGCCACCGGGTTCGGACCCCGCCCGGGTGCGGCGGCCACCGAGGACCAGCGGCTGCCGTGGGCCAAGGCGGACCGGGGGATGCTGCGGGGCGAGGTCCACGACGAGAACGCCTGGGCGCTCGGCGGAATCGCGGGCCACGCGGGCCTCTTCTCGACGGCGGGCGACCTGGCGGTCCTGTGCCGCACGCTGCTGGCGGGCGGCTCGTACGGCACCGCCCGCATCCTCGGCCCCGACTACGTCGAACTCCTCCTCTCCCCGCCCGGCCTCGGCTTCGCCCTCGACCAGCCCTGGTTCATGGGCGAACTCGCCGGCCACGGCGCCGCGGGCCACACGGGCTTCACGGGTACGTCACTGGTCCTGGACCCGTCGACGGACACGTTCCTGGTGCTCCTGGCGAACACGGTCCATCCGCGTCGTCGGCCGTCGGACAGCGGCCCCCGGGCAGCAGCGGCGACACGACTGGCACGGGCGGTACGGGGGGCGTGAGCGGTGCGCTGGTCTGTGAGCGGTGCTCTTTCTTGTGAGCGACGCTCTGGTCTGCGGCCGGTGCTCTGGCTTGCGACCGGTGCTCTCGATCGTTGGCGCTGTGCCGGTTTGTGAGCGGTGCTCTGGTGGGTGAGCGGTGCTTTCGGTCGGCGGTGCTCGCGGATGTTGTGAGCGGTGCTCTCGTTGGAGAGCGCCGCTCACCCGAACCGCCCGCGCGCCCCTCGTAGACTTCCCCCGTGACCGCCCCCGTTTCCCCAGCCGAGACCCTGCGCGTGGCCCTGGCGGGGCTGCTCGACGGGCTGCCGACCAAGGCGGCCTCGCAGGCCGTCGAGCGGCTGATCGTGAACTACCGGGGGACCACCCCGACCGACGCCCCGATCCTGCGCGACCGCGCGGACGTGGCCGCGTACGCCGCGTACCGGATGCCCGCGACCTTCGAGGCCGTACGCGCCGCGCTGGACGCCTTCGCGGACGTCGTGCCCGAGTGGACGCCGGGCCGCCATGTGGACGTGGGCGGCGGGACGGGCGCGGCGACCTGGGCCGTCAGCGCCACCTGGCCCGAGGAGCGGCCGGTGACCGTGCTCGACTGGGCCGAACCCGCGCTCGCCCTCGGCCGTGAACTCGCCTCGCGGAACCCGCTGTTGAAGGGCGCCGAGTGGCACCGCTCTCGTATCGGAGCGGCGCTCACCATCGAGAGCACTGATCTCGTCACGGTGTCGTACGTCCTCGGCGAGCTCACCGAGCAGGCCCGCACCGAAGTCGTGGACGCCGCCGCGACCGCCGCCCAGGCCGTCGTGATCATCGAACCCGGCACACCGGACGGCTACGCCCGCGTCATCGAGGCCCGCGACCGCCTCATCGGAGCCGGCTTCCACATCGCCGCCCCCTGCCCGCACAGCGCCGCCTGCCCGATCGTCCGCGGCGAGGACTGGTGCCACTTCTCGGCCCGGGTCAGCCGCTCCTCGCTGCACCGGCAGGTCAAGGGCGGCTCACTGGCGTACGAGGACGAGAAGTTCAGCTATGTCGCCGCCACCCGCTTCCCGGTGGCTCCGGCCGCCTCCCGGGTCGTACGGCGGCCGCAGATCCGCAAGGGGCAGGTGCTCCTCGACCTGTGCGAGACCGAGGAGCAGTTGCGCCGCTCGACCGTGACGAAGCGCCACGGTCTCCTCTACAAGGCGGCCCGTGACGCGGACTGGGGCGACGCCTGGCCGCCCCCGTCCTTGTCTCCGGCCCAGGGTCAGGGCGAGGGCGAGGGCTCAGACGCGTAGCTCCTGCGTGCAGCACTTCACGCTGCCGCCGCCCTTGAGGAGTTCGCTGAGGTCCATGCCGATGGGCTCGTACCCGCGTTCCCGGAGCGGGTCGAAGAGGCCGGTCGCGGACTGCGGAAGCAGCACGTGCAGACCGTCGGAGACGGCGTTCAGGCCGAGCGCCGCCGCGTCCTCG
>NZ_LIQZ01000512.1:0-702 GCF_001418655.1 Streptomyces phaeochromogenes | reverse complement strand
CACCTCGCGGCTGCCGGGGGAGAAGGCCGGCGGGTGGTACATGACCTGGTCCGTCGTGTCGTCGAGTACGGCGAGGGCGGTGTCCAGGTGGTAGTAGCGGGGGTCGACCAGGTCGAGCCCGATCACCGGCCGCCCGAAGAACTCCTGCGCCTCGCCGTGCGAGAGGGGGCTGGCCCGGAAGCCGCGTCCGGCGAGCACGTACGAGGCGGTGACCGCGAAGTCGCCCTCGCCCTCGTTGATGTGGACCGGTTCGTGGACGCGGTCGAAGCCGTTCGCCTGGAACCACTCCAGGTGGGCCTCGGCCTCCTGCTCCCGCTCGCGGAAGGCGAACCGGGCGCCCAGGACCCGGCCGTCGACCACGGTCGCGCCGTTCGCCGCGAACACCATGTCCGGCAGGCCGCGGCGGGGGGTGAGTTCCTCGACGGTGTGGCCGAGGGTGCGGTAGCGGTCGCGGAGGTCTTCCCACTGGGCGACGGCGAGGGGGACGTCGACCGGCTTGGCGGGGTCCATCCACGGGTTGATGGAGTAGGTGACCTCGAAGTGTGCGGGTGGGCACATCAGGTAGCGCCGGGGTGTGGCGCGGCGGGGAGGGTGCAAGGAGGGCTCCTTACGGGTACCGCGGGGGCAGTTGATGCTCATGGTGCGCCGCGAGCGGGCCTCTCGTCGGGAGCCGAACGGGTTGTTTCTCGCCCCCGCCGCCCC
>NZ_LIQZ01000511.1 GCF_001418655.1 Streptomyces phaeochromogenes | reverse complement strand
GGGGTGAGGGCGGGGTCGGCGTGCACGCGGGTGCGGCCGACGCGCGGCTCACCGAGCTGCTGCGCGCGGACACCAAGACGTCGTACGCGGCTCTGCGCGAACTGCGCCTGCGCCACCGGCCGGCGGTCCTCGCGTACGCCCGTCTGTGCACCACCGCCGACTCCGCGGCGCGGCAGCTGACGGACCGGGCGTTCGCCCTCGCCGCCCAGGAAACCGCGCGCGGCTCCGACCCGGGCGGCCCCTGGCGGCACCAACTCCTGCTGCTGGCGGGACGGGTGGCCGTCACCTGGACCGGGGACGAACGGGCCGGCCGCCTCGACCCCGGACTGCTCGCACGGCTGCGCGCGGCCGGTCCCGAGGGCCCGACACCGCCGCTGCTCGACGCGTTCCGGTCGCTCCCCTCCCGGGTCCAGGGCCTCGCCTGGTACGGGATCGTGGAGCGGGAGCCCGAGGAGACCACGGCGGGCCTGCTGGGACTGACCCGCGAGGACGTGACGTACGGAACGGAGCCCGCGCTCCAGGCCCTGCGCGCGTCCTTCCTGAAGAGCCATCTCGCCGCCTCCGGCGATCCGCGCTGCCAGGACTTCCGCCGGCTGATCGAGGAGTCGGTACGCCCCGACAGCCCCCGCCACAGCGCGGATCTGCGCGCCCACATGGCCGAGTGCGCGCACTGCGCCACCGCGTACGAGGAGTTGTCCGCGCTGCGGGACGACCCGCACACCGGCCTGGCCGAGGGCCTGCTGCCGTGGGGCGGCACGGCGTACGGCACGGGCGCGGCGGCCCGCTCTCGCGCCACCGCGCAGACGGAGTCGGCCACTTGGGGGTCCCTGGCGGTCTGGCCGCCCTCCCGTCGCCTCGTGCTGGCCTCCGCGGCACTCGGGGTCGCCCTGGCCCCGCTGCTGCTCTTCCTCCTCACCTCGGGCGGCTCAGGGCCCGACACGGCGGGAAGCGCGGGGAATCCGGTGCCCCCGCCTGCGGTCACCGTGACGGCCACGGTCCCGACGGCACCCTCCGCCTCCCCCACGGGCGGCGCCGACTCCCCGTCCCCGACGAGGAGTTCACGCCCGTCGAAGTCGGCGTCCCCGAGCCCTTCCCACCCGACGTCGAGCCCGCCGTCCGCCCCGGCGCCGCCGCCTCCGAACGGCAGTTACGCCCAGGTCGTGAACCGCTCCACCGGCCGCTGTCTGGACATCCGGGACGGTGACATGGAGAAGGGCACGGACGTCGTCACGGCCCCCTGTTCCTCGTCCGGCACCCAGCGCTGGCGCGTCGATGCCGAACGGGGTGCGCTGCAGTCGTACGCGGACCCCGACTTCTGTCTGGACAGCCGCGGCGCGACGGACGACGGCGTGGGCATCTGGGAGTGCGACTCGCTCGGCGGCCGCAACGCCGTGAACCTGCGGTTCGCGGTGACCGCCGACGGCGTGATCCGCCCGGCCGTCGCCCCGGACCACGCGCTGACTCCGTACGGCGACGACGGCCTGGACCTGGCCCCGGACACGGGGCGGACGGAGCAGTTGTGGCGGGCGGGGGCGGGGCCTGCGTGAACCTCTGGGCGGGCTTCTGGCCGGAGTTCCTGACCGGGGTTCCTGGCCGGGCTTCTGACCGAGGGGGCATTCGGCGTCGACTTTGGTCGCGGTCCCCCGGCTCCGTGTCATCCCTTGGTCGGTCGGTGCTGGACCGCCGACCGATGCCGCCCGGGTCCCGCCCTTCCTAGCTTGAGGTCATGACGACCACGAGCGAAGAGACGCCGGTGCGGCGCGGGGGCGTGCGGGCCGAGGAGCGGGCGCTCGCACCCGACCTCGCACGCGGGATCATGCTGTTGCTCATCGTTCTGTCCAACACCGCCTTCCACCTCTGGGCGGCCAGACGCGGACCCTCGGGCTGGCAGCCCGCGGACGGCTCATGGCTCGACCACGCCGTGCAGTTCACCATGATCATCGTGCTGGACCTGCGGGTCTATCCGCTCTTCGCGTTTCTCTTCGGCTACGGGATGATGCAGCTCTTCCTCCGGCAGACCGCCGCCGGCAACTCCGAGCGGGGCGCCGCCAGGATCCTGCGCAGGCGCAGTCTGTGGCTGATCGTCATCGGGCTCCTGCACTCCACCCTGCTGATGGCGGGCGACATCGTCGGCTACTACGGAGTGCTGAGCCTCGTCCTCGGCCTGGTCTTCCTGCGGCGGAGCGAGCGCGCGCTGAAGAGGTGGATCTGCGTCGGCGCCGTACTGATGGTGTTCTTCGCGGCCCAGCCTGTCGTATCGGCCCTGCTCCGGGGCGAGTTGGGCACGCTCGGGGACGCGGGCGCGGAGCCCGGCTTCCTGGCGTACGCCGCACAGGAGGGCAACTGGCTCACGGCGGCCGGGACCCGGCTGGAGACCGGGCTGTTCGTCACGTTCCTGGCCTCCACGCTGGCACTGGTCGGCGGTGGATACGTCGTCTTCCTGCTCGGCTTCTGGGCGGCCCGGCGCCGCGTCCTGGAGGAGCCCGGACGCCATCGGACCCTGTTGCGCCGCACGGCCGTCATCGGCATCACGGTCGGCTGGCTCGGCGCGCTGCCCACCGCGCTCGCCCACGTCGGCGCCCTGGACGTACCGGCCGACGCGCAGAGCGAGGAGGGCGCGCTCACGCTGCTCCGTGACGTCACCGGCAACGCCGCCGGGCTTGGTTACGTGGCGGCCGTCGCGCTCTTCGTGCACTGGTGGAGCAGCCGCCGGGCGGGTGCGATTGCGGGCTCGGGTGCGATTGCGGGCTCGGGTGCGAGTGGGCGCGCGGGCGGAGGTACGAGCGCAGGTACGGACGCGGGCGCGGGTGTTGAGGTTGGGGCCGGTGCCACGGTCGTCGCGGCGGTGTCGGCGGTCGGCAAGCGGTCCCTGTCCTGCTACCTCGCGCACTCGCTGCTCTTCGCGCCGGTGCTGGCCGCCTGGGGGCTCGGCCTCGGAGAGCACCTGTCCAGCTGGACCATGGCCCTCTTCGCGGTCGGCGTCTGGCTGCTCACGGTGGCGGGGGCGTACGCCCTGGAGCGCGCGGGGCGCCGGGGCCCGGCCGAGGCGGTGCTGCGGCGGCTGATGTACGGGGCCAAGGCCAAGGCAGGCTGACTGGCCGAGGCGGGCGCGGGCTGAGTGACCGGCCCGCCCGGGGCCCGCCTCAGACCACGCGTACGCCCCGCCGCCACACCTGGTCGACCAGCGGTACGCCCGGCCGGTAGGCCAGGTGGACATGGCTCGGGGCGTCGAGGAAGGCGAGGTCGGCGTACGCGCCCGGGGCGAGGCGGCCGACGTCGGTGCGGCGCAGGGCCTGGGCCCCGCCCGCGGTGGCCGACCACAGCGCCTCGTCCGGGGTCATGCGCATGTCCCGTACCGCCAGGGCGATACAGAAGGGCACGGACGACGTGAAGGACGAGCCCGGGTTGCAGTCGGTGGAGAGCGCGACGGTGGCGCCCGCGTCGAGGAGGCGGCGGGCGTCCGGCCATTCGGCACGGGTTGAGAACTCGGCGCCGGGGAGCAGGGTCGCCACGGTGTCCCCGCTCGCGAGGGCGTCGACGTCCGCGTCCGTGAGGTGGGTGCAGTGGTCCGCCGAGGCGGCGTCCAGCTCAACGGCCAACTGCACTCCGGGGCCGTAGGAGAGCTGGTTGGCGTGGACGCGCGGGTGCAGGCCCTTCGCCTTGCCGGCCGTGAGGATCGCGCGGGCCTGGTCGCCGTCGAAGGCGCCCTTCTCGCAGAAGACGTCGATCCAACGGGCGTACGGGGCACAGGCGTCGAGCATCTCGCCGGTGACGAGCGCGACGTACGCGGCGGGGTCGTCGGCGAAGTCGGGAGAGACGATGTGGGCGCCGAGGTAGGTGACCTCGTCGGTGTGCGCGGACGCGATGCGCAGGGCCCGGGCCTCGTCCTCGACCGTCAGCCCGTAGCCGGACTTCGTCTCGAAGGTGGTCGTGCCCTGGCGGAGGGCCTCGGCGAGGTAGTGGGTGAGGTTGCGCTCCAGCTCCTCGTCGCTCGCCGCCCGGGTGGCGGCGACGGTCGTACGGATGCCGCCGGCGCTGTAGGCCCGGCCGGACATCCGGGCGTTGAACTCCTGCGTGCGGTCGCCCGCGAAGACGAGGTGCGAGTGGGAGTCGACGAAGCCCGGGATCACCGCGCGGCCACCGGCGTCGACCCGATTGTCAGTGGCGGGTGCTTCTCTTGAATCACCGGTCCACGCGATGCGGTCGCCGTCGATGACGACAGCCGCGTCCTGGATCAGACCGAGAGGGGACCCGTCACCGAGGGAGGGATCGTTGGTGACCAGACTGGCGATGTTGGTGATGACGGTCGTCGTGCCGTTCGCAGTACTCATGGCGTCCTTGTCGGGGCTCGGGCTCGGGCTGGGCGCGAGGATCAGGCGCGCAGGGCTTCGACGGCTTCGGCCATGGCCTGCGGCACGTTCGGCACGAGGGCATGGGCTCCGTCGCGTACGACGTGCCGGCCGCCCACGACCGTATGGCGCACGTCCGCCGCGGTCGCCGCGAATACGGCCGTCTCGGCGCCGAGCCGTGGCACCGGCCCCGCTGTTCTGACCGAGTCGAGCGCGATCGTCGTGAAGTCGGCGAGCGCGCCGGGTTCGAGCGTGCCCGCGTCGTCCCAGCCCAGGGCCGCGTGGCCGCCCGCGGAGGCGGTGCGCAGGAGCGCCGCCGCCGTCCAGTGGCCGCGGGTGCGGGTGCGCAGGCGCTCGTTCAGCTCCATGGCGCGCGCCTCTTCGAGCAGGTCGATGACGGCGTGGCTGTCGGAGCCGAGGGAGAGCGGTGAGCCCGCCCGCTGGAGCGCGACGGCCGGTCCGATGCCGTCGGCGAGGTCGCGCTCGGTGGTCGGGCACATGCAGGTGCCGGTCGTGGAGCCGCCGAGCAGTGCGATGTCCTCGTCGGTGAGGTGGGTGTTGTGGACGCCCGTCGTGCGCGGGCCGAGCACCCCGTGGTCGGCGAGCAGCCGGGTCGGCGTGCAGCCGTGCGTCTCCAGGCAGGCGTCGTTCTCCGCCGTCTGCTCGGACAGGTGCACATGGAGCGGGGCCCGCCGCTCCTCGGCCCACCGCGCCACCGTCGCCAACTGCCCCGCGGGCACGGCCCGTACGGAGTGGATGGCGGCCCCGATCCGTGCGTGATCCCGGTCCTTGAGAACTGAACAGCGTTCGGCCCAGGCCTCTGCGGTCCCGTCGGAGAAGCGGAGCTGGTGGCGGTTCGGGGGCTGCCCGGTGCGCTTGTTGAGGAGGCCTGCGGCGAGGTAGGCGGTGTCGAGGAGGGTGATGCGGATGCCCGCCTCGGCGGCGGCCTCGATGAGGGCTTCGCCCATCGCGTTTGGGTCGGCGTACGGGGTGCCGCCCGGCGCGTGGTGGACGTAGTGGAACTCGCCGACGGCCGTGACTCCGGCGAGGGCCATCTCGGCGTACACCGCGCGGGCGAGCGCCTTGTACGTGTCCGGGGTCAGCCGGTCCGCGAAGGAGTACATGATCTCGCGCCAGGTCCAGAAGGTGCCGGAGCCGACCTGGACGGTGCCGCGCAGGGCGCGGTGGAAGGCGTGGCTGTGGGCGTTGGCGAGACCGGGAAGGGTCAGCCCGCGCAGGATCTCGGCGCCCGGGGGCGGGGCGTCGACGCCCGTGCGGACGGCGGCGATCCGCCCCTCCGAGTCCACGTCCAGTGCCACGCCCGGCTCGACGAAGGTGTCGAGCCAGGCGTGCTCCAGCCAGTAGGTCGTGCCTCGCGCGCTCACGTGCAGGCCAGCCCTTCCAGTACGTCGGCGAGTGCGGTCACCCCGGCCACGCAGTCGTCCTCGGCGGCGTACTCGGCCGGCGAGTGCGAGACGCCGGTGGGGTTGCGTACGAACAGCATGGCGGTGGGAATGGATCCGGAGAGGATCCCGGCGTCGTGTCCCGCGCCCGTTCCGAGGACGGGGACCTTGAGGTCCGCATCCTTCTCCCTGCCCAGGATGCGGGCGATCTCGTCCCGCAGGGCGTGCTCGAACTCGACGACGGGGGTGAACGACTCCCGGACGACGTCCAGCTGGACCCCGTGCTCGTCGGCGTACTCGCGGGCCGCCTTCTCGATGCCGCTCACGACCGTGTCGAGGGTCGCCTGGTCGGCGGCGCGGGAGTCGAGCCAGCCGCGCACGAGGGAGGGGATGGCGTTGACGCCGTTCGGCTCGACCGAGATCTTGCCGAAGGTCGCCACGGCACCCGCGAGGCTCGCCTCCCGCCGGGCGGCGAGCACGGTCTCCGCGTACGACAGCATCGGGTCGCGGCGGTCCACGAGCCGGGTGGTCCCCGCGTGGTTGGCCTCGCCCCGGAAGTCGAACCGCCACCGCCCGTGCGGCCAGATGGCGCTCGCGATGCCGACCCGGTCGCCGGAGAGGTCGAGGGCACGGCCCTGCTCGACGTGCAACTCGACGAACGCGCCGATCCGGGCCAGGCGCTCGGGGTCGGCCCCGATGGCGTCCGGGTCGTAGCCGGCGGCCTCCATGGCCCGCGGAAGGCTGACCCCGTCACCGTCCCGGAGCTGCCGCGCCGCCTCGACGGTGAGTTCCCCGGCCGCGAGCCGGGACCCCACACAGGCGAGCCCGAACCGGGCCCCTTCCTCGTCACCGAAGTTCACGATGGCGAGCGGCTTGGCGAACTCCGCGTTCCTGCTCCGCAGTTCGTCCAGCGCGGCGAAGGACGACACGACACCGAGGGGGCCGTCGAAGGCGCCGCCGTCCGGGACGGAGTCCAGGTGGGACCCGGTGACCACGGCGTCCCCCGCCGAGGGATCCCCGAGCCAGGCCCACTGGTTCCCGTTCCGGTCCAGCTCATAGCTCAGCCCACGGGTCCGGGCCTGTTCCTCGAACCAGTCCCGACAGTCCCGATCGGCCCCGGTCCAGGCGAACCGCCGGTAGCCACCGGAGTCGGGGTGCCGGCCGATGGGCTGCAGCTCCCGCCACATGTCGTGGAAGGACGGCGGCGTTGGGCGCGGCTGAGCTTTCGAGCCCGGTCCAGCCACATTCAGCCCGTCCGGCGTTT
>NZ_LIQZ01000510.1 GCF_001418655.1 Streptomyces phaeochromogenes | reverse complement strand
CGGCGGGCGGCGGGCGGGGCGACGTGGCGGCCATGGGACGGCGGGGTGCGAATTCCCTCGCATGTCGGACGAGTTCTGGCGGCGATCGGTGACTCACAGGGACCCGCACCTTGTCACCCGCCTGCCGGGGCCGGACCATCGGTCCATGACGGACAGTCAGGTGCCTCAAGTACCTCGGGTGCCGAAGTCGGTGCTCGCGCGAGGGGCGGCGCTGCTGCGTGCCTGCGGCGAGTCCGAGGGCGCGCAGAGCCTGGCCGAACTCGCGCTGCGCACGGGGCTGCCCAAGCCGACCGCCCACCGGCTGCTGGGCGAACTGGTCCGGCTGGGGCTCGTGGAGCGCGGACCGGACGGCCGCTACGGCATCGGGCTCGCCCTCTTCGTACTCGGTCAGTCGGCACCGTCCGCGCGTGAACTGCGGGACATCGCGCTGCCGTTCCTCGGCGACCTGTACGAGGCGACCGGCGAGAACGTGCACCTGGCCGTGCCCGACGGCCCCGACACGCTCTTCCTGGCGAAGCTCACCGGCCGCCGCGCCACACCGATCGTCTCGCGCACGGGTGGTCGCCTGCCCGCCCACTGCACCGCCACGGGGAAGGTCTTCCTGGCCCACGACCCCCGGCCGCCGGGTGTCTCGCTGCCCAGGCTCACCCCGCGCACGCTCGTCCTGCCCGGCCAGCTCGCCCGCGACCTCGCACGGACCCGTGCCCGTGGCTTCGGCGTCAACCTGGAGGAGGCGGAGATCGGCATCTCCGCCGTCGCGGCCCCGGTCTACGCCCACGAACGCCGCCCGGTCGCCGCCCTCTCCGTGACGGGCGGGACCCGGCGCCTCGACATGGAACGCGTCGGCGCGCGGGTGTGCGCGGCGGCGCGTGCGCTGACACGGGCACTGTCGGCGTGAGGGGTGGGGGAGGCAGGGACTTGGTCACTGCTCGGTCCCGGCCCTGCCTCCCGCCTGCATCGACACCGCCAGCTGGTGCTCGGTCAGCCGGGCGCCGCTCAACTCTTCGACTGTCCGGCCCCGTACGAAGATCAGCACCCGGTCGCAGACCTCGGTGAGTTCGGCCAGGTCGGTCGAGGCGATGAGGACGGCGGCGCCGCCCGCCGCCAACTCGCCCACGATGCGGTGCATTTCGGACCGTACGCCGACGTCGACGCCACGCGTGGGGTCGTCCAGGACGACGATGCGGGGCTCGGTGGCCAGCCACTTCGCGAAGACGACCTTCTGCTGGTTGCCGCCGGAGAGGCGGGCCACGACGTCGTGCGGGTCGCCGCGCAGGCGTAGACGCTCCGTCAAGTCACCGGTGCGGCGGACCAGTTCGGCGCGCGAAGGCATGAAACCGCCCCGCCCCAGAGCCAGCCAGCTCACCGCCGTGGTGTTCTCCCACACCGTGCGGTCGGTCATCAGCCCGTACCGTTTGCGGTCGCTCGGCACGAAGGCGACGCCCGCCCGGACCGCGTCCCGCAGCGACCGCGGCAGCCCCCGGCCACCGATGTCGACGCGGCCGACGGAGACGGCCGTACGCCCGCACACCACAGCCAACGCGTCGAGATGGCCCGCCCCTTGGAGCCCCGCCACGCCCACGACCTCTCCCGCGCGCACGGTGAAGGTCACGTCCGCGAGGCACCCCGGCACGCACACCCCGGAGAGCACGACCGGCGGCGGCCCGTCGGCCACGGCACGTGTCCGCCGTACCGGCTGTTGCGGTGTCCCGCCCAGCATCGCCGTCACGAGATCCGGCACGCCGACGTCCTCCCGCCGTACGCCGGCCAGCGTGACCCGTCCGTCGCGCAGTACGGTCACGCGCTGCGCGAGGCGCATCACCTCCTCCAGGAAGTGGGTGACGTACAGGATCGCGATGCCCCGCCCGGTGAGTGTCCGCAGGACCTGTTCGAGGCGGTCCACGGCGGCGGCCGGGAGTGCGGACGTCGGTTCGTCGAGCACCAGGACTCGCGGCCGGCGCAGCAGCGCCCGCGCGATCTCCGTCAACTGCTGGTCGGCGAGCGGAAGTTCACCGACCAGGGTGCCGGGCTCGACGTCGAGTCCCAGCTCGGCGAGCACGGGGCGCGCGGCGCGGTCCATCGCAGTACGGTCGAGCAGCCCGAAGCGCCGCGGCGGACGGTAGGGGAAGAGGTTCTCCCGTACGGACAAGTCGGGGAAGAGGCTCAACTCCTGGGAGACGACGGCGATTCCGCCCGACCGTGCCTCCGGCGCGAGCCGCACCGTCCCGTCGTCCGGCCGCAGTGTGCCGGACAGGATCCGCACGAGCGTCGACTTGCCCGCCCCGTTCTCACCGACCAGTGCGTGGACCTCCCCGCCGCGCAGCCGGATGCCGGCTCCGTCCAGGGCCCTGACCCCGCCGTACGACTTGACCAGGCCCTGCGCGGCCAGCATGTCGCCGTACGTCATCTCAGCGCGCGTCCTTCAACGGCTTGAGCTGCGCCTTCTGGTCGCCGAGCAGCTTGTCGATCACGGGCTTGTACCAGTCGTAGGCCGCCTTCGCGGACTTCTGCCGCGTGATGATCTCGTCGATGTTGGAGGAGTCGACGACCCCGCCGGGGGAGAGGAACCAGCCGTCGGGCAGCTTGCCGTCGTTGTCGCGCACCGACTCGATCAGCATCGCCGTCGAGAGGTAGCCCTTGAGGAAGTGCTGCGGGTCGATGGCGACGAAGTTCGAGCCGTCCTTGACCGCGTCGAGGGTCTTCGGGTCGACGTCGAAGCCCGCCGTCAGCCACTTGCCGTTCTTCTCCTTCTTGATCTTCGCGAGGTTGTAGCTGTCGGCGTCACCGACCCCCAGGAAGGCGAGGGCCTTCGGGTGCGCGCCCACCTGCGACGACCAGGAGCTGTGGTTCTGCCCGGGATCGCTGTACGTCTGGAAGGGGCCGAGCACCTTCACGCCCGGAGCCTCCTTCTCGAACGTGTCGGCGATGCCCTTGGCCCGGTTGTCGAGCACCGGCGTCCCGGGGTTGGGCACCCCGACGACGATCTCCCCCTTCGGGTCGTCGCCGAGCCGTTTCAGCGCCTCCTTGGCCATCAACTCGCCCAGCGCGTAGTTGTCGTTGCCCACGTAGAAGGTCACCTTGCTGCCGTCGGTGGGGGAGGTGTCCAGGGCCACGATCGGGATGCCCTGGTCGACGGCGCGCGCGGCGGGCCGGGTGAAGATCGGCGGGTCGAGGTTCTCCAGGACGATGCCGTCCTTGGCGCGTGCCGTGAGGTTCTGGAAGAGCTGCACCTCGGCGGGGCCGTCCGTGTTGGGCGGCCCGACGGCCTTGAAGTTCACGTCCCCCGCGTGGTCGGCGGCGCTCTCGGCGCCCAGCACCATCTCGTGGGCGAAGTTGAGGCTGATGTTGGCCACCGCGATGCCCATGTCGAGCTTGCCGCCGCCCGAGCTGCCGGGGCCGTCGTCACTGCCGCAGCCGGTGGCGGAGAGGAGGACCAGGGCGCCGAGCGCGGCGGACAGCGTACGCAATCGGGAGTGCATGACGGCCTCCAAGGCGGCTCCGAACAAACTCCGAACCAGGCTCCGAACAGGACCCTGGCCAATCCGAACCAGGCTCCGGACAAAGGGACTTCAATGTCGACGGCGTCCGCCGCGCCGCAGCGCGCTGTCCGCCGCGACCGCGACGAGGATCACCCCGCCGGTCGCGAACGACGTCCAGTTGATGGGTACTTCGAAGAACACGAGCCCGGAGGCCACGACGGACAGGATCATCGCCCCGGCCACCGCCCCGACCACCGAGCCACGGCCGCCCGCGAGCGGAGTGCCGCCGATGATGCACGCGGCGATGGCCTGCAACTCGTAGCCCTGGCCGAGCGTGGGATCACCGGCGCCGTAGTACGCGAGCGCGAGGACCGCCGCGCAGGCCGTGGTGAGACCGGACAGCGCGAGGGCCTGAACTCGCGTACGGACGACGGGGATACCGCTGAACGCGGCGGCGTCGGGATTGGACCCGATCGCCCGCACCCGAGCCCCGAACCGGGTGCGGGCGAGCAGCACCGCGAGAACGACCACGACCGCGAGCAACACCCAGAGCGCGAAGGGCACTCCGGCCGCGTCACCGCCCGCGAGCGTGAAGAACGAGTCGTCCAGCGGCAGATCGGTGATCTGCTTCCCGTCGGCGAGAGCCAGCCCCACACCCCGGAACAGCATCAGCGTGCCGAGTGTGACGATGAACGACGGCAGCGCGAGCAGTGTCGTGACCAGTGCGTTGAAGACCCCGAGCGCAATCCCGGTGACCAGTACCGCCGGCACGGCCAGCCAGGGCGCGACGCCCTCCCGGATGAGCAGGGCGCCGACGACCAGGCACATCGCGTAGCTGCCGCCCACCGACAGGTCGACCTCGCGCATGGCGAGCGCGAAGACCATGCCGCACGCCATCAGCGAGATGTAGACCGAGTTGTGCGCCGTGGAGAGCAGGTTGTCGCTGTCGAGGAAGTCCGGGTAGGGGATGCCGATGCCGGCGACGAGCAGGGCGAGGACGACCAGGACGCCGAGTTCGTCGGGCAGCCTCCGCCGCCAGTTCCCGAGGCGGCCCGCCGACAGTCGACCGCGACCGGGCGACAGCCCGAACCACCCTCCGCCGCCGCCCTGTTCGCGGGCGCGCTCGGCGTCGTCCACGGCACGGTCGGTCTCGGTCATCGGGCACGGCTCCCGAACGCTGGCGGCTGGGGGTCGCCCCGCAGCGTCGGGCCGCCGGGCGCGCGCGGCAACACGGCCGTTCCAGCGAATGGAACAGGGCGCGGTGGTGATCGGGTCGAGTCGCGCAACCGCCGCCCGAAGAGAGCAGCCGCCGGACCCGGCCACCGCGTTCCGAAGACCGGAAAGGCCCTCTTGCCCGCCGCCTGACGGGTCATCACACTCACCGCATGGAGACGCGGACCGCGCTGGTGACCGGAGCGGCACAGGGCCTCGGGCAGGAGTTCGCCGTCGCGCTCGCCGGACGAGGCTACCGAGTCGCCGGACTCGACCTCGTCCCGCAGCCCCGGACGGCCGAACGCGTCCTGGACTACGTGGAGTTGATCGCCGACGTCACCGACGAGGCGCAGGTCGACGCGGCGCTCGAACGAGTGCTGGAACAGTTCGGCACGCTGCACGTCCTGGTCAACAACGCGGGCGTGTACCCGGAGTCGCCCTTCGAGGACACCACGCCCGAGGAGTGGCGGCGCGTCATGCGCGTCAACCTGGAGGCGCCGTTCCTGATGACCCGGGCCGTCCTGCCGTACCTGAAGGCGGCGGGCTGGGGGCGCATCGTGAACATCGCCTCCGCCGCCGTCCTCACCGCACCGCCCACGATGGTGGCGTACACCGCCTCGAAGGCAGGCCTGATCGGTTTCACCCGGGCGCTCGCCTCGGCGCTCGGCCCGTACGACATCACGGTCAACGCGATCGCACCGAGCATGGTCCGCACCGCGACCGCCGCGCGAACGGTCGGCGCCGACGGCGGCTTCGAGCACGTCCGCGCCCAACAGGCCGTCCCCAGAACCCAGGAGCCGTCCGACCTGGTCTCCACGCTGCTGTACGTCGTCGACGAGGGCAGCGGCTTCCTGACGGGCCAGACGCTCAACGTGGCAGGCGGGTCGGCGTACTTGTGAGGGTAGGAGGTGTGAGGGACCGGGGGCGGCGGCTCAGGACTCCTCGGTGAGCCACTCCCGCAGCTCCTCCTTCAGTGAACGCTGAAAGGTCGTCAACAACGCCTGCACCACGAGCGGTTGCATGTGAGCGGACAGGTCCTTCACCGCCTCGACGGACTCGCGCTCGGACACCTCGTCCCGGAACAGCAGGGACAGCTCGTGGGCCGCGGCGCGCGTGTGCTTCAGCAGGACCGTGCGCGCGGCGAGGATCGTCTCGTGCGCGATCGGTACGTCGAGCAGCTGGACGCCGAGCCGCAGCAGCCCGAGGTCCACGCGGTACGTGCCCGGGCCGGCTGCCTCCCTGACGACGCTCATCGCGACGAGCCGGTCCAGGTCCTCCGCGCTCAGTGGCCGGCCCGCCCGGCGTTCCAGCTCCGCGCGGCTCACCTCCTCCGCAGAGTCCGGCGCCCAGGAGGCCACCACGGCCCGGTGGATGGCCAGGTCATGGGCGCTGAGCCCCTCCGGCAGCTGCTGCAGATAGCGCTCGATCGCGGCCAGCGTCATCCCCTGGTGCTGCAGCTCCTCGATGAGCGCGAGCCGGGACAGATGCTCCTGGCCGTAGTGCCCCACCCGGCGCGGCCCGATCACGGGCGGCGGCAGCAGCCCCCTCGTGCCGTAGAACCGCACGGTCCGCACCGTGACCCCCGCCCGCGCGGCCAGCTCGTCGACCGTGAGCGTCGGCTCCTCGATGTCCGTCGCCATTGACCGCTCCTTCGGGTGCCACATCTGCCTCACGGGTGCGGTGCAACAGTATTGCTGTCTCACCTGCGTTGTGAAAGCTCCCACGGGCGGTCGGCGGCCCCGAATGGCTTGGCCGATTGTCAGTGGCGGTCCGTACGGTTGGCGTCATGTCGGAGATCACGTACGTCCGGGGCGACGCCACCACCCCGCTTGGCAAGGGCGTCAAGCTGATCGCCCATGTCTGCAACGACATCGGGGGCTGGGGCAAGGGCTTCGTCCTCGCCCTGTCGAACCGCTGGCCGGAGCCGGAGGCGGCCTACCGCCGCTGGCACCGCGAGCGCGCGGGCAACGACTTCGCCCTGGGCGCGACCCAGTTCGTCGAGGTCGACCGATACGTGTGGGTGGCCAACATGATCGGCCAGCGGGGCACGAAGACCGGCAGCAAGGGCGTCCCCGTCCGCTACGAGGCGATCGACACGGCCCTCGCCCCACTGGCCGACAAGGCCCTCGAACTCGGCGCATCCGTCCACATGCCCCGCATCGGCTGCGGACTGGCGGGCGGGAAGTGGTCACGAGTGGAGCCGCTGATAGCCGAGCGGCTCATAGAGCGGGGCATCAAGGTGACGGTGTACGACCACGGCGACTGAGCGAGCCCTCAAAGGGGGGCCGGGCCCCGTGAGGGGCGCGGGGAACTGCG
>NZ_LIQZ01000051.1 GCF_001418655.1 Streptomyces phaeochromogenes | reverse complement strand
GCCCCCAGGGACGGGACGGGTAGGGGCGGCGGGGGCGAGGCAAAACGCCGAAGGGGGCCTCCCGCACCACGGATGGCGGGAGGCCCCCTTCGGGGTGAAGCAGGTGACCGGAGGTCAGGAGGCCTTGGCCTTCTCCTCGGTCTTGGCGGGCGACGGCTCGGCCTTCGCGGCGGCAGGCGCCGGCGCCGGCTTCGCAGCCTCGTAGAACTCCTCACGAGGAGTCTCCATCGCCCCGAGCGAGACCACCTCACGCTTCAGGAACATCGCAAGAGTCCAGTCGGCGAAGACGCGGATCTTACGGTTCCACGTGGGCATGGCCAGCCCGTGGTAGCCCCGGTGCATGTACCAGGCAAGACGACCCTTGAGCTTGATCTTCATCTTGCCCATGACGATCATCGCGACGCCCTTGTGCAGGCCGAGCCCGGCGACCGCACCCTTGTTGGCGTGGCTGTACTCCTTCTGCGGGAAGCCCCGCATACCGGAGATCACGTTGTCGCCGAGGACGCGGGCCTGCCGCAGCGCGTGCTGCGCGTTCGGCGGGCACCAGGCGTTCTCGTTGCCGGCCTTGCGGCCGACGAGGTCCGGCACCTGGGCGTTGTCGCCGGCGGCCCAGACGTAGTCGGTGCCCTGCACCTGGAGCGTGGTCTGCGTGTCCACGTGACCACGGGGACCGAGCGGCAGACCGAAGCGGGAGAGCACCGGGTTGGGCTTGACGCCGGCGGTCCACACGATGGTGTTGGAGTCGACCTCGAGGCCGTTCTTCAGCACCACATGGCCGTCGACGCAGGAGTCCATGGAGGTGGAGAGGTAGACCTCGACCCCACGTCCTTCGAGGTGCTCCTTGCCGTACTGGCCGAGCTTCGGGCCGACCTCGGGAAGGATCTTGTCCGCGGCGTCGACGAGGATGAACCGCATGTCCTCGCGCGACACGTTGGTGTAGTACTTGGCCGCGTCGCGGGCCATGTCCTCGACCTCACCGATGGTCTCCGCACCCGCGAAGCCACCGCCGACGAAGACGAAGGTCAGCGCCTTGCGGCGGACATCCTCGTCCGTCGTGGAGTCGGCCTTGTCCAGCTGCTCGAGCACGTGGTTGCGCAGGCCGATGGCCTCCTCGATGCCCTTCATACCGATGCCCTGCTCGGCGAGGCCGGGGATCGGGAAGGTGCGCGAGACCGCGCCCATCGCGATGACGAGGTAGTCGAAAGGCAGCTCGTACGCCTCGCCCACGAGGGGGGCGATCGTGGCGACCTTGCGGTCCTGGTCGATGGTCGTGACCCGGCCGGTCAGAACTTCCGCCTTGGGCAGCACGCGTCGCAGCGGGACGACGACGTGCCGAGGCGAAATGCTGCCGGCGGCTGCTTCGGGGAGGAAGGGCTGGTAGGTCATGTACGACCGGGGGTCGACGACCGTGACGGTCGCCTCGCCGTAGCGCATCTTCTTGAGAATGCGCCGAGCTGCGTACAGGCCTACGTACCCACCGCCTACTACGAGGATCCTGGGACGCTCCGTGGTGCTCATGCCATCGAGTATCCACCTGCCCCAGGGGGGTGGCTCGTGCGCCCCTTCACAAGCTTCTTCACACCCTCTGCTACACTGCGCGGCCCACGTGAGCGAGTCATGGTCCAGCAGGGGAACCAGCGCCTGGTGCGGGCCGTTGTCAATGCCGCGTGAGCTGCCGCTCCGGCCGTTCGACCCCCCTGAACCGGCCCCCTTTTTCATACGATCGCAGCACTCGCCGAACACCCTGTTGATCATGCTCCGGGGCCGCTCGGGGGCCCCGGATGACCCGTAGGGACGAAAACCTCGCCCAACAGGGCCGATTCTCTTGTGAAGAACTTCACGAACTTTTCCGACGGGGTGTTCCCGGGGCCGTTTCCAAGACCGTTCAGAGGCCTCCCAGAGCGCTCATACGTCATCCGACCTGCTCAGTCGAGGCGCGCTCCGGGTCGGCTCCAGGCCGGCTCTAGGCCACGGACCACGCGATCCCATCGAGGATGTCGTGCTCGCTCACGACCACCTCGTCCGCCCCGATCCGCTCCATGACAGAGAGCAGTACGAGGGCGCCGGCGCCGATGACGTCGACCCGGCCCGGGTGCATCGAGGGGATCGCGGCACGCTCGGCATGGGTGGCGGACAGCAGCCGCTCGGTGATCTCGCGGACCCGGTCGTAGGAGACCCGGGAGTGGTGGATGGCCTCGGAGTCGTACTCCGGGAGGTCCAGGGCGATCGCCGCGACGGTGGTCACCGATCCGGCGAGCCCGACGAGCGTACGGGCCTCGCGCAGCGGCACGGACTCCTCGGCGAGGTCGAGCGCCGCCTCGATGTCGGCGCGGATCGCCTCGGTCTGCTCCGGGGCCGGCGGGTCGCTGACCACGCCGTCGTGCACGAGGTGCCGTTCCGTCATCCGTACGCAGCCGATGTCGACCGAGCGGGCGGCGCGGACGTGGTCCTCGCCCACGACGAACTCCGTGGAGCCGCCGCCGATGTCCACCACGAGGTAGGGCTTGGCGAGGTCGCCCGCCCGTCTCCCACCACCACCCTCATTCGAAGGGCGCTGCGCGCCCCCCTGGTTTAGTCCTGTCAGCTCCTTGGTGGCGCCCGTGAACGAGAACTCCGCCTCCTGGTCGCCGGAGATGACCTCGGGCTCCACTCCCAGGATGTCGAGGACTCCTCGTACGAACTCGTCGCGGTTCTCGGCGTCGCGGGAGGCGGAGGTCGCCACGAAGCGGAGTCGCTCCGCGCCGTGGTCCTTGACGATCGTCGCGTACTCGCGGCAGGCCGCGAAGGTCCGTTCCAGGGCGTCCGGGGCGAGTCTTCCTGTCCGGTCGACGCCCTGGCCCAGGCGGACGATCGTCATGCGGCGGTCCAGGTCGACGAGTTCTCCCGTCGCCGGGTCCGCGTCCGCGACGAGCAGCCGGATCGAGTTGGTACCGCAGTCGATGGCGGCGACGCGAGTCATGAGTGGTGGTCTCCTGTTGCGATCGTGGCTCCGGGGGCGCCCAAGCATTTTCTCGCCCCCGCCGCCCCTACCCATTCCCATCCC
>NZ_LIQZ01000509.1 GCF_001418655.1 Streptomyces phaeochromogenes | reverse complement strand
ACCCCGCACCGGCCCCCGCCCCGCCCTCGTCGTCCCCAACGACCTCGACCTCACCTACGCCAAGATCCGCCTCGACGACGTCTCCTCCGAGACCGCCCTGCGCGGCATCTCCGACGTTCCCGACGCCCTCACCCGCGCCGTCCTGTGGAACACCCTGCGCGACATGGTCCGCGACGGCGACCTCGCCCCCGCCGCCTACCTGGAGACCGCCCGCACCCACCTCCCCGAGGAGAGCGACCTCGCCGTCGTCCAGGGCGTCCTCACCTTCGCCGCCGCCCAGGTCGCCGACCGCTACCTGCCCGCCCACGAACGGCCCGCAGCCCTCGCCACCCTCACCTCGCTCTGCCGCGACCTCATCCGCCGCACCGAGGACGGCGACCACCCCGGCCTGCGCCTCATCGCCGTACGCCACCTCATCGACGTCGCCGCCCAGCCCGACACCATCAGCGCCTGGTTCTCCGAAGGCACCGTCCCCGGCGGCCCCGAACTCGACCCCGAACTGCGCTGGCGCATCCTCGGCCGCCTCGCCGTCCTCGGCGCCATCGACGACGCCGTCATCGACACCGAACTCGTCCAGGACCCCAGCGCCACCGGCCAGGAAGGCGCCGCCCGCTGCCGCGCCGCCCTCCCCGACCCGGTCGCCAAGCGCGCCGCCTGGGACTCGATGTTCACCACCGACGACCTCTCCAACTACCTCTTCACCGCCACCGCCCAGGGCTTCTGGCAACCCGAACAGACCGACCTCGTACGCCAGTACGTCGACCTCTACTGGAACGACGCGGTAGCCGTAGCCGCCCGCCGAGGCCCCGCCATCGCCGAAGCGGCGGGCCGCTGGGCCTTCCCGGCCTACGCCATCACCCCGGAAACCCTCCAAGCAGGCGAACAATGCCTGACCGAGTCCACCCCCACCCCAGCCCTCCGCCGCAAACTCACAGACCAACTGGACGACTTGGCGCGGGCGTTGCGAGTACGAGAGGCGTAGAGGACAGGCGCTGATCGACCGGCCTCGCGCCCCTGTTGTTCCGGGAGCGCGGGGCCGCTTCTTACAGGCGCGCGGGCAACCGCCTGCTTTTGGCCTCCAGGGGCGCGGGGCTCGCTTTCTTGGACGGGCGCGGCCTGCTGCCGGCCATTGGTCTTCAGGGCAGCGGGGCGCCCATCTGCAGGGGCACGGCGAACCGCCTGTCTTTCAGGGAGGCAGGGCTCGCTTTCTTGCACGGGCGCCACGAACCGCCTGCTTTTAGGGGCGCGGGGAACTGCGCGGCCAGCCCCGACCGACCCGCACCTCACCCACAAACCCGCACGTCCCCCACAACCCCGGCGCGGAGCGCAATACCCCCTTTCGAGTGCTGATCACCGCACTCTCCCCGCACACCGCCCCAAACAAAGACACGCTGGAAGTCCCCGCCCGCGCCCCGGAGGACGACCATGAGCCCGCTCGCATCAGGCCCCCAAGGCCCGACCACCCTGCGACCGCTGCTCACCACCGTGCTCGACGCACTGACAGCCGGCGCAGCCACCCGCGACGGCCCCCTCCCGGCCGGCGGCCCCACCGAGGTCGCCGCCCGCCTCCGAGAGGCACTCGGCGACCCCCTCCCGGACCACGGCGACGAAGACGCCCTCCGCACCCTCGTCCAAGCCCTCGCGGCAGGCGCGGCAGACCCCGCGGACCCCCTCTGCACGGCCCACCTCCACTGCCCACCCCTCGCCGTCGCCACCGCAGCCGACCTCGCCGCCTCCGTCCTCAACCCCTCCCTCGACTCCTGGGACCAGGCCCCGGCCGCCTCCGAACTGGAAGCCCTCGTCACCAGGGCCCTCGCCGCAGAGGTCTACGGGGAGACAGACCAAGCCCGGTCAGCCGGTGACGCCCTCGTCACCACAGGCGGCACCGAGTCCAACCAACTCGCCCTCCTCCTCGCCCGCGAACACCACGGCCACACCCAACTCGTCTGCGCCGAGAACGCCCACCACTCCCTCCGCCGCGCCACCTGGCTCCTCGGCCTCCCCGAACCCGTCACCGTGCCCGCCCCCGCAGGCACCATGGACCCCGCCGCACTCGGCGAAGCCCTCACCGCACTCCAGGGCCCCCGCGGCTCCCTCCTGGTCGCCGCAACCGCCGGAACGACCGACGCCGGTCTCATCGACCCCCTCCCCGACATCGCAGCCCTCTGCGAAGCCCACGGCGCCCGCCTCCACATCGACGCCGCCTACGGCGGAGGCCTCCTCTTCAGCGCCCGCCACCGCTCAAAACTCGACGGCCTCGCCCGCGCCCACACCGTCACCCTCGACCTGCACAAACTCGGCTGGCAGCCCATCGCCGCAGGACTCCTCGCCGTACGCGACCGGCACGACCTCGCCCCACTCGGCCACCACGCCGACTACCTCAACGCCGACGACGACACCGAAGCAGGCCTCCCCGACCTCCTCGGCCGCTCCCTGCGCACCACCCGACGACCCGACATCCTCAAGATCGCCGTCACCCTCAAAACCCTCGGCCGCACCGGACTCGGCGCCCTCGTCGACCGGGTCTGCGAACGAGCCGCCGAGTTCGCCGAACTCATCGACCGGCACCCCCGCTTCGAACTCCACGACCGGCCCACCATCAGCACCGTCCTGTTCCGGCCCACCGACGCCACCGACGACACCGTCGCCGCCGTACGCCGCACCCTCCTCACCGAAGGCCGGGCCGTCCTCGGCCGCGCCCGCCTCGACGACCGCCTCTGGCTCAAAGCCACCCTGCTCAACCCGCACACCGGAGCCGACGACCTGGCCGCGCTCCTGAAACTGGTGGAAGGACACACGCCGCGATGACGCCCCCCACGTCACCCACACCCCCCAAACCTGCCTCTTATCCACATCT
>NZ_LIQZ01000508.1 GCF_001418655.1 Streptomyces phaeochromogenes | reverse complement strand
TGAGCTCTCGTCCGGACGAGAACATCGACCACTTCCAGCGCGGCGACGGCGACCCGGTCGTCGCGGAGATCGACAAGATGCACGGCACCCCGGAGGAGAACCCGAAGTTCTGGAGGGAAGCCTCCCCGATCACCTATGTCGACCGGGTGACCGAACCGCTGCTGATCCACCACGGCACGGCCGACGAGAGCTGCCCCATCGTCTGGTCGGAGCGGACCACCGCCGCGTTCGAGAAGGCGGGCAAGGACGTCGAGCTGGTGAAGTACAAGGGCGAGCACCACACGTTCGCCCCGCAGTGGCCGGCCTCGATGGACACGACGATGGACTTCTTCGAGAAGCATCTGCGCTGACCCATCGCCGTCGGCTGTCCGCACTCACCGGATGCCGAGCGACCGCTCGCACCTTCCTCTACCGTTTCTCGTACGATCCCTCCCGAATCGGGAGCGGTTGGTATGCCAAGCGACGGACCTAGACGGAAAGGCCGTGTCATGAAGTTCGCAGTGATCGGCGGTACCGGACTGATCGGTTCGCAGGTCGTCACGGAACTGAACGAAGCCGGGCACGACGCGGTGCCCCACTCCCAGTCCACCGGAGTCGACGTCATCACGGGCAAGGGCCTGGAACAGGCCGTGGAGGGCGCCGAGACCGTCATCAACCTGACGAACTCCCCGACCTTCGACGAGGCCTCCCCGGCGTTCTTCCAGACCTCGATGGACAACCTCCTCGGGGCCGCCCAGAAGGGTGGCGTCCAGCACTTCGTCATCCTCTCGATCGTCGGCGTGGACCAGGTGCCCGAGCTGGACTACTACCGGGCCAAGGCCCTCCAGGAGGACGTGCTCAGGGCCGGGCCGGTCCCCTACTCGATCGTCCGGGCCACCCAGTTCATGGAGTTCGTCGACGCGGTCCTGTCCTGGACCACCGACGGCGACACAGTCCGGCTGCCCAGCACACCGATCCAGCCGATCGCGGCCAAGGACGTCGCCGCCGCGGTCGCCGAGGTCGCCGTGGGCACCCCGTTGCGGGGCATCCGCAATGTGGCGGGCCCCGACGTCTACCGGCTCGACGAGCTCGGCAGGATCACGCTGGACGCCCACCCGGACGGCCGCACGGTCACGACCGACGACAGCGCGGGCATGTTCGCGGCCGTCCGCGGTGCCGTCCTCATCGCCCCGAAGGACGCCCACATCGCGCCCACCCGCTACACCGACTGGCTCTCCTGAACCCATCGGGCGGCCCCGACCGCAGGAATGCCCACGATTGCCCGGCGAGCCTGCGGTCACCGCCGGATGAACACTATGAACGCAAATGATCAAGCCATGGGTTTTCGGCCTGCCTCTCCTTAGCATCGGCCCCGCTGCGCAATGGTGCGCCGATGAGGAGAGGGAGTACGCCCATGGACCGGCCGAGACTCGGAACGTCGGGTATCCGTGACATCCGCAATGGGGCCAGCGGACTTCGACGCCGCCGTGCCGCGATGGCCGCGGGCCTTGCGGGAATTCTCGTCGGCACACTCGCCGGACCGACGTCGGCCGTCACCTCCGCCTCTCCGACCGCGGGCGGACCGGCTTCCGTGGAGTGCCCAACCACTCTGACCGGAAAGGCCACTTGTTACACGGGGCAGGAGTCCAACGGCGCCTATTACGCGATCGCCGTCCCGAAGAACTGGAACGGCTCGCTCGTGATGCACGCGCACGGAGGTCCCGATCTCGGCGCGGACTCCGACCCGGACCGCAGCATCGGCGATCTGGAACGCTGGTCGGTGATGGTCGACGAAGGCTATGCGTGGTCCGGCTCGTCGTATCGCCGCGGTGGTTACGGGACGCGGATGGCCGCCGCCGACACGGAGAATCTGCGCCGCCTGTTCGTCGAGGAGTTCGACAAGCCGAGGCGGACCTATGTGCACGGCCAGTCCTGGGGCGGAAACGTCGCCGCGAAGGTCGTGGAGACATACGGCGCGAAGAAGCACGGCCCCTACGACGGCGCCCTGCTCACCAACGGCGTGCTCGGCGGCGGCTCGCGAGGCTACGACTACCGCGTGGACCTGCGGGTGGTCTACCAGTACTACTGCCAGAACCATCCTCGTCCCACCGAACCCCAGTACCCGCTGTGGGAGGGGCTGCGCGCGACCTCGACCATGACGAGCGCGGGGCTGCGCGCCCGCCTGGAGGAATGCACGGGATTCGGCTCCCCCGCCGAGGAGCGGACCGCTCTGCAGCAGCGCAACCTGGACGACATCCTCGCGGTCACGGGTATTCCGGAGCGCACCCTGGAATCGCATCTGCGGTTCGCGACGTTCACCTTCCGCGATATCGTGCACACCCGGCTCGGCGGGCGAAATCCGTTCAGCAACAAGGGCGTTCGCTATTCCGGCTCCCACGACGACAAGGCGCTGAACGCGGGCGTCGAGCGGTTCTCCGCGGATCCGACCGCCGTTCGCGATCTGTCGTACGACAGCGATCTCACGGGCAAGGTCTCGATTCCCGTCCTCACGCTCCACGCCATCGACGATCCGACGGCGTTCATCGAGCACGAGGCGGCCTACCGCGACAGCCTTCGGGGCGCGCACCGGGACAAGACGCTCGTGCAGACCTTCACCCGGGAAAGCGAACACAGCGGGCTGAGCAATTCCGAGTACGCCAACTCGATCTCCGCTCTGAACACTTGGGTACGCACCGGAAAGAAGCCGACGGCTAAGTCGCTCGCGGCGTCCTGCGGAGCGTTCGACAAGAAGTACGGCACCGGCTGCTTCTACGACCCGGGTTTCTACCCCCGTTCGTACGCCACACGGGTCAATCCCCGCCCGGGCGGGCTGCGTTGGCCCGCCATGAGCGCCGCCCAGGAGAAGTCCTGGAGCCGGATCGACGGCGTGGGCATCGCCCCCTGAACGTGATGTGACCCCTCGGGCAACAGCTCCGCCTCCCGGCCGGCACGAATGGTGCCGGCCGGGAGGCGGAGCCGTAGGCGTGCGCTACGGCACGAGGCCGATCCCGTACGCGTAGGTCATGAGCGACGCGAGCGGGCCGCGAACACCGCACCGGCGCCCAGGGCGATCACCACGGCGGCGCCACCGGCGATCAGGCCGACCGGAGCGCCGGCGCCCGTCTCCGCCAGCGGCGGCGTGCTGTCACTGGACGACGGCTCAGGGGTGACGGGCGGCTTCGACGACAGCGGCGGCACGTCCGGCGTCGTGGGAGGCGTCGCGGAGGGCTTGGGGGTGGGCGGCGGAGTCGTCTCCTCCGCGGGCGGAGTGCTGCCCGCGGGAGTCGACGGGGTCGGCTCCGAAGGGGTCGGGGTCGGGCTGGGCGACTCCGGCGGGCTGTCGGCGCACTCCTTCTCGCCGCCGTTCCACGCCGCTATGAGGTGGTACGGAGTGTTGACGCCGTCGGGCTGGTAGGGAGCGGGGCCGTGCCCCTCGCCCGTCTTGCCGTCGTACGCGACATCGTCGCCGTACAGGTCGATCTGGCCGTAGCAGTCGGGCAGCTTCACGGCCAGCTTCTGCCAGGTCCGCTTCGCGTCGTCCTCACCGGCCACGTCCGCGGCGGTGAGGTAGACGGTGGCCTTGTCCACCATGGTCTGGCGACCGGAAGTGGCCCAGTTCGGCCCCTCGGTGGTGTATTCGGCGAGAGAGACGGGGTACTTGCAGCCGTCCGCGACCTTCTGGCCGGGGGCCAGCCGCACCTCGACGGGCCCGGGGACGGTGTCCCAGGAACGGAATCCGCCCTGCGAGGTCCAGTCCTCGCCCACGACACCTCCGTCGGCGCCGACGAGGCGGTACTGGACGGTGGCCGACTGGCAGGTCCCGCCGGGCGTGGCGTTTGCGACGCCCGCCCCGAACACGGGCACGGCGGCGACTGCGAGGAAAGCGGACGCTGCGAGGGCAGCCGGAATTCTGGGTTGTTGCGAACGCGACAAAATGAGCCTCTGTGGATCGAAATGTGTGGGAGGTGGCTGAGCGCATGTGACCGACGCGGGGGGACGCAACGAAGGCGTGCGCGACCGAGTCACTCGCGCCACTTCACTCGCTTGAGACACAGCGGAGTGGAGTGATCCGAATTCTTGTCACCTTTCACAACTCTCGTCAATCCTTCACGAGTTCACCATGTTTCGACTTGATCACGACTCGCGTTCCCAGGCCGGGAAGGGCGTGACGCGGAGGTGGATACCGAGGCGGGAGCGGGCTTCGGGGGCCCGCGAGACCAGACCGAAAGATGCGGCCCGGGAACCGAATGATGCGAGAGGTATTGACGCTCCCGGTGAGGCTCCTATCATCCAAGACGTCCAACTGGCCGGTCGATGTTCGACTGCACGAACAACGGCTTGGCCGCAGCGGTTCATGCGCCCGCCGCGCGAACCGGGCACGACAGCACCCATCCCGACCCCCCTCTGGGAGCCCGCATGCCCGCACTCGCACACGACTTACGCCCGTGCCAGCACCACAGCCAGCGCATCCAACACGCCCATCACACACATCGCGCCCGCCGCGCGGCCCTGGTCTTCCTGCTGGGCCTGGCCATGTCGCTGCTCGCCGCCCCCACTCGGTCGTACTCCGCTCCGCCTCCGAAGGAATCGGAGGCCGCGGCGCAACTTCCGAGCAGCTTCACGTGGTCCTCCAGCGGCCAGTTGATCTCCCCGAAGCCCGACGCGAGTCACCCCGTCGTCTCCGTCAAGGACCCGACGGTGGTCCAGGCGAACGGCAAGTGGCACGTCTTCATGACGACCGCGAACACGGCCGGATCCTGGAGCCTGGCCTACACGAGCTTCACCGACTGGTCGGGGGCTTCGGCGGCCCCGCTCACCTACCTGGACACCAACCCCAACATCGGCACCGGTTACCGGGCCGCCCCGCAGGTCTTCTACTTCGCGCCGAAGAACCTGTGGTACCTCGTCTACCAGACCGGCCCGCCCTCGTACTCCACGAGCACGAACCCGGGCAACCCGCAGAGCTGGTCGGCGCCCAGGACGTTCCAGAACGCCGCCCCGTCGGGCACGCTCGACTACTGGACCATCTGCGACAGCGCCATGTGCTACCTGTTCTCCGCGGACGACAACGGCCATGTGTACCGCTCCGAGACCAGCGTCGGCGAGTTCCCGGGCGGCTTCCGCAACACCCAACTCGTGCTCCAGGACTCCAAGTTCGCCCTGTTCGAGGGCGGCGCCGTCTACCGCGTACAGGGCACGAACACCTATCTGCTGCTCTGGGAGGCCTTCGCCGGCGACGGCAGGCGGTACTACCGCTCCTTCACGGCCCAGGGGCTCACCGGTCAGTGGCAGCCGCTGGCGGCCACCGAGGCGAACCCGTTCGCCCGTGCCACCAACGTGACGTTTCCCTCCGGCGCGTGGACCAAGGACATCAGCCACGGCGAACTCGTCCGCGCGGGCAACGACCAGACCATGACGATCAACCCCTGCCGCCTGCAGTTCCTCTACCAGGGCCTCAACCCCTCGGCCGGCGGCGACTACTCCCAACTCCCCTATCGCCTCGGCCTGTTGACCCAGACGAACAGCACCTGCTGATCCGCCGCAGCTCCTCGTCCCCCGTACAAGGAGAGCGTTCGACATGTCATGGCTCGAACAACCCCACAGTCGCCGGAAGGCACTGAGCACGGCGAGCGGCCTGGTCGTGGGAGCCGCTCTGCCCGGCACCGCTGCCGCGCAGACGGCGGCTCACACCGCGGCACCGAACTCCCCGGCCGCCGCGTCGTACACCAACCCCGTGCTCTGGCAGGACTTCGCGGACATCGACATCATCCGCGTCGGCAACGCCTACTACTACTCGGCCTCGACGATGCACTACTCGCCGGGGGCACCCATCCTCCGCTCGTACGACCTGGTCAACTGGGAATTCGCCGGCCACTCGGTGCCGGTGCTGGACTTCGGGTCCAAGTACGACCTGAACGGCGCGCGCGGTTACGTCAGGGGCATCTGGGCGTCATCACTCGCCTACCGCCCGAGCAACCGGACGTTCTACTGGCTCGGCCAGATCGACTTCGCCAGGACGTACATCTACACCGCGACCGCCGTCGAGGGCCCCTGGAGCAGACTCACCACGATCGGTACCGCGTACTACGACGCGGGGCTGCTCGTGGACACCGACGACACGCTGTACGTGGCGTACGGCAACACCACCATCAGCGTGGCCCAGCTCTCCGCGGACGGACGCACCCAGGTCCGCGCACAGCAGGTGTTCAGCACTCCGTCGAGTGTCGGCACCCTGGAGGGCTCGCGCTTCTACAGGATCAACGGGAACCACTACATCTTCCTGACCCGCCCGGCCAACGGCCAGTACATCCTCAAGTCGACGAGCGGTCCCTTCGGGCCCTACACGATGCGGCAGGTGCTCCTCGACCTGCGCGGACCGGTCGCCGGCGGCGGGGTCCCGCACCAGGGCGGTCTCGTCCAGACACCGGGCGGGGCCTGGTACTACCTGGCGTTCGTGGACGCGTACCCCGGCGGCCGGATCCCCGTCCTGGCGCCGGTCACGTGGACCTCGGACGGCTGGCCCGTCGTGCAGCTGGTCGACGGAGCCTGGGGTGCGTCGTATCCCGGCCCAGTCGTCCCGGCCCCGCGCCGGCAGGTATCCCCGATGACCGGCGTCGACACGTTCGACGGGATGGCCCTCAAGCCGAAGTGGGAGTGGAACCACAACCCGGACAACAGCCGATGGACCGTCGGCAACGGCCTGACTCTCAGGACCGCGACGGTCACCAACGACCTGTACTGGGCCCGGAACACGCTCACCCATCGCATCCAGGGACCCACGTCCACCGCGACGATCCAGCTCGACCACTCCGCGATGCGGGACGGCGACCGGGCGGGGCTCGCGCTGCTGCGTGACTCGTCCGCGTGGATCGGCGTCAGGCGGGACGGCGGTGCGACAAGGGTCGTCATGGTCAACGGGCTGACGATGGACAGCAGTTGGAACACTACCGGCACCGGTACGGAGGTGGCGAGCGCCGGAGTGTCCGGGACCCGCGTCTGGCTGCGGGCGAACGCCGACATCCGCCCCGGGGCAGCCCGGCCCGGGACCTTCTCCTACAGCACCGACGGCACCAACTTCGTCCGCCTGGGGCCCGCTTTCACCATGGGCAACAGCTGGCAGTTCTTCATGGGCCACCGGTTCGCCCTCTTCAACCACGCCACTCAGGCGCTCGGCGGTTCGGTCCGCGTCGAGCGCTTCGAGCTGTCCGTGCCCTGACGGGCGCCCACCCCGCCACCCGCATCCGCATCCGCATCCGACGACCGTACTGAGGAGAACCGTGAACCTTCTCAACCGGCTCAGCCGGCGCCGAGCCTCGGCATTGGGACTGCTGGCCGCCGCCGTCATGGTGGTGCCCGGTACCGCGACCGCCGCGCCCGAATCCCC
>NZ_LIQZ01000507.1 GCF_001418655.1 Streptomyces phaeochromogenes | reverse complement strand
GAAGATCGGCATGCGGAACATGGTCATGCCCGGGGCGCGCATGCAGATGATGGTGGTGATGAAGTTGACCGCGCCCAGGATGGTGCCGAAGCCGGAGAACGCCAGACCCATGATCCACATGTCGGCGCCGATGCCCGGCGAGCGGACCGCGTCGGAGAGCGGGCTGTAGGCGAACCAGCCGAAGTCGGCCGCGCCCTGCGGGGTGAGGAACCCGCCGACCGCGATCAGCGAGCCGAACAGGTACAGCCAGTAGGCGAACATGTTCAGCCGGGGGAACGCCACGTCGGGCGCGCCGATCTGCAGCGGCATGATCCAGTTCGTGAAACCGGCGAACAGCGGCGTCGCGAACATCAGCAGCATGATCGTGCCGTGCATCGTGAACGCCTGGTTGAACTGCTCGTTCGACATGATCTGCGTGCCGGGACGGGCCAGTTCGGCGCGCATGAACAGCGCCATCACGCCGCCGATGCAGAAGAACGCGAACGAGGTGACCAGGTACAACGTACCGATCGTCTTGTGGTCGGTGGTGGTCAGCCAGCGGACGGCGGCGAGGCCCGGGCGACGGCCCGCACGCGGGGGCGCGAGCGCCGCGGTGACAGTGTTGCTCTCCATACCCCGCCTGTGTCCGAGGCCCGTCCCGGCGTCACACTTGAGCGGAGCGACAAGGATCACCGCATACCGGTGTGACGATCGAGGGACTGCCGGACACCTACGGAACATGAGCAACGACGAGACCTTCGCCGCTGCCTATCGCGAGCACTACTGGGCGGTCAGCCGCTACGTTGCGCGGCGACTGGACGGCCGGACGAGCGAAGTCGAGGAAGTGGTGGCGGAGGTCTTCACCGTCGCCTGGCGGCGCCGGTCCGACCTGCCCGCGTCCCCTCTTCCCTGGCTGTACGGCGTGGCACGCAACTGCCTGTCCAACGCGGTACGCGGCTACGGACGCCGCCGGCGCCTCGTCGACAAGCTCGGTCACGACGAGACCGCGCACGGCCGGCAGATCGTGGACAGCCCCGACTCGGAGCAGCCCGGCGACTGGGTGCACGACGCGCTGGCCCGCCTTGCCCCCGCGGATCAGGAGGTTCTGCGGCTCACCACCTGGGAGGAACTCGGCATCGACGAGGTCGCCGTGGCCCTCGGCTGCGGCAGCAGGGCGGCGGCGATGCGGCTGCACCGCGCCCGCCGCCGGCTCAGAGCCGAGATCGACAGCATGCGGACCACCGTGGCCGCCGGTCCCACGACGCCTCGCCGCGACACCCCGAAGGAGCAGCGCCATGGCTGACGAACTCGAACTGCTGCGCCGCGCCAATCCGGTGCCGTCCGGCGACCCCCGCTTCGGCGACGGACCGTTGGGCCACGAGGCCGAGCGCCACCTCAGCCGGCTCATGGGACCGCCGGCCGACGAGCGCCCGAGGCCGGGCCGCTTCCTGCCCGGCCGTGGCAGCCTCGGCCGGCTGCTGCGCGGCCCCCGCCCCCGCCGTACGCGTCTGGTCTGGGCCCTCGCGACGACCGCGGCCGTCGCCATGACCTCCCTCGCGCTCCTCCTCGCGGGCCCGAGCACCACCCCCGCGGTGGCCGCGCCGCGCCCCCTGGTCGTGCGGGCCGACTCCACGCCCGTACCCCTGGACCAACTGGCCGAGCGTGCCGAAGGGGCGGCGGCGGACGGTTCGTCCGGTCTGCGCAAGGGCACGCATGTGCAGTCGTGGAGCATGGGCATGTCGGAGGACAAGCCTCCGATCACGCTCCCCGTGGAGCGCATCGTGCGCTGGAACGCGGACGACAGCCACACGGAACTGGTCGTCGCGACCGACCCGCGTCACCCGGGCCGGCCGGTCCTCTCCGAAGGGGACGGCGATTCGGGCCTCGTCGACGACGGTCACGTCATCAGCGAGCAGACCTTCCCGCCGAGCTGGAGCGACGCCCCGCCCGAGTCGCCGCCCCCGCACGACGCCAAGCGGCTGCGCGCCTATCTGCAGGACGCGCAGCACACCGACACCCCGCTGACCACGCCCGAACTGCTGGACGTCACACGGCTGTTGCTCGACACCTGGACCCTCGGCACCCGTGAGGACGCGGCACTCGTCCGGCTCCTCGCGGACGCCGAGGGACTGCGGCCCGTCGGCCAGGTGACCGATCGCCTGGGCCGGAGCGGCCAGGCGTACGTGTACGACGCCACCGGGGCCCGACAGATGCTGATCCTGGATCCGGTCACCGGTGCCGTTCTCGGTCTGGAGAGCACCGCCACGGTCGCCGACCCCGAGTACGGACTGAAGGCGGGCGACGTCATGGACTACATCGCGTGGATGCGCTGATCAGGCGCCGGTCTGCCGCGTGGCCGCCTCGACGGTCTGGGCCAGCAGTGTGGCGATCGTCATCGGACCGACCCCGCCCGGCACGGGCGTGATCAGCGAGGCCCGCTCCCGGGCGCTGTCGAAGTCGACGTCACCGATGTTGCCGGGGTTGTAACCGGCGTCGACGACGACCGCGCCCGGTTTGATGTCCTCGCCGCGGATCAGCCGGGGCCGCCCCACCGCCGCCACCACGATGTCGGCCTCCCGCACGACCGCCGACAGATCCGCCGTGCGCGAGTGGCAGTACGTCACCGTGGCGTCGCGGCCGAGCAGCAGCATCCCCACCGGCTTGCCGAGGATCGCGCTGCGGCCCACCACGACGGCCCGCTTGCCTGCCGGGTCGACGTCGTACTCGTCCAGGAGCCGCATGATCCCGCCGGGCGTGCACGACGCGAAGCCCGGCAGACCGAAGCTCATCGCCGAGAAGGACGCCAGCGTGACCCCGTCGACGTCCTTCTCCGGAGCGATCGCCTCGAACGCCGCGCGCTCGTCGACGTGATGACCCATCGGGTGCTGCAACAGGATGCCGTGCACGGTCGGGTCGGCGGACAGCCCGGTGAGTGTGTCGATCAGCTCGGCCGTCGTGGTCCCGGCGGGCAGAGCCACGTGCCGCGACTCGATACCCGCCTTGCGGGAACGGTTCTGCTTCATGCGTACGTACGTGACGGAGGCGGGGTCCTCACCCACCAGCACGGTGGCCAGACAGGGCGCCACCCCCGTGCGTTCGGCGAGGTCGGCCGCCCGCTTCGCCGTCTCGTCGACGATCCGCCGGGCGAGACCGGTGCCGTCCATCAGCTGGGCCTGGGGCATGAGCCACTCCTGAGCGTCGTAGAAGATGCCCAGGCGCGCGGCGAAGACGTGTACGTCGGGCCGCTCCCCGGTGGTACTCCACCTCAGCGCCAGTCACGGCCTGCCGACCACCCTAGCCGAGGTTCAGGACTCGTCCTCGAGCCCGGACGTCGGGTCCACGCCTGCCAGGAACCCGGTCGCCTGCGCCTCGATGCGTACGGCCCCGATCGCCCCCGCCCAGCGTGCCACCTCGGTCGCGAGGGCCGCGGCTCCCGCCTCGTCGCCGCGGTCGCGGGCCAGAACGGCCAGGAGCAGCTGCTGGGAGAGGGTGCCGGGGACGTTCCCCGCCCGCGCCCCGAGAGCGGTCGCCCGGGTCCAGCGCTCCCGTGCCCGCGCGTGGTCCAGGTCGTCGTGGTCGTGGTCGCCGAGATGCCGAAGCGCCTCACGGGCGAGCAGGTCGTCGCCCGACTCCCCGGCGCTCAGGGCGAGTTCGTAGTGCGCGGGCGCCGCCTCACGCTCGGCGAAGAGGTTGTCGACGATCAGTCCGAGGTACATCCGCGCCCACCCCCGGCGCACATCGTCGTCCGCCCGCTCGCACAGCTCCTGCGCGCACCGCCGTAGCTCCGCAAGCTCGCCGGGATCCTTGCCCGCAGGCCCGAACCGGAACGTGCCGTCACCGAGGAGCAGCCGGAAGTACGTGTGCCGCAGCCGTACGAAGTCCAGGTCCCAGACGCCGACCGGTGCGCTTGTTTCGGCTAACGCCTTGTACGCGGCGGTGATCCGCTTGTCCACGGTGTCCGTACCGCCGAACCAGTCGTGCTCAAGAGCGATCTCCGCCCCGGCGACAGCGAGGGCCGCCCGGCCGTGCGGCTCGGCCGTGGCGGCGGCGTCGAGGAGAGCCGAGGCGCGCTGCCATCGTCCGGCCCGGGCAAGCTCACGCGCCGCGGCGACGACCTCGTCCACCGGAAGGACGGCTTGGGTCGTACTCGTCTTCGTCATGGCGAGGAAGGTAGTAATCAGAAAAACTATCCACAAGAAAACTATCGGGCAGCTGTCAGGACCTTCAGGAGGAAAAGGGTGGGTGACTCGGTCGACCGGCACGTCGCGCTCTGGTCGAAGGAGCTCGGCTGGATGGACCCGGTCAAGGAGGCGATCTTCGCGCGGCTCGCGATCCTGGCGCGGCACGCGGCGCAGGCCCGCCGGGACACCCTGGACTCCGACGGGCTCAGACACTGGCAGTTCAAGGTGCTGCTCACCCTGCGCAGGCTCGGCCCGCCCTACGAGACGAGCCCGTCACGGCTCGCCGACCTGCTCGGCCTGACCCGGGGCGCGCTGTCGGCACGGCTCGGCCCGCTGGAGGACGCCGGGCTGATCACGCGTACGCACGACACGGCCGACCGCCGCCGGGTCCACGTACGGCTCACCGAGGCGGGATACGACGCGTTCGAGCGGCACGCGGCCTCCGAAGAACATGGCGAGAACGCGCTGCTCTCAGTGCTGTCAGAAGGAGAGAAGCGGACACTCGCCGACCTGCTCCGGAAGCTGGTCGAGGCCGCAGAGGCCGCCCCGGACGCGACTGAGCCGAAAAGGTCCAGGTCAGACGGGTCGTGATCCGGACCCTCGGCATACCCCTTACTGCTCTGGGTCGTCCCATGCCTGCAGCACCACCTGGTCGACGATCTTCCCGTCGCGCAACGACATCATCGAGTTCGCGAGCACCCTGGTGCCGTCCGCGTACTGACAGGACTCGGTGAAGGCGACCTGGTCGCCCTGGATCACGCACTGTTCCATCTTGTGTGTCATGTCGCGGCTGTAGACGTCGTCGAGCATCTCGCGGATCTGCTCGCGGCCGTGCATGACCTTGGGGTGGCTGGGCTGGGTGTTGCGGTCGACGACGCGCATTTCCGCTTCATCCGCGTACAGCGACAGGAGCGCCGACGCGTCCTGGCCTTCGATGCCCCGGCGCAGGGCTTCGGTGTCGAAGCCGGGGCTTGCCGCAGTGCCCATGATGGACCTCCTTGTGGACCACTGGCGAAGACCGCGGCCCGGTATGGAGCGGACCGTTGAGGGCCTCTCCCTCCGAGACTCCTCCGGTGCGGCGGCCACGGCAAGCGCAGCCGGGCCGATGAGCCTGTCGGGTGAGGAGCCGGGTGCGGCCGTGTCCGTGGGCGGCCCGCCACCGTTGCTGAAGGCATGATCTCAACACGACGTATCGTCGCCGCCGTTGGCCTCGCCGTCGGCGTCACGGGCCTTGCCGTACCGTCCGCGACCGCTGCCACCACCCCGGAGACGGGAAAGGTGAACCCCATCGCGATGCTCGACTCGCTCGCCGTGAGCGACCTTCCCGCGGAGCACAAGGCCCAGATGCCGAGGGTCTCCGACCAGCTCGACAAGCTCAACGAGCTGAACGGCCTCTACCAGCTGGAGCAGCTCCACCAGGTGACCGACCTCGCGGCCCCCGCCATGGGACTGGTCGGGGCCTTCGAGTAGGGCCGTCGAGTACCGAACGGCCCGGTCCGTCGGCGCGCGTCTCGTGGGGAGGCGCGCGCCGACGTCGTTCCGGGTGAAACGGCGGTGGCCCCCGGATGCGCGCCGGGGAAGTCCGGGCGAGGCTGAGGGCATGACCGAACATCCCGTAGTGGTCTTGCACCCGCCGCAGGAGGAGGGCGGACGGCGCGTGACGGTCCACGGCGAGCCGATCGGCGTCGCCATGAACCTCCCGGACGTCGTCGAGTTCCTGCGCCGCGCGGGCCTGGAGTTCGACGAGAACGAGGTCGCCGTGTCACCGCTGATCGAATGGCGCGGCGGAGGACCGTCCTACTGGGGGCCGGAGCCGCGCCGCCCCTGACGGCCCGGCGCAGGTGAGAGGGCGCGTGTAGGGGCCCACGTCCTTCCTCGGTAGTACCTCGTCCATGGCGACTGCCGCCACGGGATCAGTGCGAAGGCATCCATGGGCACGATGTGTGAGGCCGCGGCGGCGCGGAGGCTGGTGGTACCAGGAATGAGGAGGCCGCCATGAACCGCCGGATCCGCATCCGTCCCACCCGCCGCACGACCACCGCGCGCGACACGACGATCGACCGCAGGACCCCCTCGGGCCGACTCCTGCCCTACTGACCGCCCTGCTCACTGCCGTACCGACTGCCGTACTGACTGTTGTACCGACCTCTGGCGGACGTCAGCAGATGGTCTGGGTGCTGTTGACCAGGGTGTTGTTGCGGAACGTGGTGTTGTCGCCGCAAGGGCTCTCCCTGATCGAGGAGTTGGTCACCCTCAGGTTCTGGACGGTGATGTCCGAGTTGTTCGGGAACTCCGAGCGGGCGGCCAGCCGGATCTCGCCGCCGCCCGTGACACTGCCGCTCTGGGCGGCGAGGTTCACGTTGTAGCAGTTCTCGATCAGGATCGCGTTGTTGCCGGTGTCGGAGATGGTCACGCGGTCGATGGTCGCGCCGCCGCTCTCGGAGACGCAGAAGACGCCCCGGCCGCCTCCGCGCGCGACGACCTCGCCGACCCGCACATTGGTCGGGTACGCGCTGCCGATCCGGCCGTTGCGGTTGGCCATACGGAAGGCCGCGTAGCCCGTACCGGCGCCCGCGCCGTCCGCGTCGACCTTCGTGACGGTCGCGTTGACGGTCTGGTTCAGCAGGAGACCGGACTCGCCCACGTTGCGCGCGGTGACCGTGCCGATGGTGAGGCCGTCGACCCCGTACGTCTCCACGGCGTGGCTGCTCGCCCCGGAGACGTACACGTTGTCGATCCGGACATTGCGTGTCCACTGGCTGGTGTCGCCGCGGTTGTCGATGCGTACGCCCAGCCCGCGTGAGAGGCGCATGTCGATCTGGCCGAGCACGACGTTGGTGACGTTGCGCATGAAGATGCCGTACAGCGGGGTGCCGGTGAGGTTCAGATGCTGGACCTCGATGTCCCGGGCGCCGCGTGCGTAGACCGGGGCCTGGTCGCCGGAACCCGAACCGGTGACGTCGATGGTGCCGCACACGTCGAGCACGGTGTAGCTCGGCAGGGAGACCCGGGAACCCGCGCCGATGGCACCCGAGCCACGCACCACGACCCGTTCCTTCGAAGTCCGGCCCGCCGTAAGGCTGTTGACGGCCGCCTGCATGGCCGCCCGCATGTCGGTACCGGTGTACGTGACACTGCTGCCGCGCCGGGCGGTCCAGGTGCTGCCGTTCAGCACGGCCTCGGCCTGGTACGAACCCTCGCCGCACGCTGCCGCCGCCTGTTGCGGGGCGGCGCTCGCGGGGGACGTGAGCAGGGCTGCTCCCGTGAGCAGGGCGGTCGCGTACGCGACGGCGACGCCGGCCCGCCTCCCGCGGGCTCTGGCGATTGTGGGGGGTTGGTCGGCACTTGCGGTCTTGCGGATGAGGTGAGGTGCGGCTCTGCGTCCCATCTCGACTTCTTCTCCTGTGTGGGGGTCCGCCGCCCGCGCGACAGCATCGCAGCAAGCGTTTTCTATGGCGGGCGGTGAGTGTGGCAAGGGCTTTCCACGGCGTCAAGAGACCTGTGTGACAAAGGAGTTGGTCACATCTCGCGGCGTACGAGGAAGGCCAGCAGCGCACGCAGATCGTCGGCCGCGTGCGGAGCCGTGGGGAGGCTGTCGAGGCACGCGTGGACATGGGCGATGTGACGGCGGGCCTCCGCCAGCGCGGCGCTCCGGCCGCCGGCCTCCTCGATCAGGGCCGCGGCCCGGCGGGCGGTCGAGTCGTCGAGCTCCGCGGCGCCCTCCAGGAGGCGGGCGAGGGGGCGGGCGGCGGCGGGGTTGTCGAGAGCCGCCAGGACCGGGAACGTCTTCTTGCGCCGGCGCAGGTCGGCGTGGACCGGCTTGCCCGTGACGGCCGGGTCGCCCCAGATGCCCAGGAGGTCGTCGATCACCTGGAAGGCCACACCGAGATGACGGCCGGCGCGGTCGAGCGCGGTGACCGTCGCCGCAGGGGCTCCCGCGAGTACGGCACCCAGGGCGGCGGCACAGCCCAGCAGCGCGCCGGTCTTGTGCTCGGCCATCGCCCGGTACTCGTCGGGGCCGACGGCCTCGGGGCCCGTCCAGGGCCGGGACTCGAAGAGCAGGTCGTCGGCCTGACCGCTCACCAGGTCGTTGAGCGCGGTGGACAGGTGACGGACGGCCGACGGGACATGGCTGCCGGGCGCGGAAGCCAGGGTCTCCACGGCCAGGGCGAACAGGGCGTCCCCCGCGAGTACGGCAGGGCCGGTGCCGTACGTCTTCCAGACCGTGGGGCGGCCACGCCTGGTCGCGTCGCCGTCCATGATGTCGTCGTGGAGCAACGAGAAGGTGTGCACCAGCTCCACCGCGACGGCCGCGCTCACTCCGGCGCCCGCGGATGCCCCGGCCGCCTCCGCGCCCAGGACGGCCAGGGCCTGCCGCAGCCCCTTGCCGCCCGCCGCGGCGGCGGGCGCGCCACCGGCCTCACACCAGCCGAAGGAGTACGCCGCCATCTCACCCACCCACGGGTGCAGCCGCCCTACCGCCTCGGCCAGGGCGGGACGGACCAACGCCCGGCTCCGGTCGAGGAGTTGAACGGCGCGCTCGGCATCGGCGATGGTCGAGACGGGCGGATGCGGCGCGGAGGTCGTCACCGTCATCGCCCAACCTCCGTGCCTGCGAGGGTGGTTGCGGAGGTGTCGACATCTGCCGCAGCCGCAGCCGCAGC
>NZ_LIQZ01000506.1 GCF_001418655.1 Streptomyces phaeochromogenes | reverse complement strand
CTCTTAGGGGCGCGGGGAACTGCGCACCCAGCCACGGCCGGCCCGCACGAAGCACCCGACGCGAAAAGCCCCGCCCCCACCCGAAAGGTGGGAACGGGGCTCCAAGCCCAACGGAACCGAACCGTCAGCCGATCTGCGTCCCTGTGGCGGACAGCGCCTCGGTGACCGGCTGGAAGAACGTCTCCCCGCCGGAGGTGCAGTCCCCGCTGCCACCGGACGTGAGTCCGATCGCGCTGCTGCCCGAGAACAGCGACCCACCGCTGTCACCCGGCTCCGCGCAGACGTCGGTCTGGATGAGCCCGTTCACGATGTCGCCGTTGCCGTAGTTCACGGTGGCGTCCAGCCCGGTCACCGACCCGTCGTGCACCTGGGTGGTGGACCCGCTGCGGGTGACCTCCATCCCGACGGTCGCCTCCGCCGCACCCGTGATCTCCTGCGCGGAACCGTTGTAGAGGTTCACCTCGCTCGGGTGGTCCACGTCCGCGGTGTACTTCACCAGGCCGTAGTCGTTGTCGGGGAAGCTGGAGTCGGCGTTCTCGCCGATCTCGGTGCCGGACGAGTCGGACCAGTTGGTGATGCCCTCGGTGCAGTGCCCGGCGGTGAGGAAGAACGGCTCGCCGCCCTTGACCACGTTGAAGCCGAGCGAGCAGCGACCGCTGCCACCGGTGATGGCGTCACCGCCGGCGACGAAGGGCTTGAACTCCCCCTTCGTGGTCTTGAGTTCGGCCTTGGCGCCGAGCCCGTCGACGACCTCGGTCAGCTGCGCCATCTTCGCGCCCTTGACCGTACGGTCCGCGGTGACGACGACCTTGTTCGTCGCCGGGTCGACCGCCCACGAGGTGCCGGGGATGGTCGCGTCCTGCTTCAGCGTCGTACGGGCGCCCTTGAGTTCGGCGAGGGAGTTCTCGACGATTCTGGCCTTGGCGCCGGCCGACTCGACGGTCTCGGCCGCGGCCTCGTCGAGGACGTTCACGACGAGGCTCTTCGCCTTCGCGTCGTAATACGTTCCCGCAGCGTCCGTGCCGAGGTCCTTGCCGAGCGTCGAGGCGAGCTTTCCGGCCGCCGTGACCGAGAGGGTCTTGAGCTCGGGAGCGGGCGCGTTCTCACTCGCGTTCGCACTCTGCAAGGTGACTCCCGCGGCGACCAGTGCGGCGATGCCCGCACCTGCCACGGCTGCCCGCCGCTTGGGTATGCGTCGGTGCTTCAACTTGTGTCCTCCTGTGGGGGGTCGGAAACGGCGGCTGTGGGGGCCACCGAGACCGAAAGGTGTACGGACATGGGCCCGACTCGCAATAAAAGCCGCGTCCATGCCAACGGACGCCGACCACTATTCCGAGGCCGTACGGGAGCACACAAGGTCGACTTCAGGACGCGCGTGCCACAACGGACGCGCGCCCCCGCATGGTTGACGCGCGTTGACAAGTGGCCGTCTCACCACGTCGATTCCCATAGCAAACACTACGAGCGAGTAACTAACGCCAGTCCGTGAGGTCTAGTCCTGTCCGGATTTCGACCCTCCGAAGTCCGGATCCAACGGTGTCTCGACGGGCGGGAGTTGCTCCTGCATCGATTGCTGCCACTGCGCCAACAGCTGTTGCGCCTGTGCCGAGAGCTCCTGTGGCTGAATCGGACGCTGCTGTGCCTCGGGCAACGACGGCTGTGGCTGAGCCGTCGGCTGCTGTGTCCGAGGCGCGGGAGGCGCCGCCTGTTGCGCCGGCTGCTGCGCCCGCTCCAGGAACCGCAGCAGCTCGACGGGGAAGGGCAGGACGAGCGTGGAGTTCTTCTCGGCCGCGACCGCCACCACCGTCTGCAGCAGCCGCAGTTGCAGGGCGGCGGGCTGCTCGGACATCACTCCGGCGGCCTCCGCCAGTTTCTTGGAAGCCTGGAGCTCGGCGTCCGCGTTGATGACCCGGGCCCGCCGCTCACGGTCGGCCTCCGCCTGCCGGGCCATCGACCGCTTCATCGTCTCCGGCAGCGACACGTCCTTGATCTCGACGCGGTCGATCGAGACGCCCCACTCCACGGCAGGGCTGTCGATCATCAGCTCCAGACCCTGGTTGAGCTTCTCGCGGTTGGAGAGCAGATCGTCCAGCTCGCTCTTGCCGATGATCGACCGCAGTGACGTCTGCGCCATCTGGGAGACCGCGAACCGGTAGTCCTCGACCTGGATGATCGCGTCGGCCGCGGACACCACCTTGAAATAGATGACGGCGTCCACACGCACCGTGACGTTGTCCCGCGTGATGCCGTCCTGCCCGGGTACCGGCATCGTCACGATCTGCATGTTGACCTTCTGGAGCCGGTCCACGAAGGGCACGATCATCGTGAACCCCGGGCCCCGCACCCCGGATCGCAGCTTGCCGAGCCGGAGCACCACGCCCCGTTCGTACTGTTTGACGACGCGGGCCGCCGCCATCGCGTACACCGTTCCGACGGACGCGAGAGCCACTCCCGCCGTCACCAGCTCCTCGATCATTACGACCCCCAGGGTCCGTATCGGGCGCAACAGGTGTGTACTTCGACGGTAACTCCGGCGCGGACGCGAAGGGGAGATGGAGGACCGAGGTGCCGAACGGGATACGGATGCGGGACGGACGACTGCTGGCGTTCGAGGAGTGGGGGGATCCGGACGGCAGCCCGGTGGTGCTGCTGCACGGCACACCGGGCTGCCGGCACGGGGCGGTGCCGCCGGAGCTGATGGCCGAGCGTCCAGGGGTGCGGTTCATCGCGTACGACCGGCCGGGGTACGGGGATTCGGACCGCGGTCCCGGACGCCGGGTGGCGCAGGCCGCGCGGGACGTGGCGGCGCTGGCCGACGGACTCGGGCTCGGGAAGTTCGCGGTGCTCGGCCGCTCGGGCGGCGCCCCGCACGCGCTGGCCTGCGCCGCGCTGCTGCCCTCGCGGGTGCGGCGGGTGGCGGCGATGGCGAGTCTCGCGCCGCCGGTCGCCGAGGGGCTGAACTGGTTCGACGGGATGGCGAGGTCCAACGTCGAGGAGTTCACGCAGGCGCTCACCGATCCCCTGGAGTTCGCGGACCGGCTCGCCGCCCGGGCCGCCGCGATCCGCGCGGACCCGGCACAGCTCCTCGCGTCGATCAAGGACGGCCTCACCGACACCGACCGCCGGATCGTCTCCACCCCGGCCGTGAGCGAGATGCTGCTGCGCAACTACCGCGAGGCGCTGCGCGAGTCGGCCTACGGCTGGCTCGACGACACCCTCGCGCTGCTGAGCCACTGGGGCTTCGACCCGGCGCAGATCACCCGCCCCGTGCTGCTGTGGCACGGCGCCGAGGACACTTTCTCCCCGGTGGGCCACTTCGAGTGGCTGGCCGAGCGCATCCCCCGCGCCCGCCCGGTCCTGGACCCGAAGGGCAGCCACTTCTCAGCCCTGGAGGCCCTCCCGGACGTACTGGACTGGCTGTGCGCGACCCCACGGACCGACACCTGACCTACCCGGACCACACTTCACGCCCCGGGCCACCACCTCACCCCCGGGGCCACCTCACGCCCCGGGCCCCACTATGAGCCCGCTCCCCGCGGCCCCCGGCCGCTCCAGCCGCGCCCCGCGCATCAGGTCCATCACCCGCTCATGGCTGTCGCCCACGGCGTCCGTCACCCGCAGCCGGAGCCGCAACTCGTCGACCTCGTCGACGAACCGCTGGGTGTACGCGCCGTGGGGCGCGGTCTCGTACCCGGTGGCGCCCGGCAGGGGGAAGCCCGCGCCGACGAGCATCTGCCGGTAGTGCTTGCCGTGCACGAGCCCCATCGCGGCGAGCTCCCGCAACAGCCCCGCGTGGTCGGTCCAGGCCCCGGGAACCCCGTCGTGCGGTACGAGTTGGTACTCCACCCGCTCCACCACGGCGTGCTGCGGACCGCCGTTCAGGACGCCCGCCTCCCAGGCGGGCTCGTCCGGGGCGAAGGCGCCGGGCACCCAGGACGAACGCCAGCCCAGCGCGGGCCGTACCGTACGCGCGTACTGCGCCCGGCCGAGCACAGCGGCGAGGGCGACCGCCAGCAGGCTGCCGAGCGCGTCCGTGTCCATCAACTGCAGTCGCCAGGGCCACTGGCGGCTCAGCTCCCCCGTCACATTGCCGCGCGTGATCTCCCACAGGAGCACCAGCGCCAGCACCGCGAGCAGCACCAGCGGTGTCGTGAACAGCAGCGGACTGCGGCGTACATGGCGCTGCTGGTCGGAAGCCACTTCCCTGTTCCCCCGGTCTTTCTCGTGCACATCGGCGATCTCCCACGGCCAAGGACGAGCCCCCGCACCGCGAACGGCGTACGGGGGCTCGTCTGCTGCTGGCTGCAGTCAGGTCACGCGGGTGTCGATGTGTCGCGTACCGGTCAGAATACGTTGACGCCGTAGGCGCCCAGCGCTTCGGTGACCGGCTGGAAGAACGTGGTGCCACCGGAGGTGCAGTTGCCGCTGCCGCCCGAGGTCAGACCGTAGGCGACACCGTTGCTGCCGTAGAGCGGACCGCCGGAGTCGCCGGGCTCGGCGCAGACCGTGGTCTGGATCATGCCGTAGACGATGTCGCCGCCGCCGTAGTTGACGGTCGCGTTCAGCGCGGTGACGCGACCGGTACGGGTGCCGGTGGTGGAACCGGTGCGGATGACGTTCGTGCCCACGGCCGGGGTGGCGGCGCTGGTGATGTCCACGCTGCCCGCGGTGCCCGACTTGGCGACCGAGGTGTTGGTGTAGCGCACCAGCCCGTAGTCGTTGGTCGGGAAGCTGGAACCGGCCGTCGAGCCGAGCGTGGTGGTGTGCCCGGAGTTCGACCACCAGGTGCCGGCGCCGTCGGTGCAGTGACCGGCGGTCACGTAGTAGTCGGCGCCCGCGCTGTTCTTGACGTTGAAGCCGAGGGAGCAGCGCCAGCTACTCGCATAGATGGCGTCGCCGCCCTTGATCAGCTTGTTGAACTTGCCCGGCGTGTACTTGATCTGCAGAGCGCCGGCGTTGGTGCCCGCGGCCCGCTTGATCTTCGCGATCTCGGCCTTGGAGACGGTGCTGTCGACCGTGACGACGACCTTGCCGGTCTTGGCGTCGGTCACCCAGGCGGTGCCCGGCACATCGGCCTTGAGCACGGAAGAGTTGGCGCTCTTCAACTGGGAGGTGCTGAACGTCTGCGCGTCGCTCGCGTTCGCGGAAGGGATGGTGAATGCGGCCGCGGCCACGAGTCCGGAGGTGACGGCGATCAGCCGGGTCCGTCTCGCTATTCCGCTGCGGGGGGTGGTGCGCTTGGTCCTCACTGTTCGTTCCCTCCAAAGGGAAGTCGGGGGCCCGCGTGGGGTCGGGGCCCGTGAGGCGCACGCCAGGGGAAGAATGTCCGGATTCCGGACAAGCCGTGCCCCTGACAAGGCGCTGGGGGGAGTATTTGGCCGCACACCCGACGGGCGCAAGGGCGCCTTTCGGCCGTGCGGTGTTCAACTTACGTATGTCCCACGGGAGTTGATCTCATCAGCGGCAGTGTGTGGATTACGTGCGGATTATCGGAGCAGATTGCGTTCCCCGGCGGCAATCGCCGCGCTCAGCGTATTGCCCGGCGGCGGGAATGGGCAGATGAAGTGGTCCGCGAATGCGCAGGGCGGGAGCAGGGCCCGGTTGAAGTCCACCGTCGTGCGCCCCTCGGTGTCAGGAGCCGCCGGGCGCAGGAACCGGAAGCGATAACTGCCGTTCCCACTCGTCACATCGCCGAAAACAGCCCACAGCGATCCGTCCCCCTGAACCGTCACCTGAAGGGTCAACTCCTGCCCGCCGAGCGTGAAGGCGAGCTCACCGCCGAGCCCGAGCCCGCGCTCCCGTCCGTCGGCGTTCGCCACCCGTACGGTCCGGTCCTCCCCGTACGGCGTGAAGCGACCCGGCACCGACCAGCGCGGATCGTACGGCGTTGCCTCGATGCCCCGGAACGCCTGCCGGGCCGGAGAGGCGGGGTCGAAGTCGCGTACCCCCAGGGCCCCTTCCCGTACGAGGACGACGAACCGGCGCTCGCCGTGCGCGACCCGGGCCGTGGTGGCCGGACCGAGGTCGGCCCCGAGCCTGACCTCACCGGCGAAGGGCTCCCCGTCCACGAGGAGGCCGTCGGCCGCGTCGGCCGTCAGCACGACCGCGTCGCCGTCCGCCGACCACCGGCCGGGCATGTCCGGAAGTAGCCCCTCCGGATAGTCCTCGATCCAGTGGGTGCCGCTGAGCGCGAGCGGGCCGTGGGGCGCGGACACCGTCTCGGTGCGGTGCTCGTGCCAGTGCTTCCACTCCTCGGACGCGTCCGCCGTCAGGTGTTCCGCCGCCACGTGTTCCGTCGTCATGTGATCAACCCTTCCGCACGGGCTCCGCCGGCCCGAGGTGTGAGCGCGGCGTCGCGCCGGTGTATTCCGTCCGGCGCGGCGCCGGTGGTCGCGGCCTCCCCGAAGACCGTGGTGGTCGCGACCTCCCCGAACACCCCGGCGGTCGCGACCGCCGGGGCCCCGGGATCCCGGGATCTCCTAGATCTTCGGCAGGCCGGGCGGGTTGATCTCCGACTTCGGCACGGCCTCGCTCGACAGGCCCCAGCGCTTGAGCACGCGCCCGTAACTGCCGTCCTCGATCACGTGGTTGATGGCTGCCGCGTACGCGTCGACGAGCCCGCTCCCCTTCTTCGTGGTGGCGGCGATCTTGCCCTGGAGGTCGTCGCCGGCGCCGGAGAGCGTGCCGATGACCTGCGACTGCCCTGCCGTGGCCACGTGGTACGCGGCGGACGGGCTGGGGCCCAGGTAGGCGTCGATACGGCCCGACTGGAGGGCCAGGTAGTAGTCCGTGTCCTTCTGGAAGTACTTGATGGTGACGGCCTTGCGGCCCGCCTTCTCGTTCTGCTTGCTCCAGTCGACGAGGATCTTCTCCTGGTTGGTGCCGGAGGAGACGGCGATGGTCTTGCCCGCCACGTCCTCGGGACCGTCGACCTTCCAGTCGGCGCCCTTCTTCGCCTCGAACGAGATGTTGTCGAGGCGGTAGGTCGCGAAGTCGTACTTCTCCTTGCGCTCCTCGGTGACGGTGACGTTCGAGAAGACGGCGTCGAACTTGCCGCTGTCGAGACCGACGAAGAGGTTCTCCCAGGAGACCTCGTCGTTGTCGAGCTTCAGCCCGAGGGTGTCGGCGACGAGGGTCGCGAGGTCGATCTCGGAGCCGATTCTGGTCTTGTCGTCGGTCGCGTAGAAGCCGAGTGGCGGCGAGGCGTCGGCGCTCTGGCCGAGCTTCAGCGTGCCGCGCTTGCGGATCGCCGCCGGGACGAGCGCGGCGATGTCGTCGGCCTTCTTGCCGCGGATCCGGTTCTGGTCGGGGCCGATGTTGACGCCGCCGGCCTTCTTGGTGCCGGAGCTGCCCGTCCCGGTCGCCGCGTCGCTGTCACCGCCGCAGGCGCTGAGCAGGGGTGCGACGACGAGGGCGGCGACGGAGACGGCGAGGGTGCGTCGGGATATCACGGGTGAACTCCTGGTGTGGGAAGAGAGGTTGGAACGATGGGAAGAGAGGTTGGAACGATCGGACAGCGGCTGGTTCAGAGAACCTTCGAGAGGAAGGCGCGGGTGCGTTCGTGCCGCGGCCGGTCGAGTACGTCGCCGGGGGTGCCCTGTTCGACGATCCGGCCGTCGTCCATGAAGACGACGGTGTCGGCGACCTCACGGGCGAAGCCGATCTCGTGCGTGACGACGATCATCGTGGTGCCCTGGTGGGCCAAATCCTTGATGACGTCGAGGACTTCACCGACCAGCTCGGGGTCGAGCGCGGACGTCGGCTCGTCGAAGAGCAGCAGTTTCGGCTCCAGGGCGAGCGCGCGGGCGATGGCCACGCGCTGCTGCTGTCCGCCGGAGAGCTGCTTCGGGTAGGCGTCGGCCTTGTCGGCGAGCCCGACCCGGTCGAGCAGCCCGCGCGCGGTCACGGTGACGTCCTTGCGGGGCCGCTTCAGCGCCGAGACCGGGGCCTCGACGATGTTCTCCAGCACCGTGAGATGCGGGAAGAGGTTGAAATTCTGGAAGACGAACCCGATCCGGGTGCGCTGCCTGAGGATCTCCCGCTCGCGCAGCTCGTACAGCTTTTCGCCGGAGCGCCGGTAGCCGACCAGCGAGCCGTCCACGCTGATCCAGCCCTGGTCGACCTTCTCCAGGTGGTTGATGGTCCGCAGCAGCGTGGACTTGCCGGATCCTGACGGGCCGAGGATGACGGTGACCTCACCGGTCCGCACCTCAAGGTCGACGCCCTTGAGGACTTCCAGCGAACCGAAGCTCTTGTGCACGGACTTGATGTCGACCATGGGGGCGCCGGCCGCCCCGTCCTGGGTCAGTTCCTTGGTCAGCGGCGCACTCATCGGGCGCTTCCCTTCGCGAAGTGTCGTTCGACGTAGTACTGGAGGACCGAGAGCGCGGTGGTCAGGAGGATGTACCAGGCCGTCGCGACCATGAGCAGCGGTACGACCCGGCCGTTGCGTCCGTAGATGACCTGGACCTGGTAGAAGAGCTCGCCGATCGCCATGACGGAGACGATGGAGGTGCCCTTGAAGAGGGAGATCACCTCGTTGGCCGCGTTCGGCAGGATGGAGCGCATCGCCTGCGGCAGCACGATCCGCCNNCGCCGCCGCGCACGATCTCCGCGGCGTACGCGGCCTGGTGCAGGGCCAGCCCCAGCACGGCCGCGCTCATCGCGCCGACCAGGCCCATCGTGTCGAAGGAGAAGAAGCCGGGCCCGAAGGGGATGCCGAACTCCAACTCCTTGTAGAGATAGGCGAGGTTGAACCAGAAGAGCAGCTGCACGATCAGCGGGATCGACCGGAACGCCCAGATGTACGCGAAGGAGACGGCCTTCAGGAACGGGCTGGCCGACAGCCGCATGAACGCGAGGACGATGCCGAGCGCGAAGCCCAACGCCGTTCCGTAGAAGGTGAGTTGAAGCGTCACCCAGACCGCCTTGAGGATCACCTCGGCGGTGAAGAACTCGGCGAACACCTCCCACTCCCAGCCGGAGTTGGTGGCGAGCCCGTGGACGAACTGCGCGAGCAGCACGGCGGTCACGGTCACCGCGACCCAGCGCCAGGGGTGGCGTACGGGCACGACCTTGAGCGCGCCGTAGTCCTCGGGCTCGGCTGATGTTCTGGCAAGGGGTGGATCACTGGTCAGCGACATGGGGTCCTCTGGGTGAAGGCAGTGAGCGGGGGCGCCCGGTGGTGCCGGGGTGCGGGAG
>NZ_LIQZ01000505.1 GCF_001418655.1 Streptomyces phaeochromogenes | reverse complement strand
GCCGAGGCAGAAGTGCGGGCCGCCGCCCCCGAAGCCGAGGTGCGGATTCGGGTCGCGGGTGATGTCGAAGACCTCCGGTGAGTCGAAGACCTCCGGGTCGTTGTTGGCGGAGGAGTAGAAGATGCCGACGCGGTCGCCCTTCCTGATCTGCTTACCGCCCAGTTCGGTGTCCTGGGTCGCCGTGCGCTGGAAGGAGACGACGGGTGTCGCCCAGCGGACGATCTCCTCGGCGGCGGTCGCCGGGCGCTCCCGCTTGTAGAGGTCCCACTGGTCGGCGTGGGTGAGGAAGGCGTGCATACCGTGGGTGATGGCGTTACGGGTCGTCTCGTTGCCCGCGACGGCCAGCATCAGTACGAAGAAGCCGAACTCGTCCGAGCCGAGGTTGCCCTCGTCCTCGGCGGCGACCAGCGTGGTGACGATGTCCTTGGCCGGGCACTGCTTGCGGTCGGCGGACATGTTCATCGCGTAGGCGAGGATCTCGGTGGCCGACTCCTGGCCGACCTCCTCGGTGATCGCGTACTCCGGGTCGTCGTACGCGATCATCTTGTTGGACCAGTCGAAGATCTTGGCCCGGTCCTCCTGCGGGATGCCGATCAGCTCGGCTATCGCCTGGAGGGGCAGTTCGCAGGCGACCTCGGTCACGAAGTCGAAGGAACCGCCGGGGCCCGCGTTCGCCAGCGCGGTCTCCACGATCCGGCCCGCCCGGCCGCGCAGGTTCTCCTCCAGCGCGCGGATGGCCCGCGGGGTGAAGCCGCGCTGGACGATCTGGCGGACCCGGGTGTGCTCGGGCGGGTCCATGTTCAGCAGGATCAGCCGCTGGGCGTCGATCGCGTCGCGCTCCATGTGCTCGTTGAAGCGGATGATCGCGGTGTTGAGGGTGGAGGAGAACAACTCGGGGTGCGTGGATACGTACTTGACGTCGGCGTGCCGGGTGACGGCCCAGTAGCCCTCGTCCCCGAAACCGGCGAGATTGGGTGACTGGGGGATCCAGCGGACCGGTTCGGTCCGGCGCAGCTCGGCGAACTCCGGGAAGGGCACGCGGTGGTGCAGCACGTCGGGATCGGTGAAATCGAACCCGTCGGGCAGCGCTGGACAGGTCATCGGCAACTCCAGGTCGTGCGACGGTCGGGTTCTGTCGGTCGAGTTCCGGCAGTGGGGGTGCTGGTGGTCGGGTCTGTCGCGTTCTGACGGTCCATCAGGTACCGGGAATTGCCGTGAAGGTAGTAACGGGTTCTACAAGTGGCAAGAGGTGCGACGACCCGAATTGCGTGCGGAAGTCGTGCAGATCGCGACTTCGGGAGCTGCACGACCCTTGCGGTGACGGACGCCGGGTCAGCAGACTGCAGACAGAACTAGAACGCGTACTAGTTCAGCGTGGCGGGTGGGCCGGGACGCCCGCGCCGCGCGGGTGACCCGAGGAGAGGAACTCCCCATGGCCGCGGAACCCGTGATCGTAGAAGCCGTGCGCACCCCCATCGGCAGGCGCGGCGGCGCGCTCGCCAACCTGCACCCCGCCTACCTGCTGGGCGAGACCTACCGAGAACTCCTCGGCCGTACGGGGATCCAGGCGGACTGCGTCGAGCAGGTCGTCGGCGGAGCGGTCACCCACGCCGGCGAGCAGTCCGGCAACCCCGCCCGTACGGCGTGGCTCGCGATGGGCCTGCCGTACGAGACGGCGGCGACGACCGTGAACGCGCAGTGCGGATCCTCGCAGCAGGCCTCCCACATGGTCGCCAACATGGTCGCGGCGGGCGTCATCGACGTCGGGATCAGCTGTGGCGTCGAGGTCATGTCCCGAGTGCCGCTCGGGGCCGCCTCGAAGCACGGCCCGGGGAAGCCGACCCCGGACGAGTGGAACGTAGACCTTCCCAACCAGTTCGAGGCCGCCGAGCGGATCGCTCGTCACCGGGGGCTGACTCGCGAGAACGTCGACTCGCTCGGGCTGATCTCGCAGGAGCGGGCCGCGGCGGCGTGGGCGGAGGAGCGCTTCAAGCGGGAGACGTTCGCCGTTCAGGTGCCGACCACGGAGGACGAGCAGCGGGCCGGGCAGGGCATGTGGCGCCTGGTCGACCGGGACGAGGGCCTGCGCGACACGTCCATGGAGGCGCTGGCCGGCCTGAAGCCGGTGATGCCGACGGCGGTCCACACCGCGGGCAACTCGTCGCAGATTTCCGACGGTGCGTCCGCCTTGATGTGGGCGTCGAAGAGGATGGCTCGGGCGCTGAAGCTCCGGCCGCGGGCGCGGATCGTGGCTCAGGCGCTGGTGGGGTCGGACCCGCACTTCCACCTGGACGGCCCGATCGACGCCACGAAGGCGGTCCTCGGGAAGGCCGGGATGTCGCTCAAGGACATCGACGTCATCGAGGTCAACGAGGCCTTCGCGTCAGTGGTGTTGAGCTGGGCCCAGGTCTTCGAGCAGGACCTGGAGAAGGTGAACGTGAATGGTGGCGCCATCGCGCTCGGGCACCCCGTCGGGGCGACCGGGGCGCGGCTCATCACCACGGCACTCCATGAACTGGAGCGCAGGGACAAGGAGTTCGCCCTCATCACGATGTGCGCGGGCGGGGCGCTGGCGACCGGGACGATCATTCAGCGGTTGTAGCGGCCCAGTTGAGGAACGTGGTGAAGGTGGCGGGGTCGAGGGTGAGCGTCGGCCCCGCCGGGTTCTTTGAGTCGCGGATGGCGATGGTGGGGGCGGTGGGTATGTCGGCGACTTCGACGCACTCGCCGCCCTGGTCGCCGCTGTACGTCGACTTGCGCCAGGCGAGGGGGGCGAGCGGCGCGCACTCTACGCATGAACCGCCCGTGTCACCGCTGTAGCTCGACTTACGCCACTGGGCGCCGGTTGGACGTGAGTTGCTTCCCATAGCGTTCCTCCACCACGCGCCGGATCAGCGCTGCCGAGTCCTTCACCGACAGGGCCGCAGCCTGCAGATGATCGTAACGGAGCGATCGCGACTCAGCGGCGTCAGGATTAGCTGTCGGATGCCCCGTGTCATAGTCCTCGCTGTAGACGATGGTCGGGTCGCCCGCAAAGTGGAAGATGTCGAAGGAGCCCATCAGCCCGGCATGGACTCCCGTGTCGTACGGCAGGATCTGGACGCTCACACGAGGGTGCCTCTCGTAGGACAACAGCTTCAGCAGTTGTTCTCGCATGACCTCCTCGCCGCCGATCTTCTGGTAGAGCACAGCCTCGGTGAGGACTGCCCAGAGCGCGGGAGGCTTCTCCTTCTCCAAGATGTGCTGGCGCGCCATCCGCGCAGCGGTCCGGCTGTCCAGGTCGTTGTCGTTCACGGCGCTGAGCACAGCCTGGGCGTACATTTCCGTCTGTAGCAGGCCGTGCACCAGCTGAGGTTGGAAGATGTGGATCACGGTGGCCCGGGCCTCCAACTCGGCCACCTGCTGGAACCAGGCCGGAAGTTGACTACGCATTACCAGCGCGACGAGTCGCGACAACAACCCACCCGTCCCCAGCGCCGCGTCCACCCGTTCGCTGAACTTCTGCGTGGGCAGCTTGCGGGCCGTTTCGATCTGGCCGACCAGTGAGCCCGTGTAGTTGACGATGTCGCCGAGCTGCTTCTGGGTGAGTTCGGCGGCCTCGCGATGCCGTCGCAACTCGAACCCGTAGTAGTCGAGCGGCGATGCGCCCGGGTCGAGAACGTTGATGTGGGTCACGCACGGACCTCTCTCGCACGATGTGCAACTCGGCCCACCACCGGACCAGTTGTATCCGTTCTGTAGCCGAGGGTAGTCAAGCGAGGTCAGCCTTGTGGGGTGAACTACATCATTCCCCCCACCCTCTCGGGCTCCCGCACCACCCAGTACCGCATGCGCCTCACCGTCGGCGAACACTCACCGCAGTACGTCCGCCGCATCGTCCGGTCGTACCTGCGCGAGTGGGAGATGGCCGAGCTGACCGACGCCGTGGAACTGGGCGTGACCGAGCTGCTCGCCAACGTCGTGCGCCATGTCCCGGACCGGCGCTGTGAGTTCCTGCTGCTGAGGCAGGTGGCGGGGGTTCGGGTGGAGGTCATGGACGGATGCCCCCGCCTTCCGTCCATTCCGGCCGAGTTGTCGCTGGAGGCGGAGGGCGGCCGTGGGCTCGTCCTGCTCGACGCGGTGGCCGACAAGTGGGGAGTCGATCCCCTGTCCGGCGGCGGGAAGAGCGTGTGGTTCGAGTGCGGGGTGGTTGTCGGGCTCAGTAACTCCGCGTCGCTGTAGGGGTGTTGACGCCTGGCGTCGAGGTGGTCGACTTCTCGGGTACCGGAGAACGCCATGTCGTGTTCATGGTCGCGTCATGGGAAGTCCGTCGCTCCCCTTGATTCTCGCGCTCATGACATCTCGAAGAACCTCGCTGAGACTGGGCCTGTCCATGGGGCTCTCCGCCCTCCTGCTGGCCGTCGCGGGTGCCCTCACCCCCGCGGCGGCGGCGACCAACTGGTCGTACTTCAACGACTTCGGACAGCCCTGTCTTCGTTCGTCGACCGCGAGCACCAACGTCTGGGTGAGCACCACCTGTCCGGACAACAGCTCCGTCTGGTGGCACTGGGGCACGGAGTCGAACCAGTGGGGTGGCCACACGATGCGTCGACTGGTGAGCAACGCCAACGGTGGTTGCCTCACCACGGATGTCGGGGCCGAGACGAACGCTGTTCGGACGGAGCCTTGTGGGAACGGCCGTTCCGGACAGTTCTGGACCGCCGACGGCGACTACTTCCGGAACCAGAACGGGAACTACCTCCGTACCTCTCCCAGCGGTGACGGCGTCTACACCAGCCCCTGGAGCGTGATCGACGACTACAACATCGACATCACGCGGTTCGTCTGGTGGGGCTTCAACGGCAGCGACTGGGAGTGACGCGTCCGGCCCGGGGATCGAGGGCCGCCGTCTTCGCCATGGGCGCCGGAGGAGGAGCTGGTGGCGGTGACGTTCCAGCCGCTCCAGTGCTCGACGATCTTGCCGTCCTCACTCCCGCCCCGAAGCCATGACCGCCAGCACCCCCACCACCCCCGCCGCGACCAGCAACGGAATGGCCAGGCCGTGGTTCAGCACCAGCCACGCGCCGAGCAGGGCGCCCGCGAGCATCGCGATCACCGATGCCGTGCGGCGGGGGGAGTGGTGGGCGGTGCCGCCCGCGGCGCGGGAGTCGCTTGCGAGGCCGGTCAGGGTCATCGTCAGGACGGTGGTCGTCAGGTCGGGGACGCCCAGTTTGCGTACGGTCGCGTTGCGCAGGCCCATCGCGAAGGCCGTCACCGCGATGAGGGTGTAGACGGTCGCGGTCGCGTCGGGTGCGGCGAAGGCGACCGCGGAGGCCGCACCGACCAGTACCGCCTCGGCGGCCAGCGTGAGGCGGGCCCAGGTCCGGCGGGAGCCCTTGCCCAGGCGTACCGCGACGCGTCCGCCCGCCACCGCGCCCACCAGGAAGGCGCCCAGTGACGTCAGCGTGTGCGACACCGAGAAGCCGGGGGCGCCGGCGGCGGCGAAGCCCAGCACGACCACGTTGCCGGTCATGTTCGCCGTGAAGACGTGTTCGAGGCCGAGATAGCTCACCGCGTCGATCAGCCCGCTGACCACGGTCAGGGCCAGCAGAACGACGACCAGCCGCAGGCCGCGCGCCTCGGGATCGGGGCCGGTGTCGGGGGTCCGCGTGGGCTCGGGGCCGTCTGTCTCCGCTGTCTCTTCGGCGCTCATGGGGCCTCCGGTCGGCGCGGGTGGGCTCGGTGCTCGCAAGTTCATCACGGGCGGCCGTCGAGATTCCGGATGCGCCCCACCGGAACATGGCGAAGGCGGCGGCCCCGGGGATCGGGGGCCGCCGCCTTCGCGTACGGGGGGTGCTGCTGGGCCGGTCAGTACCAGCCGTTGGCCTGCCAGAAGTTCCAGGCGCCGGTCGGGCTGCCGTAGCGGTCGTTCATGTAGTCGAGGCCCCACTTGATCTGGGTCTTCGGGTTCGTCTTCCAGTCGGAACCGGCGGAGGCCATCTTCGACGCCGGCAGGGCCTGGACCAGGCCGTAGGCGCCGGAGGAGGAGTTGGTGGCGGTGACGTTCCAGCCGCTCTCGTGCTCGACGATCTTGCTGAACGCCTTGTACTGCGAGTCGTTCGGGATCATCTTCTGCGCGATCGCCTTGGCCGAGGTGGGGGAAGCCTTCGCGGGGGCCGCGGCCTGAGCGGGGCCCGCCGCGAACACCATGCCGGCGGTGGCAGCGGCCACGGCGGCACCGGTGAGGGCCTTCTTCGGAGTGGCGATGCGGCGGATGCGGGTGGAGATGGACACAGAGAACCTTTTCCTTCGGGGACATGGCGGTCGCTCGTACGCCGTGACCCGTAAGGCCTTGGCATGCGTTGGCGCCGAGGCCCGGGTGGGCTCGTCGGCGCCTTGCGACTCCTCCAGAGAAACAGGCTCGGAGGGCGTCCGCAATGACCCCTTTTGCTAGTTGTGGTCGTATCCGCCGCAAAAGGTCCTTCTGTGACGTGGCTCTCAATCCGCAGGTCAGAGGCGATAAAGGCGTGCGCATGACAAGCGGAATGATCTACTACCGCGCTTAGCAAGTGACCTAAGTCCTGTGGGCCGCCTCACGGCGGGTGTGACCCGCAGTGGTTGAAGTGTCTACGGTGTGCGGCCGGACGGTGTGACGGGCGCCGCATCACGTGGCTCCTCGAAGGTGACCGAGGTCTCGAAGGCGGCCCTCCGGGTGGCCCGTCGGAGCGCTTTGAGGACGGTCGCGCCGAGCGTGAGGGTCAGAACGACGGTCACGACGGCCCGGCCCAGGTCCCAGCCGAGCGAGGTGGCCAGACAGTACGCGACGAAACGGGCCAGGTTGGCGTCCACGTCGTCGTGCGGGTCGAAGGCGACGTTCGACGACAGCGCGTCCATGAAGGGCCAGCCCGCCAGGTTCATGAACGTGCCGTACGCGAAGGCCGCGACGAACCCGTACAGGGCGAGCATCGACAGCTCACCCCGGCCGCGCAGCCGGTCCGGGCCCGGCAGCAGGCCCGCGCCCATCGTGAACCAGCCCATCGACAGCATCTGGAACGGCATCCACGGCCCGACCCCGCCCGTGAGCAGCGCCGACGCGAACATCGTGACCGCGCCGAGTACGAATCCGAAGCCCGGCCCGAGGACCCTCCCGCTCAGCACCATCAGGAAGAACATGGGCTCGATGCCGGCGGTTCCGGCTCCGATCGGCCGCAGCGCGGCTCCCGTCGCGGCGAGCACGCCGAGCATGGCCACGGCCTTGGGGCCGAGCCCCGACTCGGAGATCGTCGCCCCGACGACCCCGACCAGCAGCACGAGCAGCCCCGCGAACAGCCAGGGCGCGTCCTTGGCGTGCGCACTCACCTGGGACGTCGGCCCACTGAAGAACGGCCAGGTGAGCGCCGCCACACCGACGAGGCTCACGAGGAGGAGGGCGGCGAGGGAGCGGGGGCCCAGGCGGATGG
>NZ_LIQZ01000504.1 GCF_001418655.1 Streptomyces phaeochromogenes | reverse complement strand
CGCCGAGGCCGATGGCCCTCTGCAGCGCGTCGGCTACGCAGGGAGCCAGCGGGACATCCATCTCCGCCACCCACAGGGGCAGTACGTCCTCGGGATGAGCGCGCCACTTCATGCTGGTACGCCTTCGCAACTGCTGCAGGGACACCTGCACAAGGGGATCGGTCCGCCTGCTCTCGGCGTCCTCGGACACTGCCTGCTTCGTGCTTTCGGTCACGCGATCCTCCAACGTCCGGGCGATGCGAATCGGATGCTCCCAAGAGCCTCTGCGGGATGGCCACCTCGTTCGGCAAGCTGGTCATTCCCAAGCTTCAGCAGTGCGACGGGTCCGCCTGAGCGCGATGTGACCTGCGGCTATGGTTCGCCCATGAAAGCAGCGGTGCACAACCGGTACGGTCCGCCCGATGTGATCAGGATCGCCGAGGTGGACAAGCCGTCGATCAGGGACCAGGACGTCCTGGTGAGGGTGCACGCGACGACGGTCAACCGCACGGACTGCGCCTACCGGGCGGCCAGCCCCTTCTTCGTACGCATACTCACCGGCCTCGCCCGGCCCCGGCGTACGGTGCTCGGGACCGAGTACGCGGGAGTCGTGGACGCGGTCGGCAGCGGCGTCGCGTCCTTCAGGGCCGGCGACCGGGTGTTCGGCTACAACGAGGGCCGGTTCGGAACACATGCCGAGTACCTGTCGGTTCCGCACGACGGCGCCATCGCGACCATGCCGAGCGGCGTGACTTTCGAGGAGGCCGCACCCGGCACCGAGGGGTCCCACTACGCGCTGGCGTTCCTCAACAAGGCGGGTGTCCGGCCCGGACAGGACGTACTTGTATATGGCGCGACCGGTGCCATCGGCTCGGCGGCCGTGCAACTCCTGAAGCATCGCGGGGCCACCGTGACCGCGGTCTGCGACGGGGCGCACATGGAGCTGGTGAAGGGCCTGGGCGCGGACCGGGTAGTGGACCACACGGCCCAGGACTTCACCAGGGACGAGCAACGATATGACGCGGTGTTCGATGCCGTCGGCAAGAGCACGTTCGGCCACTGCAAGCGGCTGTTGAAGCCCGGCGGGGTCTATCTGTCGTCGGACCTCGGCCCCTGGTGTCAGAATCTTCTCCTGCCACTCGTCACACGTCTGTTCCGCGGCAGGAAGGTCAAGTTTCCCTTTCCGAAGCAGGACCAGGAGATGGCCCGCTATTTCCGGGACCTGATGGAGTCGGGAGAATTCAGCCCCGTCATCGACCGACGCTATCCACTGGAGCAGATCGTCGACGCCTATCGGTATGTCGAGACGGGGCAGAAGATCGGCAATGTCGTCATCATTGTCCTACCGCCGAATTGACCGATCGTCAGGAGTGCGGCCGTGCGACCCGAGAAGACATCACCCGCGCCCGGCGGCCTCGGCTGGAACCGCGAGACGGCAACCCTGGCGCTCCTGTCCTTCGCCATGCTGATCGTTTCGCTCGACCAGTACATCGTGGTCGTGGCGCTCCCCGACATCGCACGCGACCTCGGCTACTCCGCGCAGACGCTCCAGTCGGTCATCAGCGCCTACGCGGTGGCCTCGGCCGGTTTCCTCCTGTTCGGCGGGCGTGCCGCCGATCTGCTCGGACGACGCCGGATCCTGGCCGCCGGCCTCGCTCTCTACGCCGGGGCAGCGCTCGTCGGGGGATTCGCGACCGGCCCCGGCACACTCCTCGCCGCCCGCGCGGTCCAAGGCCTCGGCGGCGCCCTCGTCTTCCCCACCACCCTGGCGCTCATCAACACCACCTTCGCCGAAGGCCCCGCCCGCAACCGCGCACTGGGAATCTGGGGCGGGTCGGGCGCGGCGGGACTCGTCATCGGTGTGCTGCTCGGCGGGCTTCTTACAAGGGTGTTCGGCTGGGAAGCGGTCTTCTTCGTCAACGTCGTCCTGGCTGTCCCCGCATTGCTGCTCGCCTTCGTGGTGATCCCCCGGGACGGCCCACGCGAGCAAGGCCGCAGCTTCGACCTGCCCGGTGCGCTCAGTGTCACCCTCGGCATCACACTCATCGTGTTCGCCCTCGTGCAGGGTCCCGGACTGGGCTGGCTCTCGCCGGCCATCCTGATCGGCGCGGCGGCGGGCCTGCTGCTGATCGGTGCTTTCGTTCTCGTCGAGCGGCGCAGTGACGACCCGCTCATGCCACCCGGGCTGTTCTCCAACCCTCATCTGATCACCGGCGTCGTCATCGCGTTCATGTTCATGGCGACGTTCGGCTCCGTGCTCTACTTCCTGTCCCTCTACTTCCAGGAGATCCTGGGCTACGACGCTCTGCAGACCGGCGCCGGCTTCCTCATTCCCACGGCCGTGGTGGTGGCCGGTTCGACCACCGCTGGCCAGTTGGTGACGCGGTTCGGGCTCAGGCTCACGCTCTCGGTGGCCCTCGCCGTCGGTGCACTCGGCGCGGTTGCACTGGGCCTCGCGATTTCTCCGGACGGCACCTACCTCGAACTTGTCCCCGGTCTGGTGGCGCTCGGCATCGGCGACGGGGTGGTCTTCACCGCCATGTTCATCGCCGCGGCCACAGGCGTCTCCGACCGACAACAGGGCATCGCCTCCGGTATCGCGTCCACCGGCTCGGGTGCGGGCGCGGCCGTCGGCCTCGCCGTCCTCGTCCTGGTGGCGACGGCAGGCCTCGACGGTCTCTCCGGTGAACAGCTTCGGATCGCCACTGCCGACGGGATCCGCACCACGCTCTTCGTCGTGGCGGGCGGAATCGCGCTGACCTTGCTTGTGGCCTTGCGCAGATGCCCGACACCGGCCGAACCACGACCCACCCCGGTGCCGTACCAGGCCCGGCGCTGCTGACGGAGTCCCGGTGACGGCGAGTGTCACGCCTGGACGGTGGGCCGAACGTTGATCTCGCCGATCTCGACGTCGGCGGGCTGCTCGATGGCGAAGGCGACCGCGCGGGCGACCGCCGCCGGAGGGATGCCCATCGCGTCCATGTTCTTGCGCGTCTGCTCACGGACGTGCGGGTCCGCCATGGAGTCGGCGAGATCGGTGCGGATGTATCCCGGCGAGATGGCTGTCGTGCGCACC
>NZ_LIQZ01000503.1 GCF_001418655.1 Streptomyces phaeochromogenes | reverse complement strand
CCCCGTACCTCCGTACGCCCCCACCCCGCGTGCCCAGCGCTGCATGGTCCTCCGCTGCTGACGGTCCCGCTCCGGACCGCCCCCCTTCCGCAGCAGCACGAGAGGACTCCCATGTCGAAGGACCCGTACGCGATCCTGCGTGCCCTCGTACGCGCCGAATCCCTCCGCAACGCCCCGAAGCCGACGCCGACGCGTGACACCCACCAGGTCACCCCGGAACCCGCGCCGGAGCAGCAGTCCCCGCCGAAGGACCACGAGCGCGACTGAGCCGCCCGCCCGGGGAGGAGGACGTGTACCGCCTCCCCGGGCCGAACCGAACCAGACCAGACCGAACCGGGCCACCGGCGCCGGCTACCGCCTCCGCCGAGCCGTTCCGAAGATCGACCGGGTGATCTCGCGGCCGATCTGCGTACCCAGACTCCGGGCCAGGGACTTGAAGACACCGCTGCCCACGACCTGCTCGACGACGGAGGAGTCCTGGTCGTCGCCCTTCCGGCCACGGCCCCGCGACGAAGCCGGCTCCGCGGGGGCCGAGGGCGCCGGAGAGGACGCGGCCTCCGCCTCCCTCGCCGTCAGCTTCTCGTACGCCGACTCCCGGTCGACCGCCTCCGCGTAACGCCCGTACAGCGGCGACGCCTGGACCGCCCGGTCGAGGGCGGCCGGATCGACGGGACCCATCAGGGACTCCGGCGCCCTCAGCCGTGTCGCCGCGACCGGCGTCGGCGCGCCCTTCTCGCTGAGGACGGTGACCACGGCCTCGCCGGTCCCGAGCGCGGTGAGGACCTCCTCCAGGTCGTACGGGGAGTTGGGGAAGGTCTTCACGGTCGACTTGAGGGCCTTCTGGTCGTCGGGCGTGAAGGCGCGCAGCGCGTGCTGCACCCGGTTGCCGAGCTGGGCGAGGACATCCCCGGGCACGTCCTTGGGCGTCTGCGTGACGAAGAAGACGCCGACCCCTTTCGAGCGAATCAGCCGGACGGTCTGGGTGATGGCGTCCAGGAATGCCTTAGACGCGTCGTTGAAGAGCAGGTGCGCCTCGTCGAAGAAGAAGACGAGCTTCGGCCTGTCCACGTCACCGACCTCCGGCAGATCGTGGAAGAGATCGGCCAGCAGCCACATCAGGAACGTGGAGAAGAGCTGCGGCTTGTCCTGCACGGCGGGCAGCTCCAGGACGGAGACCGTGCCCCGCCCGTCCCCCGCCACGCGCGACAACTCACTCGTGTCGAACTCCGGCTCCCCGAAGAACGGGCTCATCCCCTGCGCCTCGAACGCCGTCAGCGAGCGCAGGATCACCCCGGCCGTCGCCGTGGAGAGCCCGCCGATGCCCTTGAGCTCGGACTTCCCCTCGTCGGAGGTCAGGAAGGTCACCACGGCCCGCAGGTCCTTCAGGTCGACCAGCTCCAGGCCCTTCTGGTCGGCGTAGTGGAAGATCAGGCCGAGCGACTGCTCCTGGGTCTGGTTGAGCTGAAGCACCTTGGACAGCAGGACCGGCCCGAAGCTGGTGATCGTCGCGCGTACGGGGATGCCGTGGCCCATGCCCCCGAGGGCGTAGAACTCGCAGGGGAACCCGGCCGGCGTCCACTCCTGCCGGACCTCCCCGGCCCGCGCCCGCACCTTGTCGTTCTCCTGTCCCGGCGCCGAGATCCCGGAGACGTCACCCTTCACATCGGCGAGAAACACCGGCACGCCCTGCGCTGACAGCTGCTCGGCGATGAGCTGCAGGGTCTTCGTCTTGCCCGTACCGGTGGCCCCGGCGACCAGCCCGTGCCGGTTGAGCATCGGCAGCGGGATCCGGATCTGTACGTCCGGCAGGCACCGCCCGTCCCACAGCAGGGCGCCCAGATCGAGCGCGGGGCCCGTGAAGGCGTACCCGGAGGCGATTTCGAGGACCGGCTGTGGAAGCGCGGGAGCACCGCTCACGCCTTCGGGTGCCTTTGCCGGCGGCGCTTCGCTCTCAGTCATTTCAGACCCCTGTTCCCGGTTTGCCCAAGGCTGTCCTCGGCCCGCATCCGAACCGATCTTGAAAGGGTGATCTAGGAGAATTACCGGTTTGCCCCTATTTACGGCGTCATTTCCAGCGTCGCACTCCGCCACCATGGCTGCGCCCGGAAGCTCTTGACCGGTAGGCTTTCCGTGTGATCTTCAAGCGCATCGGAAACGGCCGGCCGTACCCCGACCACGGCCGGGAAAGCACCCGGCAGTGGGCGGACGTCGCGCCACGCCCGGTCCGCCTCGACCAACTGGTGACGACCAAGGGCCAGCTCGACCTGGAAACCCTGCTCGCCGAGGACTCCACGTTCTACGGCGACCTCTTCGCGCACGTCGTGAAGTGGCAGGGCGACCTCTACCTCGAAGACGGCCTCCACCGCGCCGTCCGAGCCGCCCTCCAACAACGCCAGGTCCTCCACGCCCGAGTCCTGGAACTGGACTGAGCGGACCCGGGAAGCCCGGTTCAGCGCAGCACCCCTGTCTTTTCTTGGGGGCGCGGGGAACTGCGCACCCAGCGCCGACCGCCCCGCACGCCGCGATCCACCGCACCCCACCTACCTCAAGGGGTGTGGGGAACTGCACGCTCAACCACGGCATGCCCGCACATCGCAGTCCACCGCAGCCCCCACCCACCTCAAGGGGCGCGAGGAACCGCGCACTCAGCCACGGCCGGCCCGCACCCCAAAACCCCGCCCCCCGCGGAGCGAATTGGCCCTTTCGGGTTGGACTGACCCCCGGTCAATGATCATCTAGTAGGCATCACCGCCAACGCGCACTACGCTGCGCCCATGAGCATGCTGACTCCCCCTGGCATGGGCGGCCAGTACAAGATCACGGGGGACAAGTACCCGCGGATGCGCAGAAACCGAGGGCGCCGCAGAATCGCGCTCGCGGTAGTCGCCTCCGTCGCCGCGCTCGGACTGATCGGCTGGGGAACGCTGCAGCTCATCGACGTCTTCACAGGCGGCGGCGACGAGGCTTCCGCGGCAGGACCGGCCGCCGACTGCACGGCATCCCCCTCGCCCTCCGCAAGCCCGGTCAAGGCCCTCCCCAAGCCCGCCCAGATCACCGTGAACGTCTTCAACGCCACCCCCCGCGGCGGCCTCGCCAAGGACACCGCCGACGAGCTGAAGAAACGCGGCTTCAAGATCGGCGACGTCGGCAACGCGACGAAGACGTACGACAAGAAGGTCAAGGGCGCCGGGATAGTCCTCGGTGCCAAGGCGGCCTCCGACGCCGCGCTCCCCGTCCTCGCGACGCAGCTCACGGGCGCCGAGCTGAAGACCGACACCCGCGCCAAGCCCGCGGAGGTCGACCTGATCCTCGGCACGGCCTTCAAGTCCCTGACGAAGAAAGAGGACGCCGACAAGGCCCTGACCACACTGGCCAAGCCCGCACCGACGCCCTCGGCGACGAAGAAGAGCTGCTAGCGGGCCCCGTACGGACCCGCGCGCTGCACGAGCGCGGGCCCCGTACCGGCTGCCCGCCGCCGTCTATTCGGCCGCGCCGTACATCCGGTCGCCCGCGTCGCCCAGGCCCGGGACGATGTAGCCGTGCTCGTTCAGGCGCTCGTCGACCGACGCGGTCACGACCGTGACGGGCGAGCCGGCCAGCTCGCGCTCCATGACCTCGACGCCCTCGGGGGCGGCGAGGAGGACCACGGCCGTCACATCGTCGGCGCCGCGCTTCATGAGCTCCTGGATCGCCGCGACGAGCGTGCCGCCGGTGGCGAGCATCGGGTCGAGGACGTACACCTGGCGGCCGGAGAGATCGTCCGGCATGCGGGTCGCGTACGTGGACGCCTGGAGCGTCTCCTCGTCGCGCACCATGCCCAGGAAGCCCACCTCGGCGGTCGGCAGCAGCCGCACCATGCCGTCGAGCATGCCGAGGCCGGCCCGCAGGATCGGTACGACGAGGGGGCGCGGGTGGGACAGCTTGACGCCCGTGGTCGGGGACACCGGGGTCACGATGTCGACCTGCTCGGTGCGCACGTCCCGGGTGGCCTCGTAGGCGAGCAGGGTGACCAGCTCGTCGGCGAGCCGCCGGAAGGTCGGGGAATCGGTGCGACGGTCGCGCAGCGTGGTGAGCTTGTGAGCGACCAGAGGGTGGTCGACGACGTGAAGACGCATGCCGACAAGGGTATCCGGGCGTCCGCCGCCCGCCCCTGGCCCGCCACCGACTTGTCCGACACCTCGCCCCGCCTTGAACCACCGCCAAACCTCGGCTGGCATCAAACCGCCCGTCGGAGGGAAAGTGGGAAGGACCGACTGGGGGTGTTGCCCATGTCCGACCCGGAGCAGCGGAGCCGTGAGGACCGCGAGGACCCGGTGAGCGAGGCCGCGCGACGAAGGCGCCGCGCCCAGTTCCTGCGGGAGCTCACGGAGGCGCGCGAGCTGCGCGACCGGGTGCAGCCCCGGCGGGCCAAGACGGCCCGGCTGCGCCACGCCATGCGCATGCGCACATTCCGCTGGTAGACCGCCGGTAGGCCGCGGCAGCCACGCCCGGGCAGGTCCCGCCCCGGCGCGGGCAGACCGCCCGCCTCCCGGATCGTCCGACGGCGACCCGCCCGGCGATCACTCGGGAAGCCGCGTACGAGGCGGAGGCCGTGTCGGCGTACGATCCCGCTGTCGGTGGGCGCTGGGCGCCCAGGTGAGGCCGTACGGCGGACGTGACGCACGCGACACGGGAACGGGCGCTGAGACGCGACCGGGACACAGCGAGCCGAAGACCTCTCCTGAACGCTCCGTTTCTGCCACGATTCCGAGTGGGCGGGGCTCGGCACACGCACTCCCCGCCCACAGCCTCCGCCGGGGGGACCCCCAACCGGCACGTCTATGACCAGTGGGAGAGTCACGGTGTACTTCGCCGCACTGCTCGCGCGCACCGAAGACGGGTGGGAAGCGAGCGACACAGAGCTCGACGATGTGGAGACCCTGTCGGATCTGAGCGACCTGGCCCGCGAAGCCTCGGTCGACGACGACACGGTGCTCGTCTACATCGAGCAGGAGGACGCGTGGTTCGGAGTCGTCCGCGTGGACGGCGAGGAGGACCCTCGCATCTACGTCTCGGACGCGGCGGCCGCCGCCCGCAGTTCGTACGGCGAGATCCTCCTCACCGACGAACTGCTCGGAAGGGATCCCGGCGACGACGATGTCGCCGACCTGGACTCCCTCGACCTCGACGGTACGGAGGACGGTGAACCCGACAGCGAGGCCGACGACGACGATGAGGACGACGTCGGCGTCACCGCCAAGGGTGAGACCGTGCCGTCCGGACCCATCGGAGACCGCGAGGTCCTCACGGACCTCGGCGTGAACGAGAAGGAGCTGCTGGCCCTGGACAGCACCGACGCGCTCGGTGAGATCGCCGAGCGGCTCGGCGCGGCGGAGGTCCTGGAGACCGTCCGCTGACTCCCCCGAGCACTCAGAACGAACAGGACCCCGTACGCGACCGCTGGCGGGCGGCGATGCGGCTCGCCCTGGACGAGGCCGGGTCGGCCGTCCGGGGCGGGGACGTCCCCGTCGGTGCCGTCGTGCTGTCCCCGGACGGCACGACGGTCCTCTCAACCGGCCACAACGAACGTGAGGCGACCGGCGATCCGACCGCCCACGCCGAGGTGCTCGCCATCCGGCGGGCGGCGGCGAAGCTCGGGGAGTGGCGGCTCGGCGGCTGCACGCTGGTCGTGACCCTCGAACCCTGCACGATGTGCGCGGGCGCGATCGTGCAGTCCCGCGTGGACCGTGTGGTCTACGGCGCCCGCGACGAGAAGGCGGGCGCGGCCGGCTCCCTCTGGGACGTCGTACGCGACCGGCGGCTCAACCACCGGCCCGAAGTGATCGCCGGCGTACTCGACGAGGAGTGCGCCCGGCTGCTCACCGACTTCTTCCGCGACCGCTGATCCGGGCGCCTGCGCAGCTGCCCGGCCGGGGGCCGAATACCGATTTCGGAGCACGGCCCAACGTGGGCTAGGATCTCTCTCGGTAGCGTGTCCGAGCGGCCGAAGGAGCTCGCCTCGAAAGCGAGTGTGGCGCAAGTCACCGAGGGTTCAAATCCCTCCGCTACCGCTTCTGAAGGGCCCCGTCGAAAGACGGGGCCCTTCGTGCGTTCCGAACTCGCACAACACGCGGCACGACACCCGGTACAACACTCGGCACGGTTTGAAAGATCGTCATATCAACTGTCCGGGTTACACTCACCGCCGGCAACAGGGGTCCCAACAGGCGCAGTCGACAAGACAGCAGGCAGCAGGCACACGGGGAGGCCGCGATGGCGGTGAATTCGAAGAAGATCGCCGTCTACGTGCTCATCGTGTTCGCGCTGTACGTGATCATCACCGACCCCGCCAAGGCCGCCGACTACGTCCAGATAGGGTTCGAGGGCATTTCGAATGCCGCTCAGGCCGTCGGGGACTTCATGACGTGGATCGCCGACGGGGCCAAGAACTAGGAGTCCCCGTGATCCGCCATCTGGTCCTCTTCAAGCTCAACGAGGGTGTGGAGCGCGACGACCCGCGCGTCGTCGAGGGCGTCGCCGCCTTCCGCGCCCTCGGCGGGCAGATCCCCGAACTGAAGTTCTGGGAGTGCGAGTGGAACATCACCGACCGGCCCATCGCGTACGACTTCGCGATCAACTCGGCGGTCGAGGACACGGACGCGCTCAAGCGGTACATCGAGCACCCCGCGCACCAGGCGGGCGTCGCACTGTGGCGGGAGTTCGCCACGTGGGTGATCGCCGACTACGAGTTCTGACGCGCGCCCGGCGCACGCCCCCGGCCCCTCGCCTGAACGGCGGGGGGCCGTTTCGCGTCTCCGGCCCCGCCCGGAACCCGTCGGGAACCCTCCCCGGGCCCCAACTGACGCTCAACACGGAGTTATGCGGTGCTTGCACACAGTGCACATGTCTTGTGATGCTATGACCGCTTTTGACGGATGAGTTGACGGATGTTGACCGACCCAGAGGTGGAGTTGACCGTGCCGGCCAGTACTGCGCCTCAAGCACCGCCCCATGAGCCCCCGGCTCCACCCTCGGCCCCAGCCCAGGAGCGCCTTCCCGACACCGAGGAAGGCCCGCAGCGCCGCCGCGGGGCCGACACCCGGGCCCTCACCCAGGTTCTCTTCGGTGAGCTCAAGAACCTTGAGCCGGGCAGCACCGAACACGGCCGGGTGCGGGCCGCGCTGATCGAGGCGAACCTTCCGCTGGTGCGGTACGCCGCCGCCCGGTTCCGGTCGCGCAACGAGCCCATGGAGGACGTCGTCCAGGTCGGCACCATCGGCCTGATCAACGCCATCGACCGCTTCGACCCCGACCGGGGCGTGCAGTTCCCGACCTTCGCGATGCCCACCGTGGTCGGCGAGATCAAGCGGTACTTCCGCGACAACGTCCGCACGGTCCACGTACCGCGCCGGCTGCACGAGCTGTGGGTCCAGGTGAACAGCGCGACCGAGGACCTCACGACGGCCTTCGGACGCACGCCCACGACCGGCGAGATCGCCGAGCGGCTGCGGATCACCGAGGACGAGGTACTGGCCTGCATCGAGGCCGGACGCTCGTACCACGCGACCTCGCTGGAGGCCGCCCAGGAGGGCGACGGGCTGCCGGGACTCCTCGACCGGCTCGGCTACGAGGACCCCGCGCTCGACGGGGTCGAACACCGCGACCTCGTACGGCACCTCCTCGTCCAGCTTCCCGAGCGGGAGCAGCGGATCCTTCTGCTGCGCTACTACAGCAATCTGACGCAGTCACAGATCAGTGCCGAACTGGGCGTTTCGCAGATGCATGTGTCAAGACTGCTCGCCCGCAGCTTCGCCAGACTGCGATCCGCAAACAGGATCGAGGCGTAACCCTCAAGAGCGAATCGCCCCCAAGGCCTTTTCCCGACGTTTCTGCGTCGAAAAACCATCAGACCCCCCTTTTCCAGGGCCTATTCACCCCCGTTGTGTCGACATGTCACTACAGCGTGTTGCCGACATGTGACATTCTTCCGGTGACGCGTTTGCCGCAGCCCCACCTCCGGTATTCAGGTGGAGGCTGCGTTCCTTCGACGGGAGCGTCCGCCGCGACCGTCCGCGACCCAAAGGGGGTGGCATGTCCGCAGACCAGGGCAGCTCGAAGGTGCTCACGCTCACGAAGAGCGAACCGGCGCCAGACGCGCTTCACAGTGTCGTTGCCGATGTTCCGGCCGTCCCGGCCGTGGAAGCCCCGGCCTTTCCCCCGACCTCGGAAGCCATCGACACCCGCACCCTGTCCCGCTCCCTGTTCCTGCGGCTCGCCGCACTCGACGAGAACAGCCCCGAGCGTGCCTACGTACGGGACACGCTCATCGAGCTCAACCTCCCGCTGGTGCGTTACGCCGCCGCGCGTTTCCGGTCGCGCAACGAGCCGATGGAGGACATCGTCCAGGTCGGCACGATCGGCCTGATCAAGGCGATCGACCGCTTCGACTGCGAACGCGGGGTCGAGTTCCCGACGTTCGCGATGCCGACGGTCGTGGGCGAGATCAAGCGGTTCTTCCGGGACACCTCGTGGTCGGTGCGGGTGCCGCGCCGCCTCCAGGAGCTGCGGCTGGCCCTCACCAAGGCCAGTGACGAGCTCTCCCAGAAGCTGGACCGCTCGCCGACCGTGGCCGAACTCGCCACCGTCCTCGGTGTGTCCGAGGAGGACGTGGTCGACGGCCTCGCGGTCGGCAACGCGTACACGGCGTCGTCACTCGACTCGCCGGCCCCCGAGGACGACGGCGGAGAGGGTTCCCTCGCGGACCGCCTCGGCTACGAGGACACGGCGCTGGAGGGCGTCGAGTACCGCGAGTCCCTGAAGCCTCTGCTCGCCAAGCTCCCGCCCCGCGAGCGGCGGATCATCATGCTCCGCTTCTTCGCGAACATGACGCAGTCGCAGATCGGCGAGGAGGTCGGCATCTCGCAGATGCACGTCTCCCGGCTGCTCACGCGGACGCTGTCGCAGCTGCGGGAAGGCCTGATCTCCGACTGAGGACGGTCTGCCTGATCTCCGGCCGAGACCGGTCTGCCTGATCTCCGGCTGAGATCTCTCGGCCCGGTCTCCGACCGAGACCAGGTCGAGAGGTCTCCGGTTGAGGCCGGGCCGAGAGGTCTCCGACCGGGGTCCCTTCCGAGGGTTCATAATTGACGACCCGTCAGCCACACTGGCGCGATGCGCCGACGGATGGGTCACGAGTCGATTCGCGGTCGCCGAGGTGCCCTTGTGGGCGCCTCGGCGACTGTCGTCTGCCTGGGCACGGTCCTCGCCGCCTGCGGGACCGGCGGCGGCAGTGAGGGTTACGTGGCCGTGCAGCGGCCCGCGTCCTCCGGCGAGGCGGTGGCGCCCACGGGGGATGTGGAGTTGGTTCCGCTGGAGGGCGCCGCGGCTTCCGAAGGGGCGGTGGGCGACGGCAGTTCGGGGGCTCCGGGCAGTCCGGGAAGCGTGGAAGGCGCGGGCGGGGGCGGTGGCTCGGCCGGGTCCGGGTCGGCCTCCGCGTCGGGGGCCGACGGCGGCGGTCGTACGACTCCGTCGGCGGGCGGGGGCGACTCGGGGTCCGGGTCCGGCTCCGACTCCGGTGCCGCGAGCGGGAGTTCCGGTACCAGGGCGCCGAGCGGTGGCAGTGGCGGTGCGGAGAGTCCCGCGAGTCCGTCGAAGCCTGGGCCCGCCGTGCTTTACATCGGCGACCCCGAGCGGGAGCCCGTCGACAAGCGCTGGTGCGAGAAGGTCACCGTCGGTTTCCACAACACCGGGGGCACCGCGGTGCGTTCGGGCACGGTGACCCTCGGGACGCACATCATCGGGGCGCTCGGGATCGACTGGGCGACCGTCGAGTCGGCCGAGAAGCTTCCCGCGCCGATCGCTCCGGGGGCACGGGAAGAGAAGACCTGGACGGTGTGCGTCGACGCGTGGCGCGTACCGCTGGGCATGCACGTCGAGACGCGGGACGTGTCCGTCCGGTTCGAGTAGGAGCGGGCGGGGGCGCCTCGCGGTGCCCCGGCCTACTTGAAAACCTGCGTGAGGCCTAAAGGCCTACTTGAGCGCGAGCCAGGCGACGACGGCCACGACCGCGACGGCCACGATCACGCCGACGATCAGGCCGATGCGGGGGCCCGCGGGGGCCGCCTGCTGGCGGGTGCTCTGCGGGTCGTCGACGAACGCTCGGAACATCTGGGTGCTACCCGCGGGGTCGTAGTTGCCCTCGGGGCCCTGGGTGTTTGCCATGGGCCTGGACTCTAGGTGGCGGTTCGGGTGAACGTCCACCCGGGTGCCCCTTTGGGGCGGCTCCAGTGGTGGGTGGGGGGTGGGGTGATTCGCTGGCCTCGGGGCTTCGTGGTTGGTTGCGCCTCTTAGGACACCGGTGGGTGAGGTTGGTTCGTCAGGTGACGGTTCGCCTTGGTTGCTCGCGCAGTTCCCCGCGCCCCCTAAAGACACCGGTGCGTAGGCCGGATCGTCAGGTGACCGTCCGCCCTCGTTGCTCGCGCAGTTCCCCGCGCCCCTGGGTGGGTGAGCCTCAGCCCCCACCCACCCGCA
>NZ_LIQZ01000502.1 GCF_001418655.1 Streptomyces phaeochromogenes | reverse complement strand
CTCCCGCCCTCCTCCCCGAACTTGCCCAGCCGTCCGGTGAGCTCGGGCTTCCGGCGCCCGCCGCCGGTCAGTCGCGCGGGCGCATGAGGTCGTACGCCAGTCCGAGCGCCCCGTGCGCCACCAGGAGCGCCCCCGCCGCGATCCAGCCGCCACTGCGTCGGCGCACACCCCAGGCGGTGAGCGGCAGACCCGCCGTCACCTGGGCGAGTGCCAGGGCGCGTGCCCTGGGGGTGCCGGCCCAGGGCAGCCAAGGGCCGAGTGATCCCCGCTCCACGACGTCGAGTTCCGCGCGGACGGCGTGGCGCCACCCGGACCATTCGAGGGACTGTGCGTCGGGCCGGGCGAGGGCCGCCTCGCGGAGGCGGTCGGCGGGTTCGCCCGGGGTGAGCCCCGCGGGGAGGGCAACACCCGCGCGCGTGAGGACGGCGAGCAGGCCCCGCAGACGGGCCCGGGCGTCGGCATCGGAGTCGGGTTTCGTGAGGCCGTCGAGGGACTGCAGGTCCAGGACCGGGTCGAGGCCCAGGCGTGCGGCGAGGGCGCGCATGGCCTCGGCCTCACCCACGGGTGTGCCGTTTGCGAGCCACTCGTAGCCGACCGGGCGGCGGAAGCCGGAGGCGAGGATGCAGCCGCCGTGGTCGGCGTCCCACCACAGGGCCAGTACGGGCCAGGGGGCGCCGACAGCCAGGGCGGTGGCCCAGCCGGTGAGGACGCGGCCGACCGGTTCGCCGCCGTGCAGCCAGGGCTTTCCCTCGGGAACCAGCACGCTCCACCGCGGGCCGGCCCGGGCGAGCAGCATGCGCTCGCGCAGCAGTCGGGCGACCGGGCCGACGGCCTCGGGTTCCGCGCGGCAGAGCAACAGGGCACCGGCCGCCCGGTCGGGAGGCGCGGGCGGCTGCGGAGTCTGCGACTCGTGGGGCGACATGCGCCCAGATTATTGGGTTTTGTGTCGACTGGTGCCCCCTGGATCACCAGAACGAGTGCCTTGACTTCGCGGATCCGCGATATATCGTGTCTGTTGGAAGACGCGATATGGCGTGTCGTGTCCCGCCCCGGCCGAGGAGGTCAGCACCATGTCCGAGTGGTCCGTCACAGAGCCCGGCAAGCTCACGTTCGACGAACCGGTGTCGGCCCTCCATGTGCGCATCGCCAATGGAACGGTGAACGTCGTGGGGGTCGACGAGGGTTCCACCAGGCTCGAAGTGTCCTCGATAGAGGGACCACCTCTGGTGGTGACCCAGGAGGACGGCACGCTCACGGTCGCCTACGAGGACCTGCCCTGGAAGGGCTTCCTCAAGTGGCTCGACCGCAAGGGCTGGCGCCGCAGCGCGGTGGTCTCCCTGGCCGTTCCGGCACGTACACGCGTCGAGGTCGGCGTGGTCAGCGCCACCGCCGTGATCTCCGGAGTCGACGGCCGCGCGGTGGTGAAGGGCATCTCCGGCGACACGACACTCGTGGGACTCTCCGGCCCGGTCCGCGCGGACACGGTGTCGGGGAACGTGGAGGCACAGGCCCTCACCGGCGACCTCCGGCTCAACTCCGTCTCGGGCGACCTGACCGTCATCGAGGGCTCCAGCCCCTCCGTGCGGGTCGAGTCCGTCAGCGGTTCCGTGATCGTCGACCTCGACCCGGCGGGGCGGCCCAGCGACATCAGCCTGACCAGCATCTCGGGCGAGATCGCCATCCGCCTGCCGCATCCGGCCGACGCGGAGGTCCAGGTGGACTCGGCGAGCGGCACGGTCTCCAGCGCCTTCGAGGACCTCAGGGTCGGCGGCCAATGGGGCGCCAAGAAGATCACGGGCAGGCTGGGCGCGGGGAACGGCCGGTTGAAGGCGACCACCGTCTCGGGCTCCATCGCCCTGCTGCGACGGCCCCCTTCGGAGGACGAACCATGGGACGAGGGAGTGGATTTCAAGAAGGGGACGGACTTCGGGGAGGATGAGCCGGAGGACGCGGTTCCTGTTGGAGCCGGGTCCGAGCACGGCAAGGGGCACAGCGCGGTGCCCGAGGACACGGTGCCCGGCACTCGCGTCGGTGCCGGACCGGCCACTCCACCGACGGACGGTCCCGCCGAGTCCCCCACTTCGGGCGCGACCCCCGCCGCGGACCCCGACTCCGGCC
>NZ_LIQZ01000501.1 GCF_001418655.1 Streptomyces phaeochromogenes | reverse complement strand
GTCTGCCCCCAGGTCAACTCCACCGCGTCCCCCTCCATCCCGTCCCCGAACGCGATCAGTCGTTCGGACTCGACGGTGAGGCTGAGGTGGGACGAGGCCGAGAGCTGGCCGGCGACCTGGGACGTGCCGGTCGCCGGTGACGGCCATGCCTCGCGGACGAACCACACCAGGCGGTCCTCCGTGGGGCGTGGCAGGGGCAGGGAGCTGCCCCGCTCCTGCCACACCGACCGGATCCATCCGGTCGCCCCGGTACCGGTCCCCACCAGCACCCCGGAGGATGCCTGGGCCTCGACGACACCCCCGTCGCCCGCCAGGTCCAGGCGGTACCTGGCCGTCTGATGTCCGACCGCGCCGAGATAGATCTCGTTGAGCGCGACCAGCCGCTGCGTGTCGTCGGCGACGGCCTCGACCATGGTGAGTTCGTCGACGGTGCTGGTGAGGGCCGCCGGAAGCAGCGTCGGCGCGTCCGCCGGCCGGTGCCGGACCAGGACGCCCGGGTTGCGGCCGGGGTCGGCGTCGATGCCCAACACCGGCTGGCCGGCGAGGTACTTGGCGACGTTCGCCACCAGACCGTCCTGGCCGACCACGACCACCACGTCCTCCGGCGCGAACAGGAAGCGGTCCAAGTCCCGCCGCTCGACCAGCGTCTGACGCCAGGTCAGCGGAATCGCCGAGGTCACGTCGGTCAGCGCGCGCCGGGTGCGGCGATGGCGCTCGGCGACCTCCTCGATGTCCCGGCCCCGGGAGGAGAGGAAGAACGCGGCCTGTCCGTGCGTGCCGTGGTGGGCCACCAACTCGGTGTACTCCGTGGTCCGGTGGACCACCACGACCCGCGGTGCGAGACTCACGCCCGCTCTCCGGTCCCGAACCTGGCGAGCAGCCCGGTGAGCACGTCCGGCGTCACCGTCACGCTCTCGATGTTCGGCAGGTTCTCCGCGAGCCGCGTCCCGGTGAGGGCGTGCAGGGTCGCCACATCCACCTCGCCGTGCACCCGCAGCCACGCCGCCTGGGCCTGTGCCCGTGCCTCGCCCACCTCACGCGCACCCTCGGCCTCCGCACGGGCGAGCCGTACGGACCGGGCGGCCTCGGCGTCGGCCAGCCGTACCGTCCGGGCCGCCTCCGCGCCCGCCCGTACCGCGTCCGCAGCCGCGTGCTCCTCCGCCTCGCGGCGGGCGTTCGTGCCGCGCTGGTCGACCAACTGCTCCTCGCGGCGGGCGAGTTCGATCTGGCTGTCCAGTTCGTTCTCGGCGATGGCCCGCTCCCGCTCGACGGCCACCGCCCGGCGCTCGTACGTGGCCCGGTCGGCCTCCTGCTGGATCAGCTCCCGGGCCGGCGTGCGCAGGGCGCGCTCCACCTCGGGCTCCGGGCGCAGCGCCACCACGCGCACCGCGACCACCTCGATACCGGTGGCCGGCAGACGGGGCTCCGCGCCCAGGCCGACGGCGACGCGCTCGCGGACCGCCGCCACCCCGTCGACGAGGGCCGCCGCCAGCGTCGTACGGGCGAGCACGTCGAGTGCGTGCTGCTGGGCCGTCTCCGTGAGCAGCGTGCCCAGCTGTTCCAGTGGCGCGCCCCGCCACACTCCGCTGTCCGGGTCGATGGAGAAGTCCAGCCGGGCGGCGGCGAGTGCCGGGTCGCTGACCCGGTAGGTGACCGTCGCCTGCACCGCCACGTCCTGGAAGTCGGACGTACGGGCGTGGAAGGTCATCGCCAACTCCCGGTCGTCGACCGGCACTTCGGACACTGCCGCCGTGAGCGCGCGGAACCAGAAGCTGAGTCCCGGCCCGTCGTGCAGCAGCTTGCCGCCCCGGTGGTGCCGGACGTGTGCCGTCGGCGCACCGCGCAGATGGCGCCAGCCCAGGCGCCGGGTGATGTCGGCCATGTGTGTGCGACCCCCTCCGTATTTTTCGTCAGTACGACGATAATCGCCGCTCTCTCTAATCGTCAAGGGGACGAGAAAGAGAAATCGCGGAAACGGTCGACCAGGGGGTGAAGACGGTCACCGGTGGTCAGGATGGAGTCATGGGATTCCACGTCGACTCCGAAGCCGGGCGGCTGCGCCGCGTCATCCTGCACCGGCCGGATCTAGAGCTCAAAAGGCTCACCCCCAGCAACAAGGACGCCCTGCTCTTCGACGACGTGCTGTGGGTGCGCAGGGCCCGCGCGGAGCACGACGGTTTCGCCGACGTGCTCCGCGACCGCGGAGTCACCGTCCACCTCTTCGGCGACCTGCTGACCGAGGCCCTGGCGATCCCGGCGGCCAGATCGCTCGTCCTGGACAGGGTCTTCGACGAGAAGGAGTACGGGCCGCTGGCCACCGACCACCTCAGGGCTTCCTTCGAGGCGCTGCCCGCGGGCGAGCTGGCGGAGGCGCTGGTCGGCGGGATGACCAAGCGGGAGTTCCTGGAGGCGCACCCCGAGCCGACCTCCGTGCGCTTCCACGTCATGGACCTCGACGACTTCCTCCTCGGCCCCCTCCCCAACCACCTCTTCACCCGCGACACCTCCGCCTGGATCTACGACGGCGTCTCCATCAACGCCATGCGCTGGCCCGCCCGCCAGCGCGAGACCGTGCATTTCGAGGCGATCTACCGGCACCATCCGCTGTTCCAGGACGAGGCGTTCCACGTGTGGTCCGAGGGCCAGGCCGACTACCCGTCCACCATCGAGGGCGGGGACGTGCTCGTGATCGGCAACGGCGCCGTGCTGATCGGGATGAGCGAGCGGACGACACCCCAGGCCGTGGAGATGCTCGCGCACAAACTGTTCGCCACCGGCTCGGCCCAGACGATCGTGGCGCTCGACATGCCGAAGAAGCGCGCCCTCATGCACCTCGACACGGTGATGACGATGGTCGACGGCGACACCTTCACCCAGTACGCGGGGCTCGGCATGCTCCGCTCGTACACCATCGAACCGGGCGTCGGCGACAAGGAGCTGAAGGTCACCGACCATCCGCCGGAGCACATGCACCGCGCGATCGCCGCCGCGCTGGGGCTCGACCGGATCCGGGTGCTGACCGCCACCCAGGACGTGCACGCCGCCGAGCGTGAGCAGTGGGACGACGGCTGTAACGTCCTCGCGGTCGAGCCGGGCGTCGTCGTCGCGTACGAGCGGAACCAGACCACCAACACGCATCTGCGCAAGCAGGGCATCGAGGTGATCGAGATCCCGGGGAGCGAGCTGGGGCGGGGGAGGGG
>NZ_LIQZ01000500.1 GCF_001418655.1 Streptomyces phaeochromogenes | reverse complement strand
AGAGATGTATAAGGGCCAGGGGCGAGGACGAGCACGAGGGTGGGTGAGGGTGGGGCTGAGGGAGCGGCCCGGCTCGCCGGTCTGCGAACCCGCGAGTCCGCGAGATCACGAGTCCGCGAGATCACGAGCCGAGCCGCCCCCGCTCCCTCAGCTGCAGCGCGGTGCCACGTAGCCGTCGCTGCCCGTTTTCACGAAGGCGTCGGAGACGTACTCCCCGACCTTGATGTTGTCCCAGATGTTCGTCGTGCCGTAGGGACCGCTGATCGTCTCGCCCGGGCGCTGGCAGAAGATCGGGACCTTGGAGCCCACTGCGAGGGTGCGGACCACGCGGTACTGGGTGCCGGGGCCGCTGCGTACGTTCACGGTGTAGCCGGGTGCGATCGAGTAGAGCTTCTGGGCCGTGGTGACGGTCGCCTCCGCCCTCGCGCCCGTACTCTCCTCCGCGCTCTCCATCTCTTCAACAGCCATATGGGCCTCCCCCGTTGGATGCGTCTGACGCACTGTCTTGATCGTCGCGAACGCGTTGGCTTGAAACACTTTCTTTTCTTTGTGCACGCGGAGGCTAGCAAGCCGCGTGGGTCTCGTACGAACCATCGACTAGGCTCCGTGCGTCGCGCGTGCGTACGTAATTCACGGGGGTGGACCATGCCGCCACGACGCAGCGCCGGATCCGGTGCCGAAGCGGAACTTCCCGAATACGCCGGGCAGTACCGCCTTGAGTCACGCCTCGGCTCGGGCGGTATGGGTGTCGTCCATCTGGCGCGATCGACCTCGGGGCTGCGGCTCGCGGTGAAGGTCGTCCATGCCGAGTTCGCCAAGGACCCCGAGTTCAGGGGACGGTTCCGGCAGGAGGTCGCGGCCGCGCGGCGGGTCAGCGGTGCCTTCACCGCACCGGTCGTGGACGCCGACCCCGAGGCCGAGCGGCCCTGGATGGCCACCCTGTTCATACCGGGGCTGACCCTGGCCGAGCATGTGAAGCGGAACGGCTCGTTGTCGTCCGCGCAGTTGCGTCAGGTCATGGCCGGCCTCGCCGAGGGGCTGCGCGACATCCATCGTGCCGGTGTCGTGCACCGCGATCTCAAGCCGAGCAACGTCCTGCTCGCCGACGACGGTCCCAAGGTCATCGACTTCGGCATCTCCCGGCCATCGGACAGTGAGCTGCGCACGGAGACCGGCAAGCTGATCGGTACCCCGCCCTTCATGGCCCCCGAGCAGTTCCGCCGCCCCCGCGAAGTGGGCCCGGCCGCCGACATCTTCGCCCTCGGGTCGGTCCTGGTCCACGCGGCCACCGGACGCGGGCCCTTCGACTCCGACAGCCCCTACATCGTCGCGTATCAAGTGGTGCACGACGAGCCGGACTTGACCGGTGTCCCCGATGATCTGGCCCAGCTCGTCGGCCGCTGCCTCGCCAAGGAGCCGGACGAACGGCCCACGCCCGACGAGCTCATGGCGGAACTGCGGCTCGTCTCCTCGCTCTACGACACCCAGGCGTTCATCCCCGCTCAGCGCACATCGAAGCCGGGGGCCGAGACCGACGCCAAATCCGAAGCCGGCTCTGGGCACGTCCCCGCGCCCGCACCCGAGCCCGGGGACGGTCCGACTCACGTGCGCGGCAAGCGGCGTACGGCAGCCGGGGCTTCCGGGCCTGACCCGGACCGGGACCGGGACCAGGACTCGTCCGTCGGTTCCAGTGACCTCTCGTCGCGCAACCGTCGTCGCCGCCGTGTCCGTCTTTCCATCGCCGGCGTCGTATCCGTACTGGCGGTGTGGGGTGCGCTTCTCTTCGGTGTGCAGAGCGTCGACGGTGACTCCGGCCGTAGTCCGGAGTCGGGCACCGAACGCCGTGCCGCCGCCGACGCCTTCCGCCCGTGGGTCACGAAGGTGGGCACCGGGAAGAGCGGCATGCCCCAGTGCACCTACGGCGCCGGGAGCCTGCGATGCGCCGCTCCCGGTGTGCTCGCCGCCTCCGTCGACCCGCTGAACGGCAAGGTGCGGTGGACGCGGAAGACCGGAACCGCGGGAGTCGGCGGCGTGGTCGCACCCGTCCTGTCGGGTGGACTGGTGCACGCCGTCACCCCGGACCAGAAGCAGCTCGTCGCGCTCGACCCCGACACGGGCAGGACCCGCTGGACGCTGGACATCGCGGAGGACGAGGGCAGCACGCAGCAGAGCGCGGGCGATACGGTTCTGCTGACCTCGCCCGACGGCATGGTCACCGGTGTCGACGGCAAGACCGGGGACCGGCTGTGGCGCCATCGCGTGGCCGGCCGGGCCCAGCCCTCCTTCGCGTACTTCGGCGGTGATCTCGCGTACGCGACAACACTGGGCGCCGACAGCACGAGCACGCAGGTGATCGCGGTGGATCTGCGGACCGGGGACGTGCGGTGGCGCCACAGCCTCGACGGACTGCTCGTCCCCGTCGGGGCCGCGAAGGGCACCCTCTGGCTGACCGGGGAGAACTCGTACCAGGAGACCGTGAGCGTCGTCGGCTACACGCACGACTCGGGCCGCGTACGGCGGATCCCTCTCGGGCTTCCGCTCCCGTCCGCCACGGCCGCCCTGCACGATGGAACGGCCTATTTCCTGGCCACGGGTGGGGCGCTGGTGGCGGTGGACCTCGACGCGGGCAAGCAGCGGTGGCGGCTGGAGACGTCGGTCAGCAGGGGTTCGGCGCCGACCGCCGACGCCCGGCATGTGTACGTCACCTCCCCCGACGGCCGACTGCTCGCGGCCGACGCGCGTACCGGCAAACTGCTGGGCCAGACCCGTCCACGGCTCAGCGGCGACAGGACCGAAGGGGTCGTCGCGGAGCTGCCCGCGCCTCTGGTCGTGGGCGACCGGGTCTACGGAAGCGCGCCCGACGGCAGTGTCTTCGCGGTGGACGCCCGCAAGCCCGCCGGCTGGTAGGTCCCGGAAACGGCGAACCCGCCCGGTGGTGAGGACCGGGCGGGTCCACGTGGTGGGGGTGGGGCGGGGCTAGCCGAGTTTGGAGACGTCTCGGACCGCGCCCTTGTCGGCGCTCGTCGCCATCGCCGCGTATGCGCGGAGGGCGGCGGAGACCTTTCGCTCGCGGGCGGCCGGGGCGTAGACGCCGCCCAGGGCTTCGCGGCGGGTGGCCAGCTCCTCGTCGGAGACCAGGAGCTCGATGCCGCGGTTCGGGATGTCGATGCGGATGCGGTCGCCGTCCTTGACGAGGGCGATCGTGCCGCCGGAGGCCGCCTCCGGGGAGGCGTGGCCGATGGACAGGCCGGACGTGCCGCCGGAGAAGCGGCCGTCGGTGATCAGGGCGCAGGTCTTGCCGAGGCCGCGGCCCTTCAGGAAGGACGTCGGGTAGAGCATCTCCTGCATGCCGGGGCCGCCCTTGGGGCCCTCGTAGCGGATGACGACGACGTCGCCGTGCGTGATCTCCTTCTTGAGGATCTTGTCGACGGCCTCCTCCTGCGACTCGCAGACGACCGCCGGGCCCTCGAAGGTCCAGATCGACTCGTCCACGCCTGCCGTCTTCACGACACAGCCGTCGACGGCGAGGTTGCCCTTCAGGACCGCCAGGCCGCCGTCCTTGGAGTACGCGTGCTCCGCCGAGCGGATGCAGCCGCCCTCCGCGTCCTCGTCGAGGGCCTCCCAGCGCTCGGACTGTGAGAAGGCCTCGGCGGAACGGACACAGCCGGGTGCCGCGTGCCACAGCTCCAGGGCTTCGGGGGACGGGGAGCCGGCGCGGACGTCCCAGGTCTTCAGCCAGTCCGACAGGGACGGGCTGTGGACCGAGTGCACGTCCTCGTTCAGGTGGCCGCCGCGGTGCAGTTCGCCGAGCAGAGCGGGGATACCTCCGGCCCGATGCACGTCCTCCATGTAGTACGTCCGGTCCTTGGCCACGTTCGGGGCGACCTTGGCGAGGCAGGGCACGCGGCGCGAGACCGCGTTGATCTCGTCGAGGCCGAACGGAACGCCCGCCTCCTGGGCCGCGGCCAGCAGGTGCAGGATCGTGTTGGTCGAGCCGCCCATGGCGATGTCGAGCGCCATGGCGTTCTCGAAGGCCGCGATCGTGGCGATGTTGCGCGGCAGGACCGTCTCGTCGTCCTGCTCGTAGTAGCGGCGGGTGATGTCCATCACCGTGCGCCCCGCGTCCTGGTACAGCGCCTTGCGGGCGGTGTGCGTGGCGAGGACCGAGCCGTTGCCGGGGAGCGAGAGGCCGATGGCCTCCGTCAGGCAGTTCATGGAGTTGGCCGTGAACATGCCGGAACAGGAGCCGCAGGTCGGACAGGCGTTCTCCTCGATACGGAGGATGTCCTCGTCCGAGATCTTGTCGTTCACGGCGTCGGAGATCGCGTCGACCAGGTCGAGCGTACGGACCGTGCCGTCGACCAGGGTCGCGCGGCCGGACTCCATGGGGCCGCCGGAGACGAAGACCGTCGGGATGTTCAGGCGCAGGGCCGCCATCAGCATGCCGGGCGTGATCTTGTCGCAGTTCGAGATGCAGATCAGGGCGTCGGCGCAGTGGGCCTCCACCATGTACTCGACGCTGTCCGCGATCAGGTCGCGGGAGGGCAGGCTGTAGAGCATGCCTCCGTGGCCCATCGCGATGCCGTCGTCGACCGCGATCGTGTTGAACTCGCGCGGGATACCGCCAGCGGCCGTGATGGCCTCGCTCACGATCCGGCCGACCGGCTGGAGGTGGGTATGGCCGGGCACGAACTCGGTGAAGCTGTTGGCGACCGCGATGATCGGCTTACGGCCGATGTCCGCACCGGGTACACCGGAGGCGCGCATAAGGGCGCGTGCGCCCGCCATGTTGCGGCCGTGGGTGACTGTGCGGGACCTCAGCTCGGGCATCGTCGCTCGCTCCTTCGGAGAGTAATGACTCACGTCGAGCGTACGCCGGTCATCCAGGGATTGGACATGGCGTCCGGAATGCGGGATGCCTGTCTCGGTGTTCGGCTGCGGGTTCCGCCGTGTGGGTCGCGCCCACGCTGCGGAAGCGTACGTGTCACAGCCCCGCGCCCCTGAAGCCTCAGGGGTTCGTCAGGTGGGCCTGGATCACCGGGGCCACCCTCGTGATGATCTGTTCCGGGTTCGCCGAGGCCAGGGGTTCGACCTTGATCACGTACCGCAGCATCGCGATGCCCACGAGCTGGGCCGCCGCGAGCTCGGCGCGCAGTTCGGCGTCCGGTGTGTCCAGCTGGGCGGCGACGCGGCGGAGCAGCTGGGCCGAGATGAGGCGGCGGAAGACCGAGGCCGCGACGTCGTTGTTCACGGCTGAGCGGATGATCGCGAGCAGCGCCTTGCGGGTGGCCGGGTTCTCCCAGACCCCGAAGAAGAAGCGGGCCAGCCGCTCTCCGACGCCGTCCAGGGGGCCTTCCGCGATCGAGCCCGGGGCGGCCAGGAGGGGTCCGAAGGCGACCTCGATGGACGACTCGAAGACCTGCTCCTTGGTGCCGAAGTAGTGGTGCACGAGTGCCGAGTCCACGCCCGCGGCCTTGGCGATGCCGCGTACGGACGTCTTCTCGTAGCCCCGCTCGGAGAACTCCTCGCGGGCCGCCGCCAGGATGCGGTCGCGGGCGGCGGGGGCGTCCGCGGAGTCCGCGTGGGAGGGGCGTCCGCGGCGGCGCGGGGCGGCGCTGGTCACGAGCGCGGGACCCGTACGGCCGAGGCCAGGTGGAGCCGGGTGAAGGCGAGGGCCTCCGCCAGGTCGGCCTCACGTTCGGCGCTGGACATGGCACGGCGGGTGTTGACCTCGATGACGACGTGGCCGTCGAAGCCGGACAGGGCGAGGCGTTCCAGTAGCTCGGCGCAGGGCTGTGTGCCGCGGCCGGGGACGAGGTGCTCGTCCTTGTTGGAGCCGTTGCCGTCGGCGAGGTGGACGTGGCCGAGGCGGTCGCTCATGCGGTCGATCATCTGGAGCGCGTCCGTGCGGGCGGTCGCCGTGTGGCTGAGATCGATCGTGAAGTGGCGGTAGTCGTCCTTCGTGACGTCCCAGTCGGGGGCGTAGGCGAGCATCTCGCGGTCGCGGTAGCGCCAGGGGTACATGTTTTCGACGGCGAACCGGACGTCCGTCTCGTTCGCCATGCGCCAGATCCCGGTGACGAAGTCGCGCGCGTACTGGCGCTGCCAGCGGAACGGGGGGTGTACGACGACCGTGCTCGCGCCGAGTTTCTCGGCTGCCGACTGGGCGCGCTGGAGTTTGGTCCACGGGTCGGTGGACCAGACGCGCTGGGTGATGAGCAGGCAGGGGGCGTGGATCGCGAGGATCGGGACCTGGTGGTAGTCGCTGAGGCGGCGGAGGGCCTCGATGTCCTGGCTGACCGGGTCGGTCCAGACCATGACCTCTACGCCGTCGTAGCCGAGGCGTGCGGCGATCTCGAAGGCCGTTGCCGTCGACTCCGGGTACACGGAGGCCGTGGACAGGGCGACCTTCGCATCCGGGATGCGCACGACTGGTTCTGCCACGGGGACAGGTTACGGGGTGGCTCTGGTGGTTGTGTTCGGG
>NZ_LIQZ01000050.1:2500-3017 GCF_001418655.1 Streptomyces phaeochromogenes | reverse complement strand
CGCTGGCGACGACGGTCGAGGTGACCGACGATCCCGCCGAGGCCGAGTCGCTGCTCGCCGCGCGCCGGCTGGCCCTGCCCGCCCTCGAACGGCTGGGCCGGCCGCTGATCGAGGACATCGCGGTACCGCGCTCGCGGCTGGCGGAGGCGGCTCGTTCGATCCGTGCGATCTCCGAACGCCATGGCGTCCCGATCTTCACCATCGCGCACGCCGCCGACGGGAACCTGCACCCGATCATCGTCGTGGATCCGGCCCTGGACCGGCTCCCGGATGCCGCGTGGGAGGCGGCGGGTGAGATCTTCGCGCTGGCGCTGCGGCTGGGCGGCACGCTCACGGGGGAACACGGGGTGGGTGTTCTGAAGCGGCAGTGGGTCGCGGAGGAGCTGGGCCCTGCGGCGCACGCGTTGCAGCGGCGACTCAAGGAGGCGTTCGACCCCCTGGGGATCCTCAACCCCGGCAAGAGCCTCTGAGCACCGGCCGCCCTCTGTTCCCTGGCGGGTGCGGGTTGGCTGTGGCT
>NZ_LIQZ01000050.1:1105-2460 GCF_001418655.1 Streptomyces phaeochromogenes | reverse complement strand
CCGACTCACCCGCACCCGAAAACGAACCAGGGGCGCGGGAGCCAAAGGCATCCCGCGCCCCAGAACACGCCCCGCTCAGGCGTGCGGCCGTACCAGCAGCGCCCGCACACCCTGCGAGCTGAGCGTCAGCCCGTGCGGAGCACTCGCGTCGATGCCCAGCGAGACCTCACTGGAGGGCCACTGCTCGGCAAGCGCACCGAGCGGCACCAGGCGGTAGCGCGAAACCGACGGCAGCAGCTCGGCCATCCGCACCTCCGAGGTGAACACCGGAACCAGCGGGTCCCCGCCCGGCTGCTCGATGACGGGCAGGGCAACGACAGAGGGATCACCGGCCGCCTCGTCATCGGCGTCGTCCGGCACCGGGACCAGCACGTCACTGCCGGCCAGGGTGTCCAGGGCGTCGCCGTCCTCGGCGTTCTCGGCCAGCACGGTAAGCGCTCGCTCGGCCTCCGCCGTGACGTTGTCGTTCGAGGAAATCTCCATGGCACATCCCGACGTAGTAACGAAAACAGGCCGCCCGGACCAGGTTCCGACCCGGGCGCGGCTGGTCGCGTACCCGTCGCGGGAGGTGCCATGCGTGTCTCACCCGGACGTCACCGAACGCTCACGGAATCAGCGGGATGTCGTGCGAGGGCAGCCCGAGCCGGTCGCAGCCGACGCGCCGCGCGAGCGGCTCGGCCATGCTCGGCCCGATGTGCGTCCAGTAGGTGGCGGCGTCCCGGAAGTAGCGCTGCATCCGCTCGCCGTCGCGGGCATGGCGAGAACCGGCCGTACGGAAGAGGATGCTCTGCGTGACGTCCCAGGCCATGCGGCCCGCAGTGAGGAAGACCAGCGCGAGCCGGTTGTCGTCGGCGATGGTGAAGGGCGCCTCCCCGGAGACATTGCGGCGGCAGGTCTCCGTGTAGTCCTCGGCATTGCGCTGGAGAGCCGCCTCGGCGGTGTGGATCGCACCGAGCGCCTCACCCAGGTGCCGCTGGTAGTCGTGGAGCTCGGCCCGTGTGCGGTCGGGTTCCAGGGTCAGCGGTCGCCCGGCGATGATCCGGGCGTACTCGTCGGCGGCGGCGTACGCGGTGCCGACCATGATGGCGGCCAGTTCCCCGTGGTAGAAGCTCGGGGCTCGGCCCGCGTACAGCGCGTTGCCGTGCAGTTTCGATCCGGGGGTGCCGCCCTCCACCGGCAGGTCGAGCAGGCTTGCCTCCCGGGTGAGGTACTCGGGGATGCGGGCCTGTTCCATGCGGATGCTGTTGGAGCCGCTGCCGCGGAGCCCGAGGACGCCGTGCCAGTCGTCGAGCAGCGTCCACACGGAGCGCGGCGCGACGAACAGCACCAGCGGTCCGGGCGGGTCGCCCGGCTTC
>NZ_LIQZ01000050.1:0-1093 GCF_001418655.1 Streptomyces phaeochromogenes | reverse complement strand
CTCGCCGTCGTCGCCGAAGATCTCGTCCTGCGCCCGCTCCTCGAACTGCGCCGCGACCTGGAGCACATGGGCGGCGGTCAGGGAGAGCGCCCAGCCCGTGGAGGGGCAGCCGCGGGCGATCTCGGTGACCACGCGGTAGAAGGCCGGCAGGCCGAACTCGTAGCCGCCGTAGCGGCGCGGCTGCAGGATCCGGTAGAAGCCTGCCCGCAGAAAGTCGTCGTGCGTGTCCTTCGGATAGCGGGTCAACCGCTCGGTCTCCGGCTGGCGTTCGAGCAGCGCGGGCCGCAGGGCGACGGCTCGGTCGATCAGTTCGCGTTCGGTCAGTCCGGGTTCGGGAGCGGCGATCACGGTGCCTCCTGACGTGTGGGGCCGTCCGTACGTGACGCGATACCCGTGATTGAACACGCCACGGGCACCTGCTGTACCCATCGGATAGCGCCAAGTAGTCGCGTACGGGAGTGATCCGATGGCGGGTAGAGGGATCTCACGGCTTCCCGGCACCAGGGTGAAAACGGACCAGTAGTGGTGACCGTCGCCCACGCGTCGAGCGGGGCGCGCGCCTAGCGTGGAGCCATGCCGATGCAACCCTGGTTTCCCGATGCCAAGCTGGGCATCTTCATCCACTACGGCATCTACGCCGTGGGCGGCGCCGCCGAGTCCTGGTCGTTCTACACGGGCGAGATGACGCACGAGCAGTACATGAAACAGCTCGACGGCTTCACCGCGTCGCACTACGACCCCGACGCCTGGGCGGAGTTGTTCGCCAGGGTGGGCGCGCGGTACGCGGTGCTCACCGCCCGGCACCACGACGGTGTCGCCCTCTGGGACACCGACCACCGCAACCTCGACGTGGTGCGGGACACCCCGGCGGGCCGCGACCTGGTCACCGGTTTCGTCGACGCGCTGCGCGCCCGGGACCTCAAGGTCGGCCTCTACTACTCGCACTCCGACTGGAATCACCCGGACTACGCGAGCGAGCGGCACCCCGGGCCGGTCATCGTCCCGCCCAACGAGTACTCGCACGCCGATCCCGGCAAGGAGGACCCGGCGGCCTGGGCCCACTATCTCGCGTACCGCGACGGCCAGGTCGGCG
>NZ_LIQZ01000005.1 GCF_001418655.1 Streptomyces phaeochromogenes | reverse complement strand
CATCGCGTACGCCGTCGCCAGCGCGTGCAGCAGCCGGCCGTGATGGCTGCGGTGGGCGGCCAGCGGAATGCGCTCGCCCGCCTTCGGTCCGGCCAGGAGGCGGCTGTGGGCGTACCGCACCGCGATGGTCAGCGCGGCCCGTGACATGCCCAGCGTGCCGGCGCTCATGCACAGCTTGCCCATGGTGACGCGGTTGATGGAACGCAGCAGCCGCTTGCGCCTGTTGCCGAGGGTGCTGGCCAGCGTCCCGTCGGCGCCGAGCCGCCCGTGCTCGGCCTCAAGGAGCGCCTCGCGCGGCAGCCACACCCGGTCGAACGAGGTGAGGCAGTGGTCGACCGGGGTGCCGGTGCGCTGGGGGAGCGGCCGGACCCGTACTCCGGGCAGGTGGCCGTTCTCGTCGCTGAGCGGGGTCAGGAAGAGGAAGGTGCCCTGGTCCTCGCCGTCGATGACGAGCCGGGCGGCGACCACCGCCGTCTTGGGGCCGCCGGTCAGGCTGGTGTTGGGCATGAACTTCCGCGCGCCCGGCGTGGGGGTGGTGAGGTGGAAGCCGCCCGTCACGCGGTCGAACACCGCGACCGTCTCCATCGACGCGACATCGTTCCCGTGCTCCAGCTCTGTGCACAGAAACGTTCCTGTACGCCGGAGCGAGGTGAACGCGGACAGGTCCCTGTCCCGGCCGCCGTCGTGGTCGAGGACGCTGCCGAGGAACAGGTTGTAGTGGATGCTCGCGAGCGTCGTCAGCCCGCCGTCCACCGGTCCCGTCCACTCGTGCAGCCCGGCGAGGCGGTACGGATCGGCCGCCAGCTCCACCGGGTCACCGGCCGCGTCGTTGAGGAGCCGCAGCCGCTCGTACGAGAGGGCCGTCCGCTCCTCGGGCGGCAGCCCCGGGCGGTACGCGAACTCCTTGCCGGACACGAGCCGACGCCAGGCCCCGTGCACGCGTTCGCGATCGGCGCCCTCGAAGAGCAACTGGGCCAGCTCGTCGGCGACGGGGTGGGTCTTGGTGAGTGCTGGCGCGGCCATCGAACTCCCCTGGGTGTGGGAACCGGTCAGGTACGAACCACTGCGCACCGAAGATACGTACCAACCGGTTTTGTTTTCAAGGGTGCTCAGGGGGCGAAGGCGCTTACTGGGGGAGCCTTCGGGGGGCGCTCACGGCGCGGCCGAGGCTTAGATGCAGCTCAGGAGGGGGCCGCGAGTTCGATGTGGGTGAATCCTTGAGAAACCGTTCGGCTGGTTTTATTCTGGGCCGCGAGGTCGCAGCTGCCCGGTACAGACCTCATGGTCTCTTTTCCCGATGTGCGGGATGGTACGGAGGTTGTTCGTGGCGCGGCAAGAGCGGGCCATTCGGACGCGGCGGGCGCTTCTCGTCGCGGCGGCCGAGGTGTTCGACGAGGTCGGATACGAAGCGGCGACCATCTCCGACGTCCTCAAGAAGTCGGGCATGACCAAGGGCGCCCTCTACTTCCACTTCACGTCCAAGGAGGAGCTCGCCCAGGCGGTCCTCGCGGCGCAGGTCGAGTCCCTGCCGCGGGTGCCCGAACAGGAGCTGAAGCTCCAGCAGTCGCTGGACGAGGCGCTGCTGCTCGCGTATCTGCTCAAGCGGGACACGGGTGATCCGATCGTCCAGGGCAGCGTGCGGCTGACCGTCGACCAGGGGTCGCCCAAGGACCACCTGAATCGGCGGGTGCCGATGAAGGCCTGGCAGGACCACACCCAGGCCCTCTTCCAGGAGGCCAAGGCCAAGGGCGAGGTCCTGCCGCACGCCGATGTGGACTCGCTCGCGAAGCTGTTCGTCGGCGCCTTCACCGGCGTACAGGTGCTGTCGCGGATCATGACCGGCCGCGCGGACCTGGCGGAGCGGGTGGCCGACCTCTACCGGCATCTGATGCCGTCGATCGCGGTTCCTGGCGTGCTCGTCCGGCTGGACTTCACACCGGAGCGGGCGGCGCGGATCCACCGCGAGGCCATGGAGCTGCGCGAGGCGGAGGCGGCCGAGGGCGAGGGCGAGGGCGACCTGGAGGACGGGCCGGAGGCGGACATCGCGGCCGGCCCGCAGACCGGGGCCGATGCCGGTGCCAGCGCCGGGGCTGAGGTTGAGGCTGAGGCGCCCGCGGGGGTCGCGACCGCCGCTCAGTGAAGCGCCCTCGCGTCGGGGGCGCGTCGAGGACCGACCGAACGGAGTGCACGGATGGACATGTCTGCTTGCCCTTACGCGCTGGACGTGACGGGGCGCGATCTCGCCTCGGAGGCCGAGAAGCTGCGTTCACGAGGGCCGGTGGCCGAGGTGGAACTGCCGGGCGGAGTGGTCGCCTGGGCGGCCGTGCGGCAGAAGTACGTCAAACAACTCCTGCTGGATCCAAGGGTGTCGAAGGACGCCCGGCAGCACTGGCCCGCCTTCGTCGAGGGGCGGATAGGCCCCGAGTGGCCGCTGTATCCGTGGGTCGCCAACGAGAACATGCTGTTCGCCTACGGGGATCACCACTCCCGGCTGCGGAGACTGGTCGCGGGCGCGTTCACCGCGCGCCGCAGCGAGGCCCTGCGGCCACGGATCGAGGAGATCACGGCCGGGCTGCTGGACGACCTGGCCGCCGTGCCCGCCGGTGAACGGATCGATCTGCGGACGGAGTTCGCCAAGCTGCTGCCGATGCGGGTCATCTGCGAACTGTTCGGGGTGGCGGAGGAGGCCCGCGAACCCCTGTGCGCCGCGCTGGAGTTGGTGTTCGGCACGGCCGTGTCCGCCGAGCGGATGGCCGCCGCGCAGATCGAGGTCTTCGGGATGCTCGCCGGGCTGGTCGCCGAGAAGCGGGCCGAACCCGGCGGCGATCTGACGTCCGCGCTGATCGAGGCCCACGACCAGGACGCGGACGGCGGGCTCACCGAGGAAGAACTCCTCGGCACCCTCTACCTCATGATCGCCGCAGGCCAGGAGACGACCTGCACGCTCATCACCAACGCCGTCGGGGCCCTGCTCGCCCACCCGGAACAGCTCGCCCACGTCCGCGCCGGCCGGGCCACCTGGATGGACGCGGTGGACGAGACACTGCGCGTGCACAGCCCGGCGGCGTACTCCCCGATGCGGTTCGCGGTCGACGACATCGCACTGGGGAATCCCGCACCGGGGAATCCCGTACCGGCCGACGGCGGATCCGATGCCGAGTCCGGCGAGTCCGACGAGTCCGGCGACCGGTCCGACGGCGGGTCCGAGAGCGTACTGATCCGCAAGGGCGACCCCATCCTCGTCTCCTTCGCCGCCGCGTCCGGAGATCCGGAGGCGTACGGGGACGACGTCGCCGTCTTCGACCTGCTGCGCCCGGGCCGCCGCGAGGACCTGGCCTTCGGGTTCGGGGTGCACCGGTGCCTGGGGGCACCGCTCGCGCGGATCGAGGCGAGCGTGGCCCTGGCGGGGCTGTTCGACCGCTTCCCCGGGCTGACCCTGGCGGCACCGGCGGACGGCATCGAGCCGGTGGAGTCCTTCATCGTCAACGGCTACGGCTCGCTGCCCGTGCTCCGAGCCCAGCAGTAGCGGGAGCGGCAGCAGGGGACAGGGGTCGTAGCAGTAGCAAAAGGCAATGACCCGACAATAGAAACCGCACGTGCGGTTTGTTATCGTGAAGGCGCCTCTCCGGCACGCCCCTCGCAGCAACGGAGCGCTCTGATGGCCCAGCAGGAACGCGCGGTACGTACGCGCAACGCGTTGATCGAGTCGGCGGCCGAGCTTTTCTGCAAGGACGGCTTCGACGTCGTGTCCCTGTCCACGATCAGCGCCCGGGCGGGGGTCAGCAACGGCGCGCTGCACTTCCACTTCGCCAGCAAGGCGGCCCTGGCCGCGGCGGTGTGGGAGGCGGCGGCGCAGCGGCTCCGGCGGATCACGGTCGAGGGCCGGGCGAGGGCCGAGGCCGCCGGGGGTCCCGGGGCCGCCGGTTCCGGCGGGTCCTTGCAGGTGCTGGTCGACACCACGCACGCGCTGCTCCGGGGCCTGCGGCACGACGTGATCCTGCGGGCCGGTTTCGACCTGAGCGAGAGCCCGGTGCCGGTGGCGGCCGGGGCGGATCTTCGGCGGCGGTGGCAGACCTGGGTGGAGGGCGTACTGGCCGAGGCGGCCCGCGAGGGCGCGCTGGCCCGTGATGTGGCGCCGCAGGACGCGGCCCATGCCGTGGTCGCGGCCACCGTGGGCTTCGGGGCCCTGGGCAGCCGGAACGCGCAGTGGCTGTCGCAGTCCATGCTGACCCGCTTCTGGGCGCTGCTGCTGCCGCGGCTCGCCACGGAGGCGGCGCTCAAGGGGCTGGTGCCCTCTGGGCGGCGGGAGGGAACGGCGGGGGCCGATGCCGTGCCCCCGCCGTTCCGCGTCACGGCCCGCTCGGGGGCGTGACGGGGCGCGACAAGCCCCCTAGTGATGTCGCGTGTCCCGCCGGCTAGGCGACCGGCACGCGGGCGAACCGCCCCGCCACCCGAAGATCCCCCTCGATCCGCCCGGCCGTCGCGGCCAGCTCCGGCAACACCTCACCCAGGCACTGCTCGATGGTCCGCCGAGAGCTGTGCATCGCCACGTTCACGGCCGCCACGACCCGCCCCGTACGGTCCCGCACCGGAACCGCGATCGACCGCAGCCCCTCCTCCAACTCCCCGTCCACCAGGGCGTATCCGGCCTCCCGGACGCGATCGAGGGTGGTCGTGAGAGCGCCCGGGTCGGTGACCGTGTGCGGGGTCAGCGCGTGCAGGCCGGTCAGCAGCGGGTCCCGCTCCGCCCCGGTGAGGTCGGCGAGCATCACCCGGCCCAGCGAGGTCGCGTAGGCCGGGAAACGCGTGCCGACGGTGATGTTGACGCTCATGATGCGGCTGGTGGCGACGCGGGCCGTGTACTGGATCTCGGCGCCCGCGAGGACCGCGAGGGACGCCGAGTCGTGCAGCCGGTCGGCGAGTTCGGCGAGATGCGGGGCCGCGATCTGCGGAAGCGTCGTACGGGAGAGGGGCGGGAAGCCGAGCGCCAGGACGCGCGGCGTCAGCGTGAACGTCCGCCCGTGGGCGGCCACTTGGCCCAGGTGCTCCAGCGTGATCAGCGCACGCCGGGCCGTCGCCCGCGCGAGCCCGGTGGCCTGCGCGACCTCGGTGAGCGTCAGCTCGGCCCGGCCCTCGCCGAACGCCGTGATCACGGTCAGCCCGCGGGCCAGCGACTCGATGAACTCCCGGCCCAGTTCGTGCTTCGAGGCCCCGGTCCAGGTGGCGAGTCCGGCGGGTGCGACAGGCGCGGCGGGCTGCTGGGCGGGGGCGTCCCGCAGATCCCGTTCCATCGCGCGCACGGTCGCCCGCAGCCGGGGCAGCAGGGTGTCCCGCAGGGAGTCGGCGGTGTGCCTGCTGGTGTGGCTCACCACGCTCACCACACAGGCGATACGCCCACCGCGATCCCGTACGGGCACGGAGACCGCGACCAGGCCCGGCTCGATCAACTGGTCGTCGAGCGCCCAGCCGCGTGCCGCCGCCTCCCGCGTCCGCTCTTCGAACTCCTCGTCCCCGGTGGGGTGTTCACGGGGCGGCACGGCGGGAAAACCGTGGTCCTCGGGATCGGCGGCCCGCCGTTCGCGCCAGCGCGTCCAGTCCTCGTCGGTCCACTGCGTGGCGAACAGCGGGCCGGGCGCGGTCCGTTCGGCCGGGAGCAGATCGCCGATGCGGAAGCTCAGCGACATCGCGCGGCGCCGGGTCGCCTGGTGGATGAAGCGGATGCCGTCCCGGTCGCCGACCGCCAGCGACACCGACTCGTCCAGTTCGTCGGCGAGCGCGTCGGCCCGCCCGTCCAGCAGCCGGGGGAGCCGCAGCGCGGCCAGGTAGGCGTTGCCCAGCTCCATCAGGCGCGGCGTGAGCACGGCGTCCCGGCCGTCGAGACGTACGTATCCCATGCGGGCCAGTGTTGCCGCGATGCGGTCCACCGTGGATCTGGCGAGGCCGGTGGCCTTCTCCAGGGCGCTGAGGCTCGACGTGCCGCCTGCCTCTGTGAGCCTCAGCAGTACGGTGATGCCTCGCATGAGCGGGGCTACTGCCTCGACGGGTGCGACTGCGTCGGGCTTGGCGGGTGTGAGGTGGGTCGGTGGCATGGCTCCCCATTACGGTGTGCGGACCACGGTAATGACTGCGGGTCGCTCCGCGGGAAGGGCCGTGTTGAACGTGCGGGTCGGTCGGGGCTGGGTGCGCGGTTCCTCGCGCCCCTAAAAAAACTGGGGCGCCCCAGTTGCTGGGCGCGCCCTACGACGCCGCCTGGCGGTCCCGGGTCACGTACACCTGGTGGTTGCCCGTGGAGTCGGTGCCCGCGACGGTGATGCGGATGCCGGTTCTGAGGTCCTTGAAGTACTGGCCGGGGGAGAAGGTCGCGTCGGAGAGTTCGGCGTGGACGTTGGGGCTGCGGGTGCAGCCGCCGCTGTCCTTGGTGGAGTCGATCACCGTGATCGGGCCCCGGCCGGTGTCGACGGTCGCGTCGACCTTGTAGATGAGCACGCCCGACTTGCAGACCGCGTCGTCGTTGCCCGTCTGGGTGCGCAGTTCGACCGCGTACCCCGTCTTCGAGTCGACGGGGACGAAGACCAGTTTGCCGCCGGTGCCGGGCTCGGCCAGCGGGGTCAGGACGTGCTCGGTGGTGCCGGCCGCGGACGCGCAGCCGACCTGGGCGTCGTCGAGCCAGCCGAGCTTCCACTTGTGCCAGCCCAGCAGGTCGTTGTCGGCCCCCCAGTCCTCGCTCATGATGTCCCAGTGCCCGACCGCGGCGCCCCCGTCCTGGGTGTAGAGGTCGGGCAGCCCGAAGACATGGCCGTTCTCGTGGGGGAGTACGCGGTAGCCGGTCTCGCCGTACGAGCCGGAGCCGTCGTCCTGGCGGCTGTAGACGAAGGACGCGTTCGCGACGGGCACCCCGTCCGCGACCGGCGCCTCCGTGTTGCCCGCGAAGGTCACCGACAGGACCGTGTCGAGGGCGGAGGGTCCGGCGTTCGGGGTCATCAGGACGTTCAGCAGGTCGTACTCCCTGAAGTCCACCTTCGGATCGGCCGCGGCCACCAGGTCCTGGACCAGGTCGCGGTAGCCGGGGTCGAAGGGGGCCCCGCGTTCTATCCCGTACTCCTCGAAGGACTTGGGCATCCGCAGCCAGCCGGGTATCGGGGCCTCGGGGCGGTAGTCGAGGCGGCCGTACGAACTGGTGCGGAACCAGTTGGTGGTCTGCGGGAAGAACTCGCCGAACCGGTCGAGCGCGCTGCCCTCGCCGGGCGCGTCGGAGAAGTCGACCATCAGGTTCAGGGCGCGGACGGTGCCCGTGGAGCGCGAGTAGCCGGCCGGGGTGGGGATGCCCTCGGACATCTGCACGCCCATCGAGCCGCTGATCATGCAGGGACCGAGGGGGGAGGAGCGCGCCAGCGCGATGGGTCCCGCAGCCGTGGGGGAACCGCTCGTCAGATGTCCGGTCCCGGCGGAGGTGCTGACCGCCAGGGTGAGAACGGTGACCGTGACGAAGGCTGCGGCGCGGCGGCGCGGGGATATCCGACGGCTGGTCGGCTGCATGCGGGCGCCCTTCGCTCCAGGCAGCCGGCCGGTGTGGCTGCACCCTGTTCGATCACCCTGTGCCGCCGGATGCGCGGGCGCGCGCTGGAGGAGCCCGATCGTGGGTTTCTTGCTCGCGGGAGCCCCGAGAGGGTGTGACGCGGGTCACATGAAATCTCTTCGGGGTTGGGAAATAACCGGGGATCGTTTCCCCGTTTAGCCATGTGTCCGAGCGAAACGGGGATTCGATCCCCGGATCGCACCCACCGGCTCAAGGAGTACGCCGTGGAGACCGCAGTCCGCGTACAGCACAAGGTGACCCGGCCGCGCGCCGACGCCCTGCGCAACCGGGAGCGGATCGTCACCGCCGCCCGCGAGATGTTCGTGGAGTTCGGCCCCGACGTGCCGCTCGACGAGGTCGCTCGCCGGGCCGGCGTCGGCAATGCCACGGTGTACCGCAACTTCCCGGACCGGGACGCACTGGTGCGGGAGGTCGTCTGCTCGGTCATGGACCGTACGTCGGAGGCGGCCGAACTCGCGCTCGCCGAGACGGGCGACGCGTTCGAGGCGCTCTCGCGCTTCGTGCACGCCTGTGCCGACGAGCGGCTCTCGGCCCTCTGCCCGATGATGTCCAGCGCCTTCGACCAGCACCACCCGGATCTGGAGGCGGCGCGTGAGCGGATCGAGGAACTGGCCGAGCGGCTGATGGCCCGCGCCCGCGAGGCCGGACAGCTCCGACCCGACGTGGGCGTCGGCGACATCATGATCGCCGTGGCCCAGCTCAGCAGGCCCCCGGCCGGTACCGCGACCCTGTGCTTCGACCGGTTCGTCCACCGTCACCTGCAGCTGTTCCTGGACGGTCTGCGGGCCCCGGCCCGATCCGAACTGCCGGGTACGACCGCGACCATGGAGGACCTGCGCAAAGCCTGACCGATGACTTCCGCCCCTTGCGGCGGTCCCTACCAGCGATGACCCGACCAGTGCTCGCGTAACCCCACTTACGCACCGAACTCACCGAACCTCCCGGCCGTCACCGACGACGTGCCGCGCCCTCTCACTGCCTTTTTCGATCCGAAGTCCCGAAGTGGGTACCTCCATGTCTGAAACAGCCCAGGCCGCCGCCGGTACGGCGCAGGCCCCCGATTCCAACCGCTGGAAAGCGCTGACCTTCATCGCGCTCGCCCAGCTCATGGTCGTGCTCGACGCGACGATCGTGAACATCGCGCTGCCCTCGGCCCAGCAGGACCTGGGTATCTCCGACGGCAACCGGCAGTGGGTCATCACGGCCTACGCCCTCGCCTTCGGCGGACTCCTCCTCTTCGGCGGCCGGATCGCCGACATCTGGGGCCGCAAGCGCACCTTCGTCACCGGCCTCATAGGCTTCGCCGGCGCCTCCGCCCTCGGCGGTGCCGCCACCAACGAGGCGATGCTGCTCGGCTCCCGCGCCCTGCAGGGTGCCTTCGGCGCGCTGCTCGCGCCCGCCGCGCTCTCGCTGCTCGCGGTGATGTTCACCGACTCCAAGGAGCGCGCCAAGGCGTTCGGCATCTACGGTGCGATCGCCGGTGGCGGTGGCGCCGTCGGCCTGATCCTCGGCGGCTTCCTCACCGAGTACCTGGACTGGCGCTGGACGTTCTTCGTGAACATCCCGTTCGCGGTCGTCGCCGCCGCCGGTGCGTACTTCGTCATCCGTGAGCCGTCCGGCAGCCGCAACCGCTCGCCGCTCGACATCCCGGGTGTCGTCCTGTCCACCCTCGGTCTGGTCTCCCTCGTCTACGGCTTCACCCGCGCCGAGTCCGAGGGCTGGGGCGACTCCATGACGATCGGCCTGTTCGTCGCGTCGGCGGTGCTCCTCGCGGCCTTCGTCCTCGTCGAGTCCAAGGTCAAGGCCCCGCTGCTGCCCCTGCGCGTCATCACCGAGCGCAACCGTGGCGGTGTCTACCTCTCGCTCGGTCTCGCGATCATCGCGATGTTCGGCCTGTTCCTCTTCCTGACCTACTACCTGCAGATCGTGAAGGGCTACTCGCCGGTCAAGACCGGTTTCGCCTTCCTGCCGATGATCGCGGGCATGATCACGGGCTCCACGCAGATCGGCGCCCGGCTGATGAACCGCCTCCCGGCGCGTCTGCTGATGGGCCCGGGCTTCCTGGTCGCCGCGGCCGGCATGCTGCTGCTGACCCAGATGGAGATCGGCTCCTCGTACGCGGCCCTGCTCCTGCCGGCGATGCTGCTGCTCGGCCTCGGTATGGGTACGGCGTTCATGCCGGCCATGTCCCTGGCCACGCTGGGCGTCGAGCCGCGTGACTCCGGTGTCGCCTCCGCGATGGTCAACACCTCGCAGCAGGTGGGCGGCGCGATCGGTACGGCTCTGCTGAACACGATCGCCGCGTCGGCCACCACGGCGTACGTCAAGGATCACATCGCCGGTGCCACCACCCAGCCCCAGCAGCAGCTCGTCCAGCTGCAGGCCCAGGTGCACGGCTACACCAACGCGATCTGGTTCGCCGTCGGCATCCTCGTCGTGGCCGCCGGAATCGCCTTCACCTTCATCAACGCCGGCAGCCCCGACGCCACGGCAGCGGCCGCCGGCTCCCTCGAAGACACCGAGGACGACGTGAAGGTCCCGGTCATCGCTCACTAGCGCGACACCGGACCCGCATGGGGTCACCCACTGACCTCGTACGTATGCAGGGGTGGGGACGCCTTCATACGTACGAACCGGGATCTGCCCCGGCTCCGAGAGCGGTGGAGCCGGGGCAGATCCATGCCCAAGGGCTCGGGGCCCGGTGTAGAGGTCGCGGGCCGGGACCCGCGAGGGGCCGCGTGAGCGGCTTTCAAGGGGCGCGGGGAACTGCGCAGTCTTTTGGCTTTTAGGGGCGCGGGGAACTGCGCGACCTGGCCACGACCAACCCGCACCCATAAGGAACCTGGCGAAGCCCTACCGAAGCCAGGGCAGGTCCGCCCCCGCACCCTCCGGCTGCAGCCCCTCCGCGATGATCAGCATGGCCTCGCCAAGCGCCTTCTGCTGATCAGCCGTGAGCCGGTCGAAGAACGCCTGCCGAACCGCCGCCACATGCCCAGGCGCACTCCGCATCAGAACCTCGTACCCCTCATCCGTCAGCACGGCGAACTGCCCCCGCTTGTCCGAAGGGCAGTCCTCCCGCCGCACCCACCCGTTCTTCTCCAGCCGCGCGATCGCATGCGAGAGCCGGGACCTGGTGATCTTCGCCTTCATCGCCAGCTCGGTCATCCGCAGCCGCCGACGGGGCGCCTCGGCGAGACCGACGAGCAGGCCGTAATAGATGTGAGGCATGCCCGCATCGCGCTGGAGCTGGCGGTCGAGATGGTCGTCGAGAAGGGTGGTGGCATGGATGTACGCACGCCACGTGCGCTGTTCCTCGTCACTGAGCCAGCGCGGCTCGTCAGCGGATGCCGTGTTCATGCATCTACTGTACGAGACCCCTCCTTGAACGTTAAACAAATCGGGAGTATCCTCACTTTGTAGAGGTTGATACTTCAAGCAAGTGCCTCGGCCGGGGTCGAACGGTATCGGCCGAGCCGGCCGAACGAGTCCCCAAGGGAGCCGCCGCCATGTCCGCCGCCACCGAGGAACGTGCCGTCGTGGAGCGCATGCCCGCCCTCTACCTCTCCCACGGCGCCCCGCCGCTGGCCGACGACCCGGTCTGGCCCGGCCAGCTCGCCGCCTGGTCCAAGGACCTGCCGCGCCCCAAGGCGATCCTCATGATCTCCGCGCACTGGGAGGAGGCCCCGCTCGCCCTCGGGGCCACCGAGACCATCCCCCTGGTCTACGACTTCTGGGGCTTCCCCGAGCACTACTACAAGGTGCGGTACGAGGCGCCCGGCGCCCCCGAACTCGCCGAGTCCGTCCGCAAGTTGCTGCGCGCCCCCGGCATGCCCGTCCAGGACATCCCGGACCGCGGCCTGGACCACGGCGCGTACGTCCCGCTGGTGGAGATGTTCCCGGCGGCCGACATCCCGGTCCTCCAGGTCTCGATGCCCACGCTCGACCCGGTCCGCCTCATGGAGATCGGCCGCAAGCTGGCGCCCCTGCGTGACGAGGGCGTCCTGATCGTCGGCTCCGGCTTCTTCACGCACAACCTGGCGGCCCTGCGGCAGGGCGGGATCCCCGGCTGGTCGGCGGAGTTCGACGAGTGGGGCCACCGCGCCCTGGACTCCGGTGACGTGGACGGCCTGCTCGACTTCCTCCACAAGTCCCCGGCGGGACAGCTGGCCCACCCGCGCACCGAGCACTTCGCCCCGCTCTTCGTGACGATGGGCGCGGCGGACGCCTCCGGCGAGCTGGACGCCCAGCGATCGGTGATCGACGGCTTCTGGCTGGGTCTGGCGAAGCGGTCGGTGCAGTTCGGCTGAGCCCGGCGGGCCCACCGGGGGAGCTCCGGAGGCTCGACCGGCGGGCCCACCGGCCGACCCCTCAGAGCTCCTTCTCGTACCAGGCCACATCCCAGTACCGCCCGAACTTCCGGCCCACCTCCCGGTACGTACCGACGTGCCGGAACCCGAACCGCTCGTGCAGCCGCACGGACGCCTCGTTGGGCTGGGCGATCCCCGCGTAGGCCCGGTGCAGGTCCTCGTCCGCGAGCGCCGCGAACAGGGCCTTGTAGAGCAGCGTGCCGACGCCCCGGCCGCCGGCGTCCGGGGCGAGGTAGATCGTCACCTCCACGGACGTCTCGTACGCGGGCTTCGGCCGGAAAGCGCTGGATGTGGCGTAGCCCAGAATTCGCTGTGAGTCACCGGCCGTGGCAACCATCAGCCGATGTGGGCCGTCTTCAGGGTGAGAGAGCAGCCAAGGGCGGCGCTCTACCGGAGTGAAGGTCGCTGTGTCGAACGTGATCGGCGTCTCACGCACATAGTGGTTGTAGATGTCCGTGAGGGCGTCGAGGTCGCTCTCGACTCCCGGTCTGACCTGCACCTCTGTACGTTCCGACGACATCTGACCTCCCTCGGTGGCCGCACAGGGTACTGCAAGATCAGAAAAATCGAGTAGCGCGTTGGGAATTCTGTCCGGATTCCAGTCGTTGTTTCCATCGGATGCAGGGCACCCGAGAGGGTGTCCGAGCCACCACCAGAACCACCAGGACCCGCAAGCCCACCATCGCAAGGGAGCACGCATGGCAACCCGTGCCGTCGCCCGTCGTAAGTCCGCCTCAGGCGGAAGCGACGCGGCACGCAGTGTTCGCGTCGTAGGCGGCGAGATCGCCGACCGCGACCTGGTCGGCATGTATCTCGACGAGATCGCGCGCACACCGCTGCTCGACGCCGCCAAGGAAGTGGACCTCTCCCAGACCATCGAGGCGGGCGTCTTCGCCCAGCAGATCCTCGACGGCGAGGTCACCGACACAAAGGTGAAGGCCTCCCGCGAGGAGCTCGAAGCGCTGGTCGCCGACGCCGAGCGGGCCAAGGACATCTTCATCCGGTCGAACCTCCGCCTGGTCGTGGCGGTCGCTCGCCGCTACCCGCGCAGCGGTCTGCCGCTCCTGGACCTGATCCAGGAGGGGAACGCGGGCCTGGTCCGAGCCGTCGAGAAGTTCGACTACCGCAAGGGCTTCAAGTTCTCGACGTACGCGACCTGGTGGATCCGTCAGGCCATCACCCGTTCCATCGCCGACCAGTCCCGCACCATCCGCCTCCCCGTCCACCTGGTGGAGGAGCTGGGCCGGATCCGCCGTGTGCAGCGCGAGTTCAACCGCGAGCACGGCCGTGAGCCGGAGCCCGCGGAGATCGCCGCGGAGCTGGACACGAAGCCGGAGCGCGTGGTCGACGTCCTGGACTGGGCCCGTGACCCGGTCTCGCTGAACATGTCGGTGGACGACGACGGCGACACCCAGTTCGGTGACCTGCTGGAGGACACCTCGGCGGTCTCGCCCGAGCAGTCCGTGCTCACGCTGCTGCGCAGCGAGGAGCTGGACGACCTCATCGGCCGCCTCGATCAGCGCACGGCCTCGATCATCAAGATGCGGTACGGCATCGAGGACGGCCGGGAGCGCACGCTCACCGAGGTCGGCAAGGAGCACGGCCTCACGCGCGAGCGCATCCGCCAGATCGAGAAGCACGCGCTGCTGGAACTGAAGAAGCTGGCCCGCGACACGGGCTTCGACGCCGCCGCGTAGGCCGCCCCTGGCGGCCGGGTGCTCCGGCCGCCGGCGGCCTGCCCCGTGTGGGTGGCCTCCGGCCGGGGCGCGTATCGCGCGCCGGGCGGTTGTGACCGGTTTCGCGGGGGCGGGTGTGTACTGTCTGCCGGAAGCGGGCGGGACGCCTCCCGCGACGGCGGCGGGACCCGTTCCGGGCGGGCCGTCCTGGGCGGTGAAACTCACTGTCCTCGGGAGGATTGGCCTCGCTCCGCCGGGGCAGGCGGTCCTACCGGGCCATGTACGTCGGGCCGGGGTCGGTCGTGCCTTGCCGGGCCGGTCGGGTCAGGTCTCGAACAAAGTCGTACAGAAGTCCGTTTACCGCCGCTTCAACACATCGGCCCCGGGGCACAAGACTCCAGGGCCCACAGAGCCGAGTCCCGACGCACACCCCCCCCGGCGCCGGGACTCTCCCAGAGCCGAGCTCCGGCGCCTCCCCCCCTGGCGCCGGGGCTCGGCTCCATCTTTGGGCATGGCTGCCCGGGCCACCCCGGACCTGAACCCCGGGGTGACCCGGGTGGCACATTGTGCCACGCGGGCAAACCCTGCCGACCGGGTGCCTGTGGCGGGCCTTTTTCCGCCCCCGCCGCC
>NZ_LIQZ01000499.1 GCF_001418655.1 Streptomyces phaeochromogenes | reverse complement strand
CGCCGCGTAGTGGTCCTCGGCGCAGGCCAGGTGGCCCAACGCCGTCTCCCGGCCCTCATCGCGGCAGGCGCGGACATCCACCTCGTGTCCCCGGCCGCCACCCCCTCCGTCGAGGCGATGGCGGACGCGGGCGAGCTGACCTGGACAAGGCGCCCGTACGAGCCCGGCGACCTCGCGGATGCCTGGTACGCCCTGATCGCCACCAGCGACACCGAGGCGAACGCCGCGGCCTCCGCCNNCACCGCGTGTGGTGCGTCCGCTCGGACGACGCGGACGCGGCCACGGCCTGGACCCCGGCGACCGGCCACAGCGAGGGCGTCACGGTGGCCGTCCTGACCACGAACGCGAAGGGCCGCGACCCCCGCCACACGGCGGCCATCAGGGACGCGGTCGTGGAGGGCCTGCGCGACGGCACCCTGGTCGCGCCCCACCACCGCACCCGCACCCCCGGTGTCGCCCTGGTCGGCGGCGGCCCCGGCGACCCGGACCTGATCACGGTCCGCGGCCGGCGCCTCCTCGCCGAGGCCGACGTGGTCATCGCCGACCGCCTCGGCCCCCGCGACCTCCTCGCCGAACTCCCGCCGCACGTCGAGGTGATCGACGCGGCGAAGATCCCGTACGGCCGTTTCATGGCCCAGGAGGCCATCAACAACGCGCTGATCGAGCACGCCAGGCAGGGCAAGGCGGTCGTCCGTCTGAAGGGTGGCGACCCCTATGTCTACGGCCGTGGCATGGAGGAGGTCCAGGCGCTGGCCGAGGCGGGCATCGCCTGCACGGTCGTCCCCGGCATCTCCAGCTCGATCTCCGTCCCGGGCGCGGCGGGCATCCCCGTCACCCATCGCGGGGTCGCCCACGACTTCACGGTCGTCAGCGGCCACATCGCCCCCGACGACGAACGCTCCCTGGTCGACTGGGCGGCCCTCGCCAAGCTCCGCGGCACCCTGGTCATCCTGATGGGCGTGGACAAGATCGGCGCCATCGCCCGTACGTTGATGGCGGGCGGCAAGTCGGCGGACACCCCGGTGGCCGTCGTCCAGGAGGGTACGACCGCCGCGCAGCGCAGGGTCGACGCGACGCTCGCCACGGTCGCCGAGACCGTACTCGCCGAGAACGTGAAGCCCCCGTCGGTGATCGTCATCGGCGAGGTCGTGTCCGTGCGCCCGGACAGCTCGCCGCGGGCGTCCGAGTAACCCCGGGTAACACAACCCGTTCCAAGCCGTTGGCACCACACCCAGGACAAGGCAGTATCACCCTGTGGCCGATCTCATCACCGTTGAGGACCCAGCCGATCCCCGTCTGCGCGACTACACGGGACTGACCGACGTGGAGCTGCGCCGCAAGCGAGAACCCGCCGAGGGCCTGTTCATCGCCGAGGGCGAGAAGGTCATCAGACGGGCCAAGGACGCCGGTTACGAGATGCGCTCGATGCTGCTCTCCGCCAAGTGGGTCGACGTCATGCGCGACGTCATCGACGAACTCCCGGCCCCGGTGTACGCGGTCAGCCCGGACCTCGCCGAACAGGTCACCGGCTACCACGTGCACCGAGGCGCCCTCGCCTCCATGCAGCGCAAGCCGCTGCCGACCCCGGACGACCTGCTCCAGACGGCCCGCCGGGTCGTCGTCATGGAGTCGGTCAACGACCACACCAACATCGGCGCGATCTTCCGCAGCGCCGCCGCCCTCGGCATGGACGCGGTCCTGCTGTCCCCGGACTGCGCGGACCCGCTCTACCGCCGCTCCGTGAAGGTCTCCATGGGCGCCGTCTTCTCCGTCCCGTACGCCCGTCTGGACACCTGGCCCAAGGGCCTGGAAACGGTCCGCGAGGCGGGCTTCACCCTCCTCGCCCTCACCCCGGACGAGAAGGCCAAGTCCCTGGACGAGGCGGCCCCGCACAAGATGGACCGCGTGGCCCTGATGCTCGGCGCGGAGGGCGACGGCCTGTCCACCCAGGCCCTGGTGGCGGCCGACGAATGGGTCCGCATCCCGATGGCCCACGGCGTCGACTCCCTGAACGTGGGAGCGGCGGCAGCGGTGGCGTTCTACGCGGTGGCGACGGGCAGACCGCAGAACTAGGGGGGCGCGCCCCTTCAGGGGAGCGGGGCCGTGACATTGTGCGGCTCCGCCGCGTGGGCGCGACCGGC
>NZ_LIQZ01000498.1 GCF_001418655.1 Streptomyces phaeochromogenes | reverse complement strand
GGCCGGGGTCGAGCGGGAGGAGCACCGGCGGTACCGGCCGCATCTCACGCTGGCGCGGAGCCGGGAGGATACGGACTTCACGCCGTACGTGGCTCTGCTGGACGGGTTCGAGGGGCGGGGGTGGACGGTCGGCGAGCTGTGCCTGATGCGGAGTCGGCTGCCCGCCTCGGGGGTGCCGGGGGAGCAGCTGCGGTACGAGGTGCACGGGCGGTGGGCCCTTGGCGGACCCCTCGCCGGGGGTGGCTGAGGGAGGGGCGGTTAGGCTCGGTGGCGTGGACCCGAAGACGCGTAACCGGATCATGGCCGGTGTTCTAGTGATGATGTTCGTTGTGGTGGCGATGGCGGCGGCCGTCGGTAGGTAGCCGTTTGCCTCCGGCGGCGGGTTGTCGGCTGACGCTTCGTTGTGGCTGGTCGCGCCCACGCGGCGGAGCCGCATATGTCACAGCCCCGCGATCCTTCTGGGCGCCCCCGTCGGGGCGCCCTTTCCACGTGCCGCTACCAGGCGAAGGCCTCCGGAGAAGGGCCCGGGCCCGGGAAGATCTCGTCGAGGCCGGTCAGCAGGTCCTCGCTCAGTTCCAGTTCGACTGCCCTCAGGGCGGAGTCCAGTTGCTCGGCCGTGCGCGGGCCGACGATCGGGCCGGTGACGCCCGGGCGGGTGAGGAGCCAGGCCAGGGCGGTCTCGCCGGGCTCGACTCCGTGCTTGTCGAGCAGGTCCTCGTACGACTGGACCTGCGCGCGGATGGCGGTGTCGGCGAGGGCGGCGGCGGCCCGTCCGCCCGCCCGGCGTCCGCCCTCGACCTCCTTCTTGATGACACCGCCCAGCAGACCGCCGTGCAGCGGGGACCACGGGATGACGCCGAGCCCGTACTCCTGCGCGGCCGGGATGACCTCCATCTCGGCGCGGCGCTCGGCGAGGTTGTAGAGGCACTGCTCGCTGACGAGGCCGATGGTGCCGCCGCGCCTGGCGGCGATCTCGTTGGCCTGGGCGATCTTGTAGCCGGGGAAGTTGGAGGACCCGACGTACAGGATCTTGCCCTGCTGTACGAGCACGTCGATGGCCTGCCAGATCTCCTCGAAGGGAGTGCGGCGGTCGACGTGATGGAACTGGTAGACGTCGATGTAGTCGGTCCGGAGCCGCTTGAGGCTGGCGTCGACGGCCCGGCGGATGTTGACCGCGGAGAGCTTGTCGTGGTTGGGCCAGGCGTTGCCGTCGGCGGCCATGTTCCCGTACACCTTGGTGGCGAGCACGACCTTGTCGCGCCGCTCGCCGCCCTTGGCGAACCAGTTCCCGATGATCTCTTCGGTACGGCCCTTGTTCTCGCCCCAGCCGTACACGTTGGCGGTGTCGAAGTAGTTGATCCCCGCGTCCAGCGCCGCGTCCATGATCGCGTGGCTGCCGGCCTCGTCGGTCTGCGGACCGAAGTTCATGGTCCCGAGCACGAGTCGGCTGACCTTGAGTCCTGTGCGTCCCAGCTGCGTGTACTTCATGGCTCATAGCCAACGTCGTGGAGTGCGCTCTAGGCAACACCACTCAGGGGACACGCCCGGCCGGTCGTCACACGCACACGCGCGGCCGGTCATACGGACACGCGGGGCGGGCGGGCGCCCGCCCCGCGTGGGAAGAGGAGCTCAACTCCTAGACCTTGGTTCCCTGGACCTTGGTTCCCTGGACCGTGGATCCGGTGTCCGCCGGGCCGGTCCTGCGGACGTGCAGCACGCTGCCGTCCAGGGGCAGTGGTGTCCGGTCCACCAGGGTGAGGCCCGCGTCGGCGAACAGCCGGGCGTAGTGGTCGGCGCGCCGCTCCCGGCCGCCGACGTTGCACATCATGTGCAGGTCCCAGGCCGTGGCCAGCGAGGCCGAGCCGTCGGCGGGCAGGACGCGTTCGACGACGAGCAGATCGGCGGTGCCGGGCATCGCGCGGGCACAGTGGCGCAGGATCTCGCGGCAGCGGTCGTCGTCCCAGTCGTGCAGGACGCGCGACAGGACGTAGATGTCACCACCAGCGGGTACGTCGGCGAAGTCGCCCGCCCGGAAGGTGCACCGCTCCGCGTGGCCGGCCGCGCCGAGGAGGCGGCGGGCGGTCTCGACGGTGTGCGGGCGCTCAAGGAGGACGCCGTGCAGGCGGGGGTGTGCGGAAAGGATTCGTCCGAGCAACTCCCCGTTGCCACCCGCGATGTCGACCACCGTGGCGCCTTCGGCCGCCGAGGTGAGGACCGGGTGGGCGGGCAGCGGGTCGAACATCCGTGAACCGGCGGCCATCGACCGGTCGAAGAGCTCGGCGAGTTCGGGATCGCGGGCGAAGTGGTCGAAGTGGTTCTCGCCGAAGCACTGCTCGAAGGCGACCTGTCCGGTGCGCACGGTGTGGTCGAGCCCGGCGAAGGACTCGTAGAACGGTCCCCCGTACATCAGCGCCAGCGCCCGCATCGACCCCTCGGCGTCCGCGCGCAGCAGGGCGCCGGTGTCCGTGAGCCGGAAACCGTCGCGGTCCTCGCCCACCACGCCCAGCATGGTGAGATAGCGCAGCAGGGTGGCCAGGTTCGGCGCCAACACATCGACGTCCCGCGCCAATTCGGCCACGCCGACGCTCCGTTCCTCGTCCATCGCGTCGGCCACATCGAGGCGTGCGAACGTGGCCAGGGCCTGTGTCGTCCACGCCCCGGTCAGCAGGCGCAGCAGGGTCTCGGCGGGCTGCCGCCCGCGGTGCTCGTCGAGGTGGGCGGCGAGGACGTCACGGTGGTCGCCGGGGACGTACAGCTCCACGCGCCGGTAGTCGGCCTTGGCCTCGGCGGGCGCGGTGAAGTAGAACACCGTGCCGTTCTCGTGCGGGTTGTAGCCGCCGCCGTCCGGGACGGCTCCGTACCGTCCGAAGGCCGCGCACAGGCCGCGCAGCACCAACGGGTCCGGCGTCTCGACCTCGAAGGCGACATGCGTCTCGTGCTGCCTCTCCCGCTCGTGCGCGGCGACCGTGTCGAGGTCCGACCCCGGCGGCACGGTCAGCGCGAACACCTCGACCCAGCGCCGCGCCCCGTCCGGGCACTCCACCGCGGGGCGCAGAATGCCGACGTCGAGCTCCGCCGCACTCCGCTTGTGCCGTACGGCGAGACGCTCGCGCACGATGACACTCGGCCGCGGCGGCGCGTCCGTGACGAGCCCGCAGTCGGCGAGCGTGGCGTCCAGCGCAGCCTCGTCGGGCGGGAAGACGAGCAGTGCCGCGTGCGAGAAGTCGCAGCGCTCCGCCACGGCCCGCAGCTCCGGGCCGTCGAGCCCGGGAAGCAGGAGCCGGAGCAGCGTGGCGGTGTCCTGTTCCTTGACGAAGTCGACCGTCGCGCGCAGGCGGGACGTATCGCCCGACAATGTCGTGATCATTGCGGGTGGATCCTCATTCCGGGGTTCGGATGTACGCGTACGGACGTACGCGGGTGCGGAGTTGGGAAGCAGCGACGGGATGTGAGGGGCTATACGCCGACGTAGTGCTCGGCGAACCAGTCCTGGTGGTTGCGCGAGGTGCGCAGCGAGGAGAGGCGGGAGCGGCGCAGGGAGTTGTGGAACAGCGACTCGCCGTCCGCGCCGGACGGGCCGTGCAGCAGCCCGATCATCCAGTGCGAGAACTCCTGCGCACGCCAGATGTGCGTCAGACACCGCGCCGAGTAGGCGTCGAGGCCCTCGGGGTTTTTGGCAGTGAGATCGTCGATCAGGGCGTCGGCCAGGACCGCCGCTTCGAGGACCGCCAGATTGGCGCCCTTCGCGGCGGAGGGGCTGATCAGACCGGCGGCGTCGCCCACGAGGAACAGCGCGCCGTGGCGCAGCGGTTCGAGCACGTCGGACTCCAGGTCGACGACGGAACGCTGCACGACGCGCCCGCGGCGCAGCGGCCCGTACTCCCGCGCCCGCATCCGCAGCTCCAGCTCGTCCCAGATCCGCTCCTCGGACCAGGCGTCGGCCGGGGTGCCGCGCTCGCACTGCAGGTAGTAGCGGGTGACCTCGCTGGTGCGGGCCATGTGTCCGGCGAACCCGTGCTCGTGCACCGCGTAGCCGACGGCGTCCAGACTGGGCGGCGCCTCGGCGAGCAGACCGAGCCAAGTGACGCCGTGATCGCGGTGGTGGCGGACCGTGCCGGCCGGCAGCGAACGCCGGGCCGCGCCGTGCCGCCCGTCGCAGCCGGCCACGTACCGCGCCCGCCACCGCCCGGGCCGCCCGTCCGCCTCACGCACGGCCACTTCCGGCCGCTCGCTGTCGGCGTCGCGCACGGCCACGGCCTCGGTGCCGAACCGGAGCTGTCCGCCGCGTTCCAGGAACCGCGTCAACAGGTCGGTCACCAGCTCCTGTTGGGGGTAGACGGTGTGCTGCTCCCGCTGCCCGAGCCCGCTGTAGTCCAGCCGGAACCGGCCGTCCTCGGTACGGAACTCGCAGGTGCCGTGGATCTGCCCGCGCCGCCGCAGCCCCTCGGCGAGACCGTGCTGTTCCAGGATCCGCACGGTGTTGGCGGCCAGGAACCCGGCACGTGCCCGCGTCTGCACCTGCGTGCGCTCGGCCCGCTCCAGGACGACGCAGTCGATCCCCCGGTCCACCAGGATGTTGCCGAGCACGAGCCCGGCCGGCCCGGCCCCGAGGACGACCACATCGGTCGCGTGTTCGGCCGGTCGACGCCGACTCTTCCCGTCTGTCACGGAACCAGATATTAAGTAGCCTAAAACCGGTTGTCTCACCGAAATCACCTGAATGCCTGGCTTGACCGTCAAGATCACCACGCGGGGCGGGCGCTGGGTGTATTGGCCCGCGGTGCCGGACCCACGGTGCTGTTCAGTCGCTCTCCGCGGCGCCATATGGGTACGCCGTTCGGGCGGTCCGCTACTACGGTGTCCGCTCATGAGAACCCCTGGTGCGGATCCGCCGTCACTCTGGCGCGACCGCCGGTTCGTGCTGCTGTTCTCGGCTCGTACGGTCTCGGTGCTCGGGAACGCCTTCGCGCGGGTGGCGTTGGCGTTCGCGGTGCTGGAGCTGCCGGGGGCGAGCCCTGGCCGCCTGTCGTTGGTGCTGGCCTGTCAGGCGCTGCCGCAGCTGGTGTTCATCCTGGTCGGGGGTGTGATCGCGGACCGGGTGTCGCGTTCGCGGCTCATGGTGGTGTCCGACCTGCTCGGGGCGGCGGCCTACGCGGGTCTGGCCGTGATGGTGCTGACCGGGCACGCGCCGCTGACGGCGATGTGCCTCCTTGCCGTCCTGGCGGGGACGGCGACCGCGCTGTTCGCACCGGCGATGACGGGCGTGGTCCCGCTGATCGTGCCCGCGGAGCGGCTGCAACGGGCCAACGGTCTGCTCCAGATGGGCACCAACTCCTCGATGCTGCTGGGGCTCGCGCTGTCGGGCGTGACCGTCGCGTTCGTCGGCGCCGGCTGGGCGCTGGCCCTCAACGCGGCCTCCTTCGCCCTCAGCGCGCTCCTCATCAGGGGGCTGCGGGTGACGGCCCGCCCGAGGAAGGCGTCCTCCGGCTGGGCCGATCTGCGGGACGGCTGGCAGGAGTTCGCCTCCCGGCAGTGGCTGTGGGCCGTGGTCGCCCAGTACGCGTTCGTCGTGGCGGCCCTCAACGCCAACGTCGGCGTGCTCGGTCCCCTGGTGGCCGAGGAGTACTTCGGCGGGGCGCGTGCCTGGTCACTGATCGTCGCCGCGCAGGCGCTGGGCACGATCGCGGGGGCGGGCCTGGCCGCCCGCGTCCGCGTCTCCCGGCCCGTACTCGTGGCGGTCCTGGCCACGTTCCCGGCCGCCGTACCGATCGCCCTGCTCGCACTGCGAGCGCCCGTCTGGGCGGTGGCCCTTGCGATGTTCTGCGCGGGCGTCTCCACGGACGTCTTCAGCGTCCTGTGGACCACGACCCTCCACCGGGAGATCCCCGAGGAGGTCATCTCCCGCGTCAGCTCATACGAATGGCTCGGGTCCCTGGCCTTCGCACCGCTCGGCCTCCTCGCCGCGGGGCCGATCGCCTCAGCGGTAGGCACGGGGGTGGCTCTGGCGGGGTGTTCGGCGATGGTGGTGGGGGCTACGGCGATGGCGCTGCTGTCGCCGCAGGTTCGGTCGCTGCGGGCGCCGGAGGGTCACGGGGGTACGGGTGCGGGGGCATCGGCCTCGGCTCGGGAGGCGCCCAGCTCGGCGTCGGAGGGGTGAGTTCCCTCGGGCGGGGGCTTCTCCACGGGGCCCGTGAGATCGGGCAGACCGGCTTCCGCCAGCCAGTTCAAGAATGCTGCGCGCTTACGTCGCCTGCTCGCGGCGTCGGGCGGGGTGAAGGTCCGGGCGACCTGGTCATCACGAGTCACGGTCGCGTCCACCGCGCGCGGAGGCGTGCGGGAGGAAGGCGGACCAAGTGGTGGGGGTGACGGTGAGCGTGGGGG
>NZ_LIQZ01000497.1:374-1707 GCF_001418655.1 Streptomyces phaeochromogenes | reverse complement strand
CGCGTGCAGCAGCGCACGCGCCTGCGGCCCACGATCGGCCGCGGAAAGATCAATGATCGGAAGCTGCTGATACGGCTGATCCGAGGGGATGGTCTGATCCGAGGGGTTCATCGCCACGTTCGGGTTCGTCATGGTGTGCGTCCGCATGGGTTACGGGCCCGGGGCAGCCGCCGAGGGTGGGGCGGGGGCCACAGGTGCCAGGTGAAAGAGCCAAAGGGGGCTGAGGTCAGGCAGAAAGCCGACAGCCCATGCTCGTGACGCGCACGTAGTCCACGTGACGGCGTCGAACGAGCATCGGAAGCATGGCGCAAGAGTACTCCGGCTCGCCCAACACGCCAGTGCCGCACCTCACAAACCTGCGAAACGCAGACGACCCGCGAACTCTGGTTCCCTCCGAGGAGGGAGCCGGCCGGACTTACCGGCGAGCTCGCGGGTCGGGTGACTGCTGAGATTGGGCCGGCCGCACGCTCATCTCACGCGCTGGTCCGGCACCGCACTGAATGTGGTGACGGGCCGCTAGCCCGCAGCCACCTCGCTGGTCCGGGTTTCAGACATGTACCCGATCACCTCCTTTCGGCGTGCGACACACATTAGGAACCGGATCCGCATCCCTCAACCGGTTTTTCTGGACGGCGACGGTCCGGAGTCGTACGACCACTGTTGTCGACCCGGCGGCGGCCCCGGCGGCNNCCGCCGCAAGACGGACCCGCTGATCGATCCGTACGCCGACGTGCCCCCACACAACGATTTCCTCAATCTTGTGGGAACCAGATGTGGGCTGCGTCACGTTCGAGTTGAATGATTCCTAGTGAGTGATTCGTAGTGAGTGAAGTGAGTGATCAGACGCGCGGGCACACCGCGCAGGACACGCCGACACGGCCTGCAGGGGGTGCCAGGTGAGTGCTTCGCGGCGTAGTGGGACCACGGACGAGCTCGGGCCGCAGGAGCCCGAGCGGGACGGGGCCGATCTGCTCGCCGNNGGGCCGTACGGCCCGCGGACGCCGAGGAGGTCGAGGGCCGGCTGCTCTCCGCGATGCAGGCGCCCGGGCGGCAGGTCCATGAGTTCGCGCTGCTCACCAAGGACGGCGGCCGGGTGCTCGTACGGACCCAGTCGGCCGCGGTGCCGGGGCCCGACGGGAAGCCGGCCGGGGTGTACTGCGCCTTCAGCGAGGTGCACGCGCAGATCGATCTGGAGCGGTCGATCGCGCTGAGCGAGGCACTGTTCGACGACGCCTCCTGGGGTGTCGTGCTCGTCGACGCCGATCTGCGGCCCGCCGTCGTCAACGCGCACGCGGCGCGCGCGTTCGGCGCGGGGCGTACGGCCGTATTGGGG
>NZ_LIQZ01000497.1:0-351 GCF_001418655.1 Streptomyces phaeochromogenes | reverse complement strand
GCGAGCAGCGGCGGTGCTGGCGCAGCGGCTTCCTGCGGCTCGCCTCGCCGCTCGCGGAGGAACCGGTTCCGCTCGGGGTGGGCTGGCTCTTCCAGGATGTGACCGAGGCCAAGCAGACCGAGCAGGAGGCGGCGCTCCTGCGGTTCAGGACCAACCAGCTGCACCGGGCCGCGCGCGCCGCCGCCGAGTGTGAGGACCCGGCGGAGGCCGCGAGCGTCCACCTCGACTTCGCGCTGGCCGGCTTCGCCGATCACGCGCTGATCGACCGGGTGGCCGGTGGCGCCGTGCCCGACGGGGAGGGTCCGGTCCGGCTCGTACGGGCCGCCGCCACGCCCTCCGGGGCGCCGGGGC
>NZ_LIQZ01000496.1 GCF_001418655.1 Streptomyces phaeochromogenes | reverse complement strand
GGCCGGGCCTCGGCGGCGGGTTTCCGGGCGGGCCGGGCCACCGCGAGCGCCGCGGCGGGTGCCGTGCCGCTGGGGGCGATCGCGCACCTGCTGCCCGCGGGGGTGGATCTGTCGGACCCGGTGGCGGGGTTCGCCGCGGTCGCCGAGCGGCTGGCCGCCGGACCGGGACGGCGAAGATGGGTGCTGCTGGTCGACGACATGCATCTGCTGGACTCGGCCTCGGCGGTGCTGCTGCGGCAACTGATGGACACCGGCGTGCTCCTGCTGATCGGCACCGTCCGCAGCGGTGAGCCGTACGGGAAGGCCGTCACGGCGCTGCGGGGCGGCGACGCGGTGCGCCGGGTCGACCTGACCGTACTGAGCACCGGGCAGATCGAGGAGTTGCTCCAGGCCGCACTCGGCGGAGCCGTCGCCCGGCGCAGCCTGCACGAGCTGTCGGCTGTCAGCGGCGGCAACGTGCTGTACCTGCGTGAACTGGTCCTGGGCGCCCTGACCGCCGGGGACCTGACCGAGGACGGGGAGATCTGGCATCTGGCCGAGGGCCGACTCCCGGCCACCGTACGGCTGACCGAGGTGATCGGCGGTCGCCTGGCCACCGCCGACCCGGCCGGACTCCCCGTACTCGAACTGCTCGCGCTGTGCGAGCCGTTACCGCTGGCCGATGCCGAAGACCTGGCCCCGCCGCAGGTGATGGCCGCCTTGGAACAGGCCGGACTGATCCGCGTCACCCAGGACCGGCGGCGCACCGCCGTGTCCCTGGCCCATCCGCTGTACGGCGAGGTACTGCGGGCCGGTCTCCCGGTCCTGCGCCGCCGGGCCCTCCTGCTGGACCAGGCCGCACGCGTCGAGGCCCGCGGCGCCCGCCGCCGCGGCGACCTGCTGCACATCGCCACCTGGCGGCTGGCCGCCACCGGCACCGCCGACCCCACCCTTCTCACGCAGGCCGCCGTACTGTCCCGCCACGCGCACGACTACCCCCAGATCGTCGCTCTCCTGGAGGCCCTTCCCGAGAAGCACCGCACCACGGCCACCGGCCTGATGCTCGGCCACGCCTTCTTCGAGATGGGCCGCTGGGACCAGGCCGAGGCGGCGATCGCCCAGGCCGACGCCGTGGCCGTCGGCGAGCAGGACAAGCTGGCGGTCGCTCTGGTCCGCACGCTCAACCTGCTGTGGAGCAACGCCCCCCTCAGCGAGGCACTCGCGGTCAACGACGCGGCACTGAACCGGATCACCAGCCCGGCGGCCCGCCAAAAGCTCACCATCAATGAGGGCTTCATGCGGATCGTCGCCGGTCAGCCGGCCCATGGGCTGACACTTCTGGAGGACCTGGAGACCGACGTCGGTGACGCCCCCGACGTCGACGTCTGGCTGCGAGGCGCCTGGATGAAGCCTTTCGCGCTGGCACTGGTGGGCCGCACCGGCGAGGCCGCGACCTGGGCGGAGCGCGCCCACGCCGGACACCGGAAGGTCGACGAATACGCCCTCGTCTCCCATCCCGCCGTCCAGCGCATCCCGCTCGTCCTCGCTCTCACCGAGGCCGGCCTCCCGGACGAAGCCCGCCGCGAGGGCGAGCGCACCTACGCCGAACTGGTCGCCGCCGATTCCGTCGTACGGGTCTGGCTGGCGGTCTTCCTCGGCCGTACGGAGTGGCTGGCCGGGAGGCCGGCGACCGCACGCCGCTGGTGGGCCGAGGCCGCCGCCCTGGCCCGTTCCTTCGACCACACCATGGCCCTGCGACCGGTGCTCGGCGGCCTCGCCGCATGTGCGGCCGTGCTGGGAGACCTGGACGCGGCCGAAGCGTCGCTGGCCGAACACCGCACCCTGCCGCCGCTGGCACCGGGCCTGCTGTCCGCGGGGGAGGAACGCCTGGGCGAGGCATGGCTGTTGGCCGCTCGCGGACACCTGGATCGGGCTCGGGCCGTGCTCACCGCTGCCGCCCTTGTCGCCCGCTCGACCGGCCACCGCACCGGCGAGGCACTGTTGTTGACCGATGTGGCCCGGCTCGGCGGAGCGAAGGAGGTCACGGACCGCCTGACCGCACTGGCACAGCGATGCGACGGGGCACTCGCCCCGGCCCGGGCTCAACTGGCGGCGGCGCTGGCAGCCGACGACCCCGACCAGCTCCTCCGGGCCGCCGACGCATGCCAGGCCGTCGGCGCGGAGCTGCTCGCCGCCGAGGCGGCCACCGCCGCCGCAGCCGCCTGGCGCCGGGCACACCAGGCGCGCCGCGCCTCGGCAGCCGCCCACCGGGCCGCCGCGGCCCCGGCCCGCTGCGAAGGCGCCCGCACACCACTGCTGACCACCGCCCAGTCCACCGCTCCGCTCACCGACCGCGAACGCGAGATAGCCCTGCTCGCCGCGCTCGGCAACGCCAGCAAGGACATCGCCGACGCCCTCGCCCTGTCGGTACGCACCGTCGACAACCACCTCCACCGCGCCTACGCGAAACTCGGCGTCACCACCCGGCGCGAACTGGCCCGGACCCTGAGAACACCGTCACCCGTCCCACGCCCGGGTCACCAGCACGGCCGGTCGTAGACAGCGACCGGCGGTGGAGTTCGTCGAGGGTGCGGGTCAGCAGAGGGCCGACAGCCTCGGTGTCACCGCGGGCCAGGCCGTCGAGCGCGCCTTGCAGTCCGAGTCCTGTACCGGCGAGGGACGGGCCGAGTTCGTTCCGGAGGTCTTCGCGTATCCGATGGCGTTCGGTCCGGGTGGCATCGACGACGCGGTCACGATGCCGAATTCGTCGTCAGCGCCAGTCCTCCGGGATGTTGCGCAGTTGCTTGAGAAGATCCCAGTCCTTGGGCCGTGCCCCACGGGAGAACCACTCGGCGCCCTGCCCGGTCCAGTAGCCGCGATACTGCCGGGTGCCTGAAACGTCGAGCGGCGGCGTGCCCGACTCCCATCCGCAGCAGCTGCAGATGATGTGGGTCGGCCAGGTGTCCTCGAAGAAGAGGTCACCGTCCGTGTAGCCGCAGACGCGACAGACATCCTCGTCCTCGATGCTTCTCATCGGGTCGTCGCTCTTCATGGTTCCCCATACTGTCTTGGCGACGGTTCACACGGCACCCAATTACCCGCCCGCGGAAGCACGGTTGCCCGGCGCTGGCGTGGTCAGGCCGCGCGGGCGCGGAGGCGGCGCAGCATTCGGGGGTCCTCGAAGCCGACTGAGCGGGCGGCGGCGTCGGTTGTCGCTCCGTGGCTCATGAGGTGTTGGGCGCGTTCGAGGCGCAGGGCCTGCTGGTAGCGCAGTGGGGTGAGTCCCGTGGCGCGGCTGAAGAGGCGGGTGAGGGTCCGTTCGCTCACGCCGACGGCCGAGGCCAGGGCGGGGAGGGGGAGCGGTTGGTCGAAGCGGGCGTCGATGAGGTCCTGGGCCCGGTGCACGGTGTCGTCGAGGTGGGACCGGTGCCGGAGCATCGCGCTGGACTGCGGCTCATGGCCGTTGCGGCGGGCGTATACGACCATCTCGCGGGCCACCTGCGCGGCGACGGCCGGGCCACGCTGGATGGCGACCAGATGCAGGGCCAGGTCGATACCGCTGGCGATGCCCGCCGAGGTGATCACCCGGTCGTCGGCGGTGAACAGGACGTCGCGGACGACCACTGCCCGGGGATGGCGCCGGGCCAGTTCGTCCTGCACGTCGTGGTGGGTGGTGCAGCGGCGGCCGTCCAGCAGGCGGGCCCGGCCGAGCGCCTCGGCCCCGGCACACACGCTGGCCACCGTCCCACCCCTGGCGTGGTGGTCCCGTAGGACCTGGAGGGAGGCGGCACCGATGGCTGGGCTGTCGGCCAGGGTTGCCGCCCGCCAGCCGGGCACCAGGATCAGGTCCTCGGGCCCGAGCTCGGGCCAGTCGAGCCCCGCCACCAGCGGCAGCCCCTGAGCGGTGGAGACCTGCGGCCTCTCGGCGACGTAGGACAGCGTGTAGGGGTGCCCGAAGTCGGCGGCAGTCGAGAAGACCTGCGCGGGTCCTGCCAGGTCCAGCAGGTGGACTCCGGGCACCAGGAAGAAGACGATGTGGCTCACGATTCGGTCATCATGCCCTACTCCCGGCCGCGGCCTCCAGCTGGTCGACCGTCGCGATGGTGGCGAAGCGTCCGGCGAGGGCGTACTCGGTGCGCCTGATGACCTCTTCGGCGGGCAGCGTGAGCGGGTCGGCCAGCAGCTCGGCGACGCTCTGGTCGGCGGGGGCGTCGCGGTGGGGGATGGGATTGGTCGCGGTCGCGTCGGTGACGAACGTGACCTGGTAGCCGAGGTCGCTCGCGACGCGGGTGGTGGTCTCCACGCACTGCTCGGTACGGATGCCGCAGACGGTGAGTTCGCGGACACCGCGCTCGGTGAGCAGTTGCTGCAGGTTGGTGGTGGTGAAGGCGTTGTGCGAGGTCTTGTGGATCAGCGGCTCCCCGTCCGCCCGCTCCAGTTCCTCCATGAGCCGGACGTGGCCGAGGGCAGGGTCGAAGACATCCCCGCTGCCGGGCTCGGAGTGCAGCACCCATACGACCAGGTCCCCGGCCTGACGGGAGAGCCGGACGAGACGGTTCACCTGGTCGGCGATCTTCAGGTCGGAGGTGGTCTCCCACAGCGGACGGGCCCGGAAGGACTCCTGGACATCAATGACGATCAGTGCTCGGGTCATGCCCCAAGCCTGGCCCGTACGAGAGGGCCGGAACCAGGCCGCATCGGGTCCGGGTGCGGACTGATCCGGTCATGGGCGGGGCTGGCGGGGCTGTGAGGCCATTGAGGTCGCCCCCATAAAAAGCTACGAGTGGCAACGAGTCTCTACGAGCGGGAGTCGCGATCCCGCAAAGCGCTGAGGCCGCCGGCGTCGTTGAAATGCTGCTGGGCATGAGCCAGGCGGCGCGCATCGCGCACGCCTCTGGAAGCAGTCGCTTCGATTCGCCGCGCTTCCGGCCCGGAATCCATCCGGCGCCTCTGACGGCCCACCAGCACGGTCACGGCGACCGTCAGAACGGACACGACCACCGTCGCAGCCAGAACCAGGTAGACCATCCTCAACCCCCGAACTCGCCTCGGGCCGTTCACCACCATCCCGCCCCGGCACAGACCACCCAGGGCCGCTCACGCCACCGTACCCAGCGGACGACCACAGCCGAACAGCCGCTTCCGGCACCAATGACCGGCAGAACTCTGCCGCCCTCTGGCAACTTCACGGTGCGCGATGGCAGGCCTCAGGTAAGTGGCGGGACCAAGGTCGCCGGAGTGTGGCCGTCCGGGCGGACAGTGATTCCGTGTACCGCCTTTGTGGGGGTGGAGGAGAAGGCCGGGGTGTGGGCCGGTAGTAGGTGTTCGAGTAGGACGGTGGATTCGCGGAGTGCGAATTGCAGGCCGAGGCAGGCGCGGGGGCCGATGCCGAAGGGGAAGTAGGCACCCGGGTGGGTGGCTACTTCCCCTTCGGCATCGGCCCCCGCGCCTGCCTCGGCCTGCAATTCGCACTCCGCGAATCCACCGTCCTACTCGAACACCTACTACCGGCCCACACCCCGGCCTTCTCCTCCACCCCCACAAAGGCGGTACACGGAATCACTGTCCGCCCGGACGGCCACACTCCGGCGACCTTGGTCCCGCCACTTACCTG
>NZ_LIQZ01000495.1 GCF_001418655.1 Streptomyces phaeochromogenes | reverse complement strand
AAAGGAACCTCCACCCACCACATAATGCGGTGGACGGGGTATCAACATATCTGGCGTTGATTTTTGGCACGCTGTTGAGTTCTCAAGGAACGGACGCTTCCTTTGTACTCACCCTCTCGGGCTTTCCTCCGGGCTTCCCTTCGGTGTTTCCAACCTTACCAGATCCGTTTTCCGTTCCGTTTCCGGTCGAAATTCATTTCCGGTGGCCAGTTGGGGGGCCTTTGCCTATTCGATTGCCTAGTGGCTTTCTTTCGGCGAGTCCGACTTTATCAGAAGTTTTTGACCGGCCTGACCGGCCACTCGTTCCTGATTTATCGGGAAGTGCTTCACCGGAACCGAATTCCAGGAAGCTGACAGATGTTAAACCGCCGCCACCGAACTTGTCCAGTTCTAGGCAACTGTTCGAATCTACCTCCCCACACGTCCCGTGTCAACGGTTTTTGTGGGGCGAAGAGGAGACTAGCAGCTCAGCCGACGTGCCTGCACATCAGGCGGCGGTCGGTACGGAGGCGCTGCGCTCGGCTTCCTCGACGTCGCCCGTCTCGCCGGCCCGCGCCGCACGACCGCCCAGGATGTAGACGTACGCGAGGAACAGCAGCTCGGCGGCTATGCCGATGCCGATGCGGGCCCAGGTCGGGAGGCCGGACGGGGTCACGAAGCCTTCGATGGCGCCCGAGACGAAGAGGACCAGGGCCAGGCCTATCGCCATGCCCAGGGCTGCTCGGCCCTCCTCGGCGAGGGCGGATCGGCGGCTGCGGGGGCCCGGGTCGATGACGGTCCACCCGAGGCGCAGTCCCGTACCGGCCGCTACGAAGACGGCGGTCAGTTCCAGGAGGCCGTGCGGGAGGATCAGGCCGAGGAAGGTGTCGAGGCGGCCTGCCGAGGACATCAGGCCGATGCCCACGCCCACGTTGAGCATGTTCTGGAAGAGGATCCAGACGACCGGCAGGCAGAGAAAGGCGCCGAGTACCAGGCACATCGCGGCTGCCTGGGCGTTGTTCGTCCACACCTGAGCCGCGAAGGACGTCGCCGGATGGCTTGAGTAGTAGGTCTCGTACTCGCCGCCGGGGCGGGTGAGTTCCCGCAGGTCGCTCGGGGCCGCGATCGAGGACTGGACCTCCGGGTGGGTGCCGATCCACCACCCCAGGACGATGGCGACGGCCGTGGAGAGCAGTGCGGTGGGGACCCACCAGTGGCGTGAGCGGTAGACCGCGGCGGGGAAACCGTGTGTGAGGAAGCGGGTCACATCGCGCCAGGAGGCGCGGCGGGTGCCTGTCACCGCACTACGCGCGCGTGCCACCAGTTGACTGAGGCGGCCGGTCAGCTGGGGGTCCGGGGCGCTCGACTGGATCAGGGAGAGGTGGGTCGCCGTGCGCTGGTAGAGGGCGACCAGTTCGTCGGCCTCCGCGCCGGTGAGGCGCCTTTGGCGTCCGAGGAGTGCGTCGAGCCGGTCCCATTCGGCTCGGTGGGCGGACACGAAGACGTCGAGGTCCATCGGGTTGGCTGCTCCTCGGCTGCTCGTCGTGTGGTCAGCTTGTCGCACTGCGGCGCGATGTGCCCTCAGCTTGGCAGACTGGCTGTCCTCGGGGCAGTTCGGGGAAGGACGGCGGGCGTGAGTGAGCTTGTGACGGGCGAGGCGGTGGCGCTGGAGTTGCGCCCCGCGAAGCTGCCGAGCCGGGTGCTGGCCGTGGTGCTCGACCTGGCGGTGGCGGTGGCCGCCTATGTCGCGGTGACCATCGCCCTGGTGGCGTCCACGTCCGCGCTCGACGAGGCGGCACAGATGGCAGTGTCGATCGCCGCCTTCATTCTTCTGCTGGTGGGTGGGCCGATAGCCGTGGAGACGCTCAGTCATGGGCGGTCGCTGGGGAAGCTGGCGTGCGGGCTGCGGGTGGTGCGGGACGACGGCGGGCCGATCCGGTTCCGGCACGCGCTGGTGCGTGGGGCCGTCGGCGTGGTCGAGATCCTGATGACGTTCGGGGTCGTGGCGTGCATCGCCTCGCTGGTGTCCGCGCGAGGTCGGCGGCTCGGTGATGTGTTCGCGGGGACCCTGGTCGTACGGGAACGGATTCCCGCCGGGCGTACGTCCTTCGTGCCTCCGCCGCCGCCTTGGCTGGCGGGGCGGTTCTCCGGCCTTGATCTGTCCGGGGTTCCGGATGCGCTGTGGCTGGCTGTCCGCCAGTACCTGACGCGGATGCAGCAGCTTGATCCGCAGGTCGGCTGGGCGATGGCCGAGCGGCTCGCGGCCGATGTCGCGGAGCGCACCGGGGCTCCGGCGCCGCAGGGGGTGCCGCCGGCGGCGTATCTGGCCGCCGTGATGCAGGAGCGGCAGGCTCGGGAGGCCCGGCGGGCGTTCAGTGGTGGGGCCGCTGGTGGTCGTCCTGCCGCGGGTGCGCAGATGGCCGGCGCGCCGGCCACACCAGGCATGCCAGGTACGAGCGGGCCCGTGATGCCGTACGGAATGGTGCCTTCGCCGGAATCGGCGTACCCCTCCCATCCGTACCCACCGGCTTCGCCGCCCGCCGGCTACTCGGCTCCCGCACCGACGCCAACACCGACACCGGCCCCCGCGCCGGCCCCGCAGGACGCCGGCGCGGAGCGGCCCGCCACCGGCTTCGCCCCGCCCGCGTAACTCGCGGGCTCCCCCTCCACCTTCGTCAGGCGAACACCGACGGCGGGGATTCCAGGTCCTCCAGCTCGATGCCGGGCGCGGAGAGGATCACGTCGCCCGACAGGTGCACGGCGTGCTGCTCGCCGGTGTCCAGAGCTGTGACCTGGTATTCCTCCACGGTCAGGGGGCCGTTGTCAGTGGCGTGTGTTTCTCTCGTGATCAGGGCCCAGGACTGGTCGAGGGTGCGCGGGGCGAGGACCGGGTCCGTGAAGGCGACGAGGCGTACACGCGTGGCGGAGGCATCGGGGGTGAGGCGCAGCAGGCGTGCGGTGGCGATGAGGAAAGCGGGGGATGTGCCGGTGAAGGCGTGGGCGCGGACATTGCCTTCGGTGGCGTGAGCTCCCGTTGGGTCGGTGCGGACCCAGGTGACGCCGTCGAGGGCGGCGCCGCGGACCTGCCAGCCCGAGGCGTGCAGTTCGAGGCGGATGGGGCGGCCGAGGTCGTCGAGGGCGAGGTCGACGGAACCGGCAGGGTCGCCGGAGGGGGCGGTCAGTTGGGAGACGTAGCGCCAGCCGGAGGGGCCGGGCGCGCAGTGGAAGTGTTCTTCGGCGAGGGGGGTGTGGTCGTGCGGGTCATGGAGCGAATATCGGCCGCGGGGCATGGTGGCTCGGGTCCTCGTAGGGGGCAGGCCCCCGCCGGTGACGACGGGGGCCTGCTGACAACCGTTGGCTGAGCGCCGGGTTCGGCCGCTCAGTAGCGGTAGTGGTCCGACTTGTACGGGCCCTCGACCTCTACGCCGATGTAGCTCGCCTGCTCCGGGCGGAGCGTCGTGAGCTTCACGCCGAGCGCGTCGAGGTGGAGGCGGGCGACCTTCTCGTCGAGGTGCTTGGGCAGCACGTAGACGTCGGTCGGGTACTCCTCGGGCTTGGTGAACAGCTCGATCTGGGCCAGGGTCTGGTCCGCGAACGAGTTGGACATCACGAACGACGGGTGGCCGGTCGCGTTGCCCAGGTTCAGCAGGCGGCCCTCGGACAGCACGATGAGGACCTTGCCGTCGGGGAACTTCCAGGTGTGGACCTGCGGCTTGACCTCGTCCTTGACGATGCCCGGGATCTGCGCGAGGCCGGCCATGTCGATCTCGTTGTCGAAGTGGCCGATGTTGCCCACGATCGCCTGGTGCTTCATCTTGGCCATGTCCGAGGCCATGATGATGTCCTTGTTGCCGGTCGTGGTGATGAAGATGTCGGCCTTGTCGACGACCTCGTCGAGCGTCGTGACCTGGTAGCCGTCCATCGCCGCCTGCAGTGCGCAGATCGGGTCGATCTCGGTGACGATCACGCGGGCGCCCTGTCCGCGCAGGGACTCCGCGCAGCCCTTGCCCACGTCGCCGTAGCCGAGGACGACCGCGGTCTTGCCGCCGATGAGGACGTCGGTGGCGCGGTTGATGCCGTCGATCAGGGAGTGGCGGCAGCCGTACTTGTTGTCGAACTTCGACTTGGTGACGGCGTCGTTCACGTTGATCGCCGGGAACAGGAGGGTGCCGTCACGGTGCATCTCGTACAGGCGGTGGACGCCGGTGGTGGTCTCCTCGGTCACGCCGCGGATCTCCGAGGCGACCTGGGTCCACTTCTGCGAGCCGTTCGAGATCGTCCGGGTCAGGAGCCCCAGGACGACGCGGTGCTCGTCGGACTCGGCGGTGTCGAGGGAGGGGACCTTGCCGGCCTTCTCGTACTCGACGCCCTTGTGGACGAGCATGGTGGCGTCACCGCCGTCGTCCAGGATCATGTTCGGGCCGCCGGTGGGGGTGTTCGGCCAGGTCAGCGCCTGCTCCGTGCACCACCAGTACTCCTCCAGCGTCTCGCCCTTCCAGGCGAAGACCGGGATGCCCTGGGGGTTGTCGGGCGTGCCGTTCGGGCCGACGGCGATGGCGGCTGCCGCGTGGTCCTGGGTGGAGAAGATGTTGCAGGACACCCAGCGGACCTCGGCGCCCAGGGCGACCAGGGTCTCGATCAGGACGGCGGTCTGCACGGTCATGTGCAGCGAGCCCATGATGCGGGCGCCGGCCAGCGGCTGGGTGGCGGCGAACTCCTTGCGGATCGACATCAGGCCGGGCATCTCGTGCTCGGCGAGGGTGATCTCCTTGCGACCGAAGTCGGCCAGGGAAAGGTCGGCGACCTTGAAGTCCTGTCGGTTGTCGACAGTGGTCATACGAGCTGCTCCTCGGGTTGGGCGAGGTCGGTTGGGCTGGTCTGCGCGGCGGCGGGGCAGGACGTGCGTCCACGGGGCACACGAATGCCCGGTGCCTTGCGCAGCGCAGTCCGTCGGAGGCCCTCTCTCCCTCGGCCGGCCCGTACGGGGCCGCCCGACCGCCATCAGCAGCGACGTCTGGCTCGGTTACGAATCTACACCGATCGGCTCAGCGGGCCCCAGTCAGCCTCCGGACAGAAAGAAGCGGAGTCCGAGGGTCCGCCGGGCCGGGATCAGGGGCCGACAAGCCTGGACAATCCGGGACTTTTGAACTTTTGGACCTGTGCAGGGGTCTGTTGCAGGATGCCGGGGATCGGGACCATGTGCACCAGCTCGCGGATCGCGATCCCCCACAACAAAGGCGTTAGGAGATCGACGTGACCAGTCCGGCCGGCCTTCCCCCCACGGGCGGCGGCAGCAGCGAGCAGCAGCGGTTGAAGCTGCTCGCGGTGACCGCCTGCCCGACCGGCATTGCCCACACCTACATGGCGGCCGAGAAGCTCGCGCAGGCGGCGGAGCAGCTCGGCGTCGACATCAAGGTGGAGACGCAGGGCTCGATCGGGGCCGAAAACGTACTCACTGACAACGATGTCAGAACCGCTGACGGCGTCATCATCGCCGCGGACAAGGATGTGGACCTGAGCCGGTTCGCCGGGAAGCGGGTGGTGACGGTCGGCGTCGCCGAGGGAATCCACCACCCCGAGCGGCTGATCGAGCAGGTGCGGACCGCGCCCGTGCACGGAGGGGGTGGGGGCGGGACCAGTACGTCCTCGTCCGTCGGCAGTGGCGCAGGCGGCAAGGAGCGGAGCGTCGGGTACAAGGCGCTGATGAACGGCGTCAGTTACATGATCCCGTTCGTCGTGGTCGGCGGGCTGCTGATCGCGATCTCGCTGTCGCTCGGCGGGCACACCGATCCGTCCGGTGGCCTGGTCATCCCGAAGGACTCCTTCTGGATGGACGTCAACAACATCGGCGTCATCGGGTTCCAGCTGATGGTGCCGATCCTGTCCGGCTATATCGCGTACGCGATCGGGGACCGGCCCGCGCTGGTACCGGGCATGGTCGGCGGGTGGATCGCCAACACCGGTTCGCTGTACGACTCCGAGGCGGGCGCGGGCTTCATCGGGGCGATCGTGACCGGGTTCCTCGCCGGCTATCTGGTGCTGTGGATCAAGAAGGTCGAGGTTCCGAAGTTCGTCCGGCCGATCATGCCGATCATCGTGATCCCGATCGTGGCGACGACGGCGCTCGGGCTGTTCTTCATCTACGTGATCGGCAAGCCCATCTCCTGGGTCTTCGAGCATCTGACGGACTGGCTCGGCGGGATGACCGGGACCAGTGCGGTGCTGCTCGGCGCGATCCTGGGGCTGATGATCGCGTTCGACATGGGCGGGCCGGTCAACAAGACGGCGTTCCTGTTCGGTGCGGGGCTCATCGCGACCGGCAACCAGGAGGTCATGGGCATGTGCGCCGCCGCGATCCCGGTGATGCCGCTCGGACAGGGGCTCGCCACGCTGATCCGGAAGCGGCTCTACACCGAGCAGGAGCGCGAGACGGGTCTCGCCTCGCTGTTCATGGGGTTGTTCGGGATATCCGAGGGCGCCATTCCGTTCGCCGCCGCTCGGCCGGCGCAGGTCATCCCGGCCAACATGCTCGGCGGCGCGGTGGCCGGAGCGCTCGCGGGTCTTGCCGGGGTCGAGGACGCGGTGCCGCACGGCGGGCCGATCGTGGCGGTGCTGGGCGCCGTCAGCGGCGTACCGATGTTCTTCGTGGCCGTGGTGATCGGGACCGTGGTGACGGCCCTGACGACGGTGGCACTCGTCGATGTCAGTGAGCGCAAGCGGCGGGGGCAGTCGATGGTCGACGGGCTCGCGCCGCAGCCGGAACTCGCCCTCGCGGGCGTGAGCGCTGGCGCTGGCGTGGGCGTGGGCGTGGGTGCCGGCAGTGACGGCCTCGGCGCCGGCGGCGGGACGGCCACCGCGCACGCTCCCGCCCAGCGGACGGATTCGGCTCCGGCGTCCGCCGGTTCCGCGGCCGACGCCTCCCCCGACGCGACCGCGGACCGATCCGCCGACTCGTCCGCGGGCGCATCCGCCGGTGCCTCGGACGACGAGGTCCTCTCCGGGTATCTCACCGCCCAGACCGTCAAGGTCCGGCTCGATTCCGGTGACAAGGAGGCTGCGATCCGGGAGATGGCCGGGCTGCTGGCCGCCACTGGGAAGGTCACGGACGTCGAGGAGTTGGTCGCGGCGGCGCTGCGGCGCGAGGAGCAGGGCACGACCGGGCTCGGCGAGGAGATCGCCATCCCGCATGCCAAGACCGATGCCGTGACGGCGCCCGTCGTCGGGTTCGCCCGGTCGGCGGAGGGTGTCGAGTGGGGTTCGCTCGACGGTACGAAGGCGAAGCTCGTCTTCATGATCTCCGTGCCCGAGGCAGCCGCCGGGGACGAGCATCTGCGGATCCTGGCGCTGCTGTCCCGGAAGTTGATGGACACCGGGTTCCGGGAGCGGCTGATGACGGCTCCCGACGAGGCGGCGGCTCTCGACGTGCTGCGCGAGATCCGGGTAGCAGCGCGCGCAGACGCGGACTGACGCTCACGGCCTGGAGGTTGGGGCCGTTGGGGCGGCTTGTACGAGACCGGGCCCGCCGAATCGCTCGGCGGGCCCGGTCTCGTACGAGTGAGGCGTACGAAGAAGACGTACGAGGAAGAGGGCGACCCCTCCCCCGTACGGCAAGTCAGTGCTCGGCGGTGGGCGTCGGGCCGCCCGGGGCCGCCTCGGCGTCCGCGCCCTTCGCGGCCTCGGTCTCGCTGTAGATGTCGGGTTCGAGGTAGATGACGCGGGCGATCGGGACGGCCTCGCGGATGCGGGACTCGGCGGCGTCGATGGCGGCGGCGACCTCGGTGGCCGTCTCGTCGTGCCGGACGGCGATCTTGGCGGCGACGAGCAGTTCCTCGGGGCCGAGGTGGAGCGTACGCATGTGGATGATGGCGGGGACCGTGTCGCCGTCGACGATGGCGGCCTCGATCTTCCTGACGTCCTCGACGCCGGCGGCCTCGCCCAGGAGCAGCGACTTGGTCTCGGCGGCCAGGACGATCGCGATGGCGATCAGCAGGATGCCGATGCAGAGGGTGCCGATGCCGTCCCAGACGCCGTCGCCCGTGCCCAGGGCCAGGCCCACGCCGATGAGCGCGAGGACCAGACCGACGAGCGCGCCGAGGTCCTCAAGGAGCACGACCGGAAGCTCGGGGGCCTTGGCGTGGCGCACGAACTCCTTCCAGGACTGCTTGCCCCGGATCGTGTTGGACTCCTTGATGGCGGTCCGGAAGGAGAAGGTCTCGGCGATGATCGCGAAGACGAGCACGCCCACCGGCCAGTACCAGTGGGTGATCTCGTGCGGGTGCTTGATCTTCTCGTAGCCCTCGTAGATCGCGAACATGCCGCCGACCGAGAAGAGGACGATCGAGACGAGGAAGGCGTAGATGTACCGCTCGCGGCCGTAGCCGAAGGGGTGTTGCGGGGTCGCCTCGCGCTGGGCCTTCTTGCCGCCGAGGAGCAGCAGGCCCTGGTTCCCCGAGTCGGCGAGCGAGTGCACGGATTCGGCGAGCATCGACGACGAACCACTGAAGAGGAACGCCACGAACTTCGCTACCGCGATCGCGAGGTTCGCGGCGAGTGCCGCCACGATCGCTTTGGTGCCGCCTGACGCGCTCATGTGTTCCCGATGTCCCTTCGTCTGCCATCTCGGCCGGCCGTCTGCCCGCTCGGCTGCCGTCCCGGGCTTTGCCCGCCCTTTGCGGTGGGCCATTGTTGCAGCCCGGACCGACATCGGTGCGCCCGGTCGCCACAGTGACCGTTTCAGGCCATGGCGAGGGTCGCGCCAGGACTCAGGCAGAGTCGTCAGGACTCAGGCAGGGTCGCAGGGCTCAGGCGATGACGGTGGCCCGGAAGACCGTGCCGTCGCCGGAGACTTCCGCCTTTTCGCCCGCCGGTACGAAGACGGACCGGCCGGGGCCGAGGGCGTGCTCGCCCGCCTGTACGGAGCCCGCGGTGCACAGCAGGATCTGCGGGGTGTCGAGGGTGAGGTCGTGGACGGGGGCGCCCGCCACGAGGGCGTAGCGGGAGAGGCGGAACTCGTCGATGGGAGTTTCGTAGACCTCCTCGCCGTCGGGGGAGGCCTCGGGGCGCAGGACGCCCGGGTCGCTCGCCTCGAAGCGGACGATCCGCAGGAGTTCGGGGACGTCGACGTGCTTGGGGGTGAGGCCGCAGCGCAGGACGTTGTCGGAGTTGGCCATGATCTCGACGCCGAGGCCGTTCAGATACGCGTGCGGCACGCCGGCGCCGAGGAACAGAGCCTCGCCGGGCTGCAGTCGGACGTGGTTGAGCAGCATCGCGGCGATGACGCCCGGGTCGCCCGGGTAGTGGTGGGCGAGGTCGGCGTACGGGGCGTGGGCGCCGCCGAGGCGGGCGCAGGCCGCGGCGGCCTCGGTGACCGTGGCGGCCATCTGCTCACGGTCCGCGGAGAGCACGGCCGTCAACATCTCGCGCAGCGCCGCCTCTTCGGGGTGGGCGTGCAGCAGGTCGACGTACGGCTTGAGGGAGTCGACGTCGAGGGCCGCGAGCAGGTCGGCGGCCTCCGCCGGGGTCCGGAATCCGCACAGGCCGTCGAACTCGGTGAGCGCGCAGATGAGTTCGGGCTTGTGGTTGGCGTCCTTGTAGTTGCGGTGCGGGGCGTCGATCGGGACGCCCCGGCGCTCCTCGTCCTCGTACCCCACCTTGGCCTGGGCGAGGTCGGGGTGCACCTGGAGGGAGAGGGGGGCGCCTGCGGCGAGGAGCTTGAGGAGGAACGGGAGGCGCGGGCCGAACTTGGCGACGGCCTCCCGGCCGAGCTCCTTCTCGGGAGCCTCGTCGATCACCTCGGTGAGCGGGCCGCGGAGGGTGCGCGAAGGCGCGCCGGGGTGGGCGCCCATCCACATCTCGGCCTGCGGCTCGCCGGTCGGCTCGACGCCCAGGAGGCGCGGGATGGCCGTGGTGGAGCCCCAGGCGTAGGGGCGGATCGTGTTGTCGAGGCGGTCCATGCTCTGTTTCTTCTCCGTACGTACGCTGCTCAGCGGGCGCTGGTCACCAGGCGTGGGTCAAGGTCAGGCCCCGGAGGCGAGCGCCAGGTAAACGGCGGCGAAATCCGTGATGGCGATCAGCTCGGCGAGGGTCTCCAGGTCGCCGCCGTCCTCCGGTTCGAGTTCGCTGATCGGTGTGTCGTGGCTGAGGGCCAGTTCACGGGCGGCGGGGGCGGCGCTGAGGCCGCCGGTCGGGCGGTCGCGGAGGAGGACCACGCGCGCGTGCATGACCTGTGCCTCTTCGACGCGGTCGCGGAAGAAGTCGTCCGGGTCCGCGCCGGCGGCCAGCGCGCCCGAAAGCAGCACGCTGTGCGCGTCGAGCGCTTCGGGCAGCTCGGCGGCGAGCGCGGGGCGGCCCGCCAGCTCGGCCAGCGCACCGACGAAACGGCGGCCTGCCGGGCCCGCGGACGTGCCCTCGGTCCAGATCACCGGGAGCGCCTCGGCCAGCTCGGCCGCGAGGGTCTTGGCGGGGTTGCTGTACGTCGCGATGGCCGGGCCGCAGCGCTCCGCGATCTGGTCGAGCCGGTCGGCGACCTTCTGCAGGGCCTCGGGCGGCGCGGTGACCAGCCCGGTGCGGTCCAGGAGCGCGAGCAGCGGTGTGAGCAGCGCCCAGAGCACGCCGGGGGCGGACGCGGCGGAGGGCGCCCCCGGCTCGTACGGGGCGGTCGCCATCTGTACGAAGAGGCCGTGGGCGCCGTCCACCGCGTCTGTGAGCGGGGAGCGGGCCGGGGCCACGGCGGCGACCGTGCAGCCGCGGCGGTAGGCCTGCTCGACCAGGAGCGAGAGGCCGGGCTCGCTGCCGTCCGGGGTGGCGATCAGGATCAGGTCGACGGGGCCCGCCCAGCCGGGCAGCTCCCAGCGGAGTGCGCCGGCGGCCGGGGCCACGCCGGTGGGGGTCAGGCGGATGACGGGGCAGCCCGCCCCGGCGAGGGTGCCGAGCAGGTCCGCGGCGCTGATCGCGGCGGCGCCCGGGCCCGCGATCAGGACGGCGCGCGGGCGGCCGTCCGGCTTGAGCTCGGGGATGCCCGCCTCGGCCGCGTGCCGGGCCGCCGTGCGGACTCTGGCGCCCGCTTCGGCGGCGCCGCGGAGCAGGCCGCGGCGGTCTGCCTCCGCGAGGGCCTCGGGGGCGTCGAGCAGCGATTCGTCGAGCATGGGCGGCAGCCTCCGGTCGCCGGTTCTTCCTTGGGGCTCGGCCTTGCGGGTCGCCTTGGCGGCGAGCCCTGTGTGCTGGGCCTTGTGCGGCCTTACGCGGGGCGGCGGGCCTCGTCCACGAGGAGGACCGGGATGTCGTCCCGGACGGGGTAGGCCAGGCCGCAGTCCTGGCCGGTGCAGATCAGCTCGGTTTCCTGCTCCTTGAGGGGGGCGTGGCACGCCGGGCAGGCGAGGATCTCCAGGAGGCCGGCTTCGAGCGGCATGTCGGGTCCCTTCGGGGGCGGGGTCGTGCGGGTGATGTGGCCTGGTCAGGGTACCGCTGCGGGTGGCTGGGCGTCGGGAGAGTTCGCCCCCGCCGCCCTTACCCATTCCCGCCCCCTGGGGGCTGCGCCCCCAG
>NZ_LIQZ01000494.1:693-1499 GCF_001418655.1 Streptomyces phaeochromogenes | reverse complement strand
CGCGGTGGCCGCGTCCCGGGCCAGGGCGTCGAAGTCGACGAGACCGGTGGCCTCCAGGACAGTGATGTGGTCCAGGACCGTGGTGTTCGCGTCGTCGGCGAGGCGGCGGACGAGCGAGTTGCGGGTGCTCGCGCGGACCTGGGCGACGAGGCCGAAGACCTTGCCGTGCGCCTTGCGCAGGATGTTCGCGAACTGCACGTCGTATTCCTCGCCCCGTGCCGCACTCAGCGTGCCGAGCCACGCCTGCTGCTGCTCGTTGGGCTGGTTGGGCAGCTGGAGCCCGAGCTGTGAAGCCACGTCGCGCACGCGCTCGTCCAGGAACGTGTGCCCCTCCACGAGGTGCTCGCCGGCTGTCTTGACCGCCTGCGTCGTGCCGCGTTCCTCGGCCTGCTGGCCGGCGGGCAGCTCCCACAGGCCCGCGAGCCGCACCTTGGTGACGAACTCGCGGTCCAGCGCGGACAGCGGGCCGTACCTCGTCGACAAGGTCTGGGCGTTCAGCGTGTCCACGCCGGTGCCCGACCGGTCCGAGTACGACCAGATCGGGAAGATCATTGCCACGAGGGTCGCCGCCAGGCCCGTGACGATGAGCCCGGTGCCGCTGAAGAGTCTGCGGCTGTTGATGGATCGCATGGTGCCTCCTGTTGCGGCACCGCACGTTAGTGCGCTTCGGGTTGGGCCTGGAATATTACTGCGCGGTGTACGTCAACTGAGGTACGGGTTCGGACGGTTGCCGCGCGAATCCGGACAGACGGCCGCAGGAGGGGTGTTTTCGCAGGTGGAGGCGGTGCGGCGGCGCGCGGACGACG
>NZ_LIQZ01000494.1:0-669 GCF_001418655.1 Streptomyces phaeochromogenes | reverse complement strand
CCGGCCGTCGGGGCAGGGGCGGTGAGCAGGCAAGAGGCCCGCGGTTCTGTACAGATGCGGCGCAGGTGTCGCCCGGTGAGCGATCTCACGCGGGGTCGAGGGTCCCTACGCCCGGCGTCGACTTGTTCTCAACGCCCCGGCGGCACCACCCGTCACCGCGTCAGCAGGACGCGCCTCATCGCCTCAGCAGTACCCGCCGCGTGGCGCGCGCCAGCCGGGCCGCCGGGTGCTGCGAGAGCGGCGCCGGGCCCGAGCGCTCCAGCCACCAGTCGCTCACCCGCCGCCGTACGTCCGGGTCCTCCAGGCGTCCGCCCAGCAGCAGATGCTCGGCGAAGTCCAGCGCGTCCCGCCGGTAGCCGCCGGTCATCGGGTGGCTGTGCGCGTACGCGACGAACGCCTTGCGGTACGCCTCCGCCAGAATCTCCGGCAGCTCGGGCGCGACCTTGGCCACGACATCGGCCCGCTTGCCGGCCAGCGCCCGGGCCTGCACCGAAAGCCGGGTCCCGTCGAAGCCCTCCGGCACGGGCGTCCCGGCGACCAGCGCGGACAACAGGGCCGCCTGCGCGAGGGCGAGCCGCTGGCGGGCGGGGTCGGTGGAGGGTGCGGCCTTCAGCGCGTCACCGGATGCCCGCTCGGCGGCGGGGCTCGCGGCAGCGCTCGTGGCAGCCC
>NZ_LIQZ01000493.1 GCF_001418655.1 Streptomyces phaeochromogenes | reverse complement strand
GCGGTCGACGCGCTGCTGCGGGAACACTTCGTCAGCATGTGAGCGCGCCGCACGTGGCTGCCGCCGGCGTGTGTGTCATGTGCGGGCCGGTGGGGGCTTGTCGCGCAGTTCCCCGCGCCCCTCAAGGGCGCGGGGCTCAGGTGGCTTACATGATTCAGGCCGTTGCCGCCGGCGGGGCCAACTGGTCCGCCAGCCACGTCGGTACGCCACCCAGCAGGCGGAACAGACGCCCCGCCTCGGCGCGCAGCCGCGAGGCCTCCGGCTCGGTCTCCGCGTCGGCCAGGGAGGCCAGCGCCGGAGCCGTGCCCACCAGATAGCCCAACTCCTCCCGGATGCGCAGGGATTCACCGAAGCCGTGCCGGGCCTCCACCAACTCGCCCTCGCGCAGGGCGAGTCCGGCGAGATGGCGCCAGGTGAAGGAGAGCAGCAGGGGGTCGTCCTGGGCGGTGGCGCCGGCATGGGCGCGGCGATAGGCGGCGCGCGCGGACTGCGGGGAGTGGGCGAGGTTCTCGGCGAGCAGCCCGCGCCGGAAGTCCAGCAGGGCCCGGCCCGGAGCACCGGGCGCGATCAGTGCGGCGGCCCGGCCGAGCGCGGCCCGCGCCTCGTCGGCCCGGTCGCGGACGGCGAGCAGCGTGGAGGCGTACGCGAGCTGCCCGCGCTCGCACGCCGCGGCGCCCCGCTCGTCGTCGGACTGGGCCAGCGCCTCCGCCGTACGCAGCGCGTCCTCCGCCTCCGCCCAGCCCTGCTCGGTGTAGAGGCACCGCTCGACGAGGAGCGAGGCCCGTTGGAGCGCGGCCGATGCCGTGCGTGGTTCGAGGAGCGCCGCCGCGTCGGCCCAGCAGGCGCGCGAGCGCAGCCGCCACACCGCGGTCTGGAGTGGATCGTCCCCTGCAGTCGTCCCGTAACCAGACATGGCGGTATGCGCCACGTTGCCCTCCCCGAGCACGCCATTGAGCTGTTGAGTGGTGGCGGCATCTCAGCACGAATGCACTCGCCCGGCCAAGGGGGTGGGTGAAGGATTTCACAAAGTCGTGGGACAAGGGGTGCGGCGGCGAAGGCACTTGGTGCCATCTGCCGCGCACCCTCGTGACCTCAGCTCATGCGCAAGGCCAGGAAGAAGTCGAGCTTGTCCTCCAGGCGGGAAAGATCGCGACTCGTCAACTGCTCGATGCGTCCCACCCGGTAGCGCAGCGTGTTGACGTGCAGGTGCAGACGGGCGGCGCACCGGGTCCAGGAGCCGTCGCAGTCGAGGAACGCCTCAAGGGTCGGGATCAGCTCGGCGCGGTGGCGCCGGTCGTAGTCGCGCAGGGGATCGAGGAGCCGTGCCGTGAAGGCGCGGCGCACGTCGTCCGGCACGAAGGGCAGGAGCAGGACGTGCGACGCCAGCTCCTGGTGCCCGGCCGCGCACACCCGGCCGGCCCGCGCCGCGGCGACCCGGCGCGCGTGCCGGGCCTCCTCCAGGGCGCCGCGCAGCCCCTCCGCCGAGTGCACGGAGGCGCTGACGCCGAGCGTGAGCCGCCCGTCGTCGTCGAGGCCCGCCGCCAGCGGATCCCGTACGGCCGCCAGGAGGGTGTCCGCGTGCAGCCCGGCCTCCGATCCGTCGTGCTCCGAGGAAACCGCCGGAAGCGGTACGAGCGCGATGGCCTCGTCACCCGTATGGGCGACCGCGATCCGGTCGGACGGTTCGGGACCCGACGACAGCGGGTCGACGAGGATCTCCTCCAGGAGCGCCTGCGCCACCGGACCGCCCTCGATCTCCCCGCCGTCCCACTCCACGCGGGCGACCACGACCTGCCAGTGCGGGGCCGCGCCGAGCCCCGGCAGCAGCACGGGTGCCGCGACCCGCAGCCGCGCCGCGATCTCACCGGGCGCGGCACCGGTCTGCACCAGTTCGAGGACCTCCTGCGCGAGCCGCCGCCGTACCGTGCGTGCCGCGTCCCGCCGGTCCCGTTCCACGGAGATCAGCTGGGTCACGCCCTCCAGCAGGTCGAGCCGCTCGGCCGGCCAGTCCCCGGCGTCGGCCTCGACCGCGAGCAGCCAGTCCGACAGGACCGTCTCGCGGACGTCCCGCGAGCCCGGTGCGCCCGGTGCGCCCGCCGTGCCCGCGCCCCGGCCGCTGCTGCGGATCGGGAAGAGCGAGTACGTCGTGCCGCCCACCGCCACCCGGTACGGCCCGCGCCGCCCGGTGCGGACCGCCGCCAGGTGCTCGCCTGCCAGTGCCGCGCACACCGCGGAGGGCAGCCCCGGCTCGGCGCCGGGGGAGCCCGCGATGAGGCGCCCGGCGGGGGAGAGCACCCAGGCCCGCAGGTCCAGGTCGGAGCCGAGCAGGTCCAGGACCACGTCCGGGCCGCCGCCCGCGGGGCCCGAGGTCATCATCCGGCGGTGCCGGTCCACCACGGCCGCCAGATCCCCGGCACGCTCGCCCGACACCTGCCGTACGACGTGCTCGGTGATCGTCGCGAAGGCGACCGACTCGTTGACGGCGAACAGCGGCAGCCGGTGCCGCGCACAGGCCGTCACCAGGTCCTCCGGGATGGGGCCGAGCTCGGCCTCGCCCGCGGCCAGCGCGGTGACCCCGGCGCTCGCGAGGATCCGTACGAAGGGCTCCGAATCGGTGGCGTCGCGGCGCCAGGCGAGCCCCGTGAGCACCAGCTCGCCGCCCGAGAGATAGCGGCTGGGGTCCCGCAGATCCGTGGTCATCACGCCACGGACCGTGCGGTCCAGCTCGTCCTCGCCGCCGAGCAGCCGCAGGCCCAGCGCGTCCGTGTCCAGCAGTGCGCGCAGCCGCATTCTCGTCGCCGCCGTTCTGTCTCGAAAACTACGATGGATCTGGAAGGTTCCGGAGGGACCCGAGTATGGGTGCCCCGTGCACGGGTTCCCGGGCTCCGCAGAGTGGGCCCGAGGGGTCCGGTGGACGATGTTTCCGGCCCTCATGGCCCGTGTCCTGGGCTTTCGCGACATGTGGTCGCTGATTCCCGAACCTGTGCGTGGTGTTTCCGGAGGAAAACGAGGAGGTTGCTGATGCCCTCCGTTCATACGAATCTACAAGATGCGCGCCCTGGCCAGCGAACTCCTTCATGGTTTCGGTGACTGACCCAGGTGCGGGACGGCGCTGTGTACTGATTTCAATCCACGTGAACAACGTATGAACGAGCCGGACCCGCCGCACACGAACTGGCTTGATCAGAACCATCCACGAGACGAAGAAGAGAGCCGGTCATGGACTTCCTTCGCCCCGCCAGCTGGGAGGAGGCGCTCGCCGCGAAGGCCGAGCACCCCACCGCTGTGCCGATTGCGGGTGGCACCGATGTGATGGTCGAGATCAACTTCGACCACCGCCGGCCCGAGTACCTGCTGGACCTGAACCGCATCGGCGAACTGGGTGAATGGGAGGTCGGCGAGGAGTCCGTCCGCCTCGGCGCCTCGGTCCCGTACACGGCGATCATGGAGCAGCTGCGCGGCGAGCTGCCCGGCCTGGCCCTCGCCTCCCACACGGTGGCCTCCCCGCAGATCCGCAACCGCGGCGGCGTCGGCGGCAACCTCGGCACCGCCTCCCCGGCCGGCGACGCCCACCCCGCCCTCCTCGCGGCGGGCGCGGAGGTCGAGGCCCAGTCCGTACGAGGCACGCGGCTGATCCCGATCGACGAGTTCTACACGGGTGTGAAGCGCAACGCGCTCGCTCCCGACGAGCTCATCCGGGCCGTCCACATCAAGAAGGCCGACGGCCCGCAGCAGTACTCGAAGGTCGGCACCCGCAACGCCATGGTCATCGCGGTCTGCGCCTTCGGCCTGGCCCTGCACCCCTCCTCGCGCACGGTCCGCACCGGCATCGGCTCGGCCGCGCCCACGCCCGTACGGGCCAAGGCCGCCGAGGAGTTCCTGAACGCGGCGCTCGAAGAGGGCGGCTTCTGGGACAACGGCAGGATCATCACCCCGTCGGTCGCCAAGCAGTTCGCCGAGCTGTGCTCGGCCGCTTGCAACCCGATCGACGACGTCCGGGGCACGGCGAGCTACCGCCGCCACGCGGTCGGCATCATGGCCCGCCGCACGCTGACCTGGACCTGGGAGTCGTACCGCGGCACCGCTGCCCGCACGGAGGGAGTCGCGTAATGCGCGTCAATTTCACGGTCAACGGCCGTCCGCAGGAAGCCGACGACGTCTGGGAGGGCGAGAGCCTGCTCTACGTCCTGCGCGAGCGCATGGGCCTTCCCGGCTCCAAGAACGCCTGCGAGCAGGGCGAGTGCGGCTCCTGCACGGTCCGCCTGGACGGCGTACCGGTGTGTTCCTGTCTGGTCGCGGCCGGACAGGTCGAGGGCCGCGAGGTCGTCACGGTCGAGGGCCTCGCCGACTTCGCCAAACAGCGCGCGGAGCACGGGAGTTGTGCCTCCGGGGCTTCCGGAGCCTGCGGTACGCCCCTGGACGCGGCCAAGCGATGGGAGGCCAGGCCCTCCGACTCGCAGGCCGGCGAGGGCACCGAACTCTCCCCGATCCAGCAGGCGTTCATCGACGCCGGCGCCGTCCAGTGCGGCTTCTGCACGCCCGGCCTGCTGGTCGCCGCCGACGAGATGCTGGAGCGCAACCCGACCCCGAGCGACGGGGACATCCGCGAGGCGCTCTCGGGCAACCTCTGCCGCTGCACCGGCTACGAGAAGATCATGGACGCGGTCCGCCTGGCGGCCGCCCGACAGGGAGAGGCGGTCTGACGATGGCCGGCAAAAGTGCTCCCCTCGGCACGCCCACCAAGGTCACCCAGGGTTCCCGGACCAAGGGCGGCATCGGTGAGTCCACGCTCCGCCCGGACGGCATCCTCAAGGTCACCGGCGAGTTCGCGTACTCCTCCGACATGTGGCACGAGGACATGCTCTGGGGCCAGATCCTGCGCTCCACGGTCGCCCACGCCGAGATCGTCTCCATCGACACGGTCGAGGCGCTGAAGACCCCCGGCGTCTACGCCGTCATGACGTACGACGACCTGCCGACCGACGTGAAGAACTACGGCCTGGAGATCCAGGACACCCCGGTGCTCGCGCACGGCAAGGTCCGTCACCACGGCGAGCCGGTCGCGATCGTAGCCGCCGACCACCCGGAGACAGCCCGCCGAGCCGCAGCCAAGATCAAGGTCGAGTACCGCGAACTCCCGGTCATCACGGACGAGGCGTCCGCGACCGCACCCGACGCGATCCTCGTCCACGAGGGCCGCGACGACCACCACATCGGCCACGTCCCGCACCCGAACATCGTGCACCGCCAGCCGATCATTCGCGGTGATGTCGAGTCGGCCCGCGAGCGCGCCGACTTCATCGTCGAGGGCGAGTACACCTTCGGCATGCAGGACCAGGCCTTCCTCGGCCCGGAGTCCGGCCTCGCCGTGCCCGCCGAGGACGGTGGCGTCGACCTCTACATCGCCACCCAGTGGCTGCACTCGGACCTCAAGCAGATCGCACCCGTCCTCGGCCTCCCCGAGGACAAGGTCCGCATGACGCTCTCCGGCGTCGGCGGCGCGTTCGGAGGCCGCGAGGACCTGTCGATGCAGATCCACGCCTGCCTCCTGGCACTGCGCACGGGCAAGCCGGTCAAGATCGTCTACAACCGCTTCGAGTCCTTCTTCGGCCACGTCCACCGCCACCCCGCGAAGCTCCACTACGAGCACGGGGCGACCAAGGGCGGCAAGCTCACGCACATGAAGTGCCGCATCGTCCTGGACGGCGGCGCGTACGCCTCCGCGTCCCCGGCGGTCGTCGGCAACGCGGCGTCCCTCGCGGTCGGCCCGTACGTACTCGAAGACGTCGACATCGAATCGATCGCCCTCTACTCCAACAACCCGCCGTGTGGCGCCATGCGCGGCTTCGGCGCGGTCCAGGCGTGCTTCGCCTACGAGGCGCAGATGGACAAGCTCGCCGACAAGGTGGGCATGGACCGGGTCGAGTTCCGGCAGCTGAACGCGATGTCGCAGGGCACGATCATGCCGACCGGCCAGCCGGTCGACTCGCCCGCCCCGGTCGCCGAACTCCTGCGCCGCGTCAAGGCGATGCCCATGCCCCCGGAGCAGCAGTGGCTCGCGGCCGGCGAGGCGGCGGACGTCCGCCAGCTGCCCGGCGGCCTCTCCAACACCACCCACGGCGAAGGCGTCGTACGAGGTGTCGGCTACGCGGTCGGCATCAAGAACGTCGGCTTCTCCGAGGGCTTCGACGACTACTCAACGGCCAAGGTCCGTATGGAAGTTGTCGGCGGCGAGCCGGTGGCCACCGTCCACACCGCGATGGCGGAGGTCGGCCAGGGCGGCGTCACCGTCCACGCGCAGATCGCCCGCACCGAACTGGGCGTCGCACAGGTGACGATCCACCCGGCCGACACCCAGGTGGGCTCGGCCGGTTCGACCTCCGCGTCCCGCCAGACGTACGTCACCGGCGGCGCCGTCAAGAACTCCTGCGAGCTGGTCCGCGAGAAGGTCCTGGAGATCGGCCGCCGCAAGTTCGGTACGTACCACCCCGCCTGGGCCACCGCCGAACTGCTCCTGGAGGGCGGCAAGGTCGTCACCGACGGCGGCGAGGTACTGGCCGACCTGGTGGACGTACTCGAAGGCGAGGCCGTCGAGGTCGAGGAGGAGTGGCGGCACCGGCCGACCGAGCCCTTCGACCTCCGTACGGGCCAGGGCTTCGGCCATGTCCAGTACTCCTTCGCCGCCCACCGGGCGGTCGTCGAGGTGGACACCGAACTGGGCCTGGTGAAGGTCATCGAACTGGCCTGCGCCCAGGACGTCGGCAAGGCGCTCAACCCGCTGTCCGTCATCGGCCAGATCCAGGGCGGCACGACCCAGGGCCTGGGCATCGCGGTCATGGAGGAGATCATCGTCGACCCCAAGACGGCGAAGGTCAGGAACCCGTCCTTCACCGACTACCTCATCCCCACGATCCTCGACACGCCGACCATCCCCGTCGACGTGCTCGAACTCGCCGACGACCACGCGCCGTACGGGCTCCGTGGCATCGGCGAGGCACCGACTCTGTCGTCGACTCCGGCCGTGCTAGCGGCGATTCGGAACGCGACGGGCTTGGAGCTCAACAGGACGCCGGTCCGACCGGAACACCTCACCGGTACGGCATAGGCGACCCGCTGTAGCTGTGGGCAGGCGTTTCGCAGGGCGGAACGGGTGGGCACAGCTACAGCACCCCGGCACCGGGTGACCGTACGTCCAACGGCAACACCCGGTACCGGTCCACGTGCAGCACCACGATTCGTTCGTCTCGGGCCGTCCCCCGGGTCGTGCGGCCGAAGCACCTTCCCAAATCCCGCACACGCCGAAGGCGACAGCGGGTGCCCCTGTGAACCTTGGGAGTAGGCCCACATGACCCAGCAGTCACTGGAGCCGAGGACCACCGCCGACGATGCGGGTGAAGGAACCCGTATCCCGGCCGGCAGGTCCTGGCTCGACCGGTACTTTCACATATCCAAGCGAGGAAGCTCGGTCGCGCGTGAGGTGCGCGGCGGCGTCACCACCTTCATGGCGATGGCGTACATCCTGCTGCTCAACCCCCTGATCCTGTCCGGCAAGGACGCGGCGGGGGACACGCTCGGCCAGAAGGCCCTGATCACCGCGACCGCGTTCGCGGCGGCCTTCACCACGCTCCTGATGGGCTTCTTCGGCAAGGTGCCGCTCGCCCTGGCCGCCGGACTCTCCGTCTCCGGCGTCCTCTCCTCGCAGGTCGCACCCCAGATGACCTGGCCGCAGGCCATGGGCATGTGCGTGATGTACGGCGTCGTGATCATGCTCCTGGTGGTCACCGGGCTACGCGAGATGATCATGAACGCGATCCCGCTGGCGCTGAAGCACGCGATCACCATGGGCATCGGCCTGTTCGTCGCCCTGATCGGCCTGGTGAAGGCGGGCTTCGTCCACCAGGGCAAGGCGACCCCGCTCTCCCTCGGTGCGACCGGCGAACTCGCCGGCTGGCCGGTGCTGCTCTTCGCCGTCACCCTGCTCGCCATCTTCATGCTCCAGGCACGCGGCATCCCCGGCGCGATCCTGATCGGCATCGTCGGCGGCACCGTACTCGCCGTCGTCCTCAACGCACTTGACGTCATCGACGCCAAGCAGTGGGCCAGCGGCGCACCCGAGCTGCACGGTAGCGCGGTGTCCATGCCGGACTTCTCGATCTTCGGAGACGTGGAGTTCGGCGGCTGGAGCCAGGTCGGCGCGATGACGGTCGGAATGATCGTCTTCACCCTGGTCCTCGCCGGGTTCTTCGACGCGATGGCCACCATCATCGGCGTCGGCACCGAGGCCAAACTGGCCGACGACAAGGGTCGGATGCCGGGCCTGTCCAAGGCGCTGTTCATCGACGGCGCGGGCGGCGCGATCGGCGGCGTCTCGGGCGCCTCGGGCCAGACGGTGTTCGTCGAGTCCGCCACAGGCGTCGGCGAAGGCGCCCGCACCGGCCTCTCCTCCGTCATCACGGGCCTGTTCTTCGCGGCCTGCCTCTTCTTCACCCCGCTGACGGCGATCGTGCCGGGCGAGGTCGCGGCGGCGGCCCTGGTCGTCATCGGCGCCATGATGATGATGAACGCCCGGCACGTCGACTGGGCCGACCGCGCCACCGCGATCCCCGTCTTCCTGACGGTCGTCATCATGCCGTTCACGTATTCCATCACCGCGGGCGTCGCGGCCGGAGTCATCAGTTACGTTGCCATCAAGGTCGCCCAGAGCAGGGCCCGGGAGATCGGGGCCTTCATGTGGGGCCTGACGGTGATCTTCATCGTCTACTTCGCCCTGAACCCGATCGAGAGCTGGATGGGCGTGCACTAGGTGCTCCGCTGGATCCGCGGTGCTTGGTGCGCGGGTCCCTCGTGGCTGGTCGCGCAGCTCCCCGCGCCCCTTACTGGGCGCGGGTCCCGGCCCGACCGAAGAGCCCCCAACCACCGTTAGGAGAACGAGAAATGCTGGACATCGCCGAAGAGTTGCACCGGTGGGTCGAGCAGGGGCGTGACTTCGCCGTGGCCACCGTGGTGGCCGTCGGCGGCAGCGCACCTCGCCAGCCGGGCGCCGCCCTCGCGGTGGACACCGACGGCACGGCGATCGGCTCGGTCTCCGGCGGCTGTGTGGAGGGCGCGGTGTACGAGCTGTGCCAACAGGCGTTGGCGGACGGGAAACCGGTCCTGGAACGCTTCGGCTACAGCGACGAGGACGCTTTCGCGGTGGGCCTGACGTGCGGCGGGATCATCGACATCCTGGTGACGCCGGTACGCGCCGGGGCCTCCACCCGGGAGATCTTCGCTCTGGCCCTCGCCACCGCCACGCGCGGGGAGGCGGCGGCAGTGGCACGTATCGCATCCGGACCTCCGGAACTCCTGGGCCGCGCGCTGCTGGTCCGCCCGGACGGCTCGTACGAGGGCGGATTCGGCGCACACCCGGAACTGGACCGGACGGCCGTGGACGAGGCGCGCGCCTTCCTGGACGCGGGCCGCACGGGCACCCTGGAGATCGGAGAGCAGGGCTCTCGCTGTGGAGCACCGCTCACACTCCTCATCGAATCATCGGTTCCGCCACCCAGGATGATCGTCTTCGGAGCGATCGACTTCGCCTCCGCCCTGGTCCGCATCGGAAAGTTCCTGAACTACCGCGTCACGGTGTGCGACGCCCGCCCGGTCTTCGCGACCTCGGCCCGCTTCCCGGAGGCGGACGAGATCGTGGTCGACTGGCCGCACCGCTATCTGGAGCGCACCCAGGTGGACGGCCGCACGGTCCTGTGCGTCCTGACCCACGACGCCAAGTTCGACGTACCCCTTCTCCAGCTGGCCCTTCGCCTTCCCGTGGCGTACGTCGGCGCGATGGGCTCCCGCCGCACCCACCTGGACCGCAACGAACGCCTCCGCGAAGTCGGCGTCACCGAGCTGGAGTTGGCCCGCCTGCGCTCCCCGATCGGGCTCGATCTGGGAGCCCGTACGCCCGAGGAGACGGCTCTGTCCATCGCCTCGGAGATCGTCGCGAACAGGCGAGGCGGCACCGGAGTCTCACTGACCGGCGCCCACACGCCCATCCACCACGACGTGTCGTCGGCACCGAAGCCCACCGCGAGGATCGGTTCGGTGGCCTGACACGCACACCCGTGCACCGGCCCCGGTCGAGGTGCGAAACGTGTCCGCTCAGACGTGGGCGAGAGCGAGACGTGGGTGGGAGTCAGACGTGGGTGAGAGTCAGACGTGGGCGAGAAGCCGTTCCAACGGCCGAGGTGTCCGCTCCAGATCCAGGCTCTCGACCATCCCGCGCGCGTACTGGGCCTTGCGACCACTGTGCGTGCCCAGGAACCGCCGCAGTTGCTGCTCCACGGTTCGCTCCCGCTGGGCGGGCTGGTTCCGGAAGGTACGGAACGGCCGTGACTCGCCCTGGTCCACCACGACCTGTTGCACGACCTCGACGCCCAGGGACCGGATCAACTCGTCCTCCAGATCCACGTCGCACACGTAGAAGCCAAGCGGTTCCAGCCCCTCGGGCGGGATGTCGGAACCGAGTCCGGCCCGCTCCAACGCCCGCCGGAAGAAGCGCTCCTCCCCGACGTCGCACAAGCCGGCCAGCCGCACGCCGAGCCCCTGGGGCCCGCACAGATCCACGAACCTGCCGACACTGGTCGCACCCCCGAGCGGCACGACCGACACACCCTCGCTGTCCAGATCCCGACCACGCCGCGCGGCCAACGCCTCGACCGCGGCCTGGTCACTGCCCCCTTCGACGAGCACGACCGTACGCAGCCCGACCCTGGCCGCCAGCTCCCGCGCGCTCTCCCCGGCGGCCGACGCCCCCGCCCCGCCGGCCGCCCACTCGACAACGGCCCGGCGGAATCGCTCCATGTCGCTCATGGGTCCCAGTCTCGCAACTCCACTCGGCCGCACTCCACAGACTTTTGCTCAGTTCAGGGTCCGGGCGGCGTACGGGAGCATGGCCGAAAGGCCCGGACTCGCCAGGGCCGCACTGTCAGTGGGGGCTGAGATCGTGCCCGTGTGAGCGAACTGGTTGAGCATGTCGACGAGCACGACCGCGTGCTGGGAGTCGTCGAGAGGGACGAGGCGGTGCGGCAGAACCGGCCGCACCGCATTGCGGCGACGATCTGTCGTGATCGCGAGGGACGCATCCTGGTCCGGCGGCGGGCAGGGACGCTGTCCCGGTTCCCGGGCTACTACGACGTGATGGTCGGCGGTGCCGTGGGCGAGTCGTACGAGGCGGTGGCGGCCCGCGAGCTGACCGAAGAACTGGGCGTCCGTGCGCCGGTGCGCTTCCTCTTCAAGTTCCTTTGCCAGGGAAGGGATCAGCCCCATCTGGCTCGGAGCGCACGAGGCCCTCGTGTCGGAGCCACTGTCCCCGGACCCGGGTGAGATCGAATGGCACGCCTGGCTGACAGTGGCCGAACTGCGCGAGGTCGTCGACGAACGGCGCTTCGTCCCGGCTGGACGGAGAGCCCTGCGCCAGTATCTGGAGTCCGAATCCGGGAACCCCTCCTGATCCTCCCCTGACCTCAGCCACTGGCCCGCTCTCTCGTCGGTCAGGTCGAGAGCGAAGGCGCGCCCCCCCGCAGACCGTCAGGGCCGCGCCAGCAGCCGACGTACCGCCCGCCCGAACACCCGCCGTGCCACCCACCCCACCAAGGAATCAAAAATCCGGGGCACTCCCCGCACCCTCAACTCCTCCCGCCACACCACCCGCGAACCACCGCCCGCCCCCGGACGCACCTCGATCTCGGCCCACCCAGTGACAAAGCTGCCCCGCTTGACGAGCCGACAGAACCCGGCCTGCTCTCCCAGAGGTGGCCGCCACACGGCAACCTCCATGGGGTCGTCAAAGGCAAGGGCCCCGACCCCGGACCGAGCAACGAACACGGTGCCCACGCCATCCCCCGGCTCTTCGACGACAGCGATCCGGGTCAGCGGCACCACGTCCGCATGCCGCTCCCACACGGTGAGCCGCCGCCACGCCTCGCCAGCACCGAGGACACTGTCCCGCCGCACATGAAAGAGAACCACGCAAGGATCGTAGGCATGCCAGGACGCGGCACCCGCCAAGGCTCACGTCTGCGCGGCGCACCATAGAGGCGCCACCATCGACCCCACCCAGACGCGGACCCTGCTGACTCCGCCGGCCAAGGACACGTGCGGGGCGTCTGACTCTCTGCACGCTGCCCCACGTTCGCGGCCGAGTGCGAAGCCGCAGACATGGCCGACCGGCGAGCCGTGCTCATTGAAGCGGGGGTTCGGCTGGACGTCCGGCGCGGTACCTGTGGCGGGTGGCGGAAGCTGGGCACGTCGCGCGTGGATTTCGCGGTGAAGCGAAGCGGACGCAGACAGAAGAGAAGGCCGGCGCGCGGTTTTCCAAGGTAGCTGGACGCGAAGCGGGAAGCCGACCTCTCCGAGAAGGGCTGACAGTGGCCGTCGACGCTCTCGACCCCGGACTGGAGGGCGACTACCCGTACTTCCCTCGTGATGCGGAGGTCAGTCCGTGTGGCCGATTCCCCGACTTGTCCCCCCGTAGTGAACGGCGGAGCTCCGATGCCGATCGCCATTCTGCGGATGCGTGACCCGGATGACGTGGGCCGGCTGCGGGCCATCGATGTCACCCCACGGCTCCCGGACGGGTCGGCGATCGCGTGCCGCACTGTCACATCTGGGGCCGGTGCGCCATATGAGTGCATGACAGCACAGGCGTGCACGCTTAGTGGATCTTGGTGGACAACTCCCGCGTTGTGGATAACTTGCGCACCAGGCAAGCATGGCCGTCGGGCCGCGGTACATGCCTCTGCGGTAGTCCCGCTGTAGTCCCGGACGACCACGAGCCAACCATGGTCGCTCGTTGACCCACCAGCACTGGCTGGGGGGCCCGCAGGGGGTCCCTATTTTGGGCACGCTGACATGTGCCACGCCCTTCGGAAGCGATCCCCCAAGCCGCGCAAGCCCCAGTGCTCGTTACCCGGCTTCTTGCCCCGTCATGACAGCATTGCGTTCGCGTAGCGGGGAATGACCTAGGAGTGACGTTGACCCGTCAGTAGATCTTCACGCGTGTGCTCGCGGCCAAAATGTCAGCACACCATTCGTGACACACAGAAACCATGACCTGGGGCGCCGCTTTCGGCGGGCCAGTGTCATGCGTTTCGTCCCCCACACCATCCGGCACGAACCGCACAGCGGAGCCACGTTCGAAGCCTTCTGCACCACGTCCGGCTGTCACGGGACATCCGGCCCCGAGCCTGCGCAGGACACGGCGCAGGACTGGTGTCTGCGCCATACCGGCCGTACCGGTCATGACCTGTTCCGCCGTGTCGTCACGGACCATGCCCGCGTGACGCGGGACGAGTAACCCCAGCTCGGAAGCGCAGGACACACAAGTCACCCGCAGACGCCGACGCATCCGGGGCG
>NZ_LIQZ01000492.1 GCF_001418655.1 Streptomyces phaeochromogenes | reverse complement strand
CGGCGGGCGGGGTCCGGGCGGTGTCGTTCCGGTTCCCGGAGGGAGTTCGGGACCTCGTGGCCACCCTCGACGCGGAGACGGGGTCGGGCGTCCAGCCGGACGTCATCGGCTTCGAGCGCGAGGACCCACGGATGGCGGGGACGATGGAGGTGGCCCTGCTGTGGACCGGCTCCCGCGAGGAACGGATAGTCGGCTTCGCCAACAGCCGGGCCACTCGCGAGGGCGGCACGCACGTGGACGGCTTCCGTGACGGAGTGGCGGCCGCGGTCATCGCGTACGCACGGGAACGGGGGCTGCCGGCAGCGGACCTCGATCCCCGCGACGACCGGATCTGCAGGAGTCTCACGGCAGTCGTGTCGGTGAAGCTCGACCGTCCCGAGTACCTCAGCGCTACGGGCGGGTTGCTGGGCAACACCGAGGTGCGGGACTGCGTCGGCGAGGCCGTCCGGGAGCACCTCGGAAACTTGTTCGAGGAGGAGCCGGAGCGGGCCGCACAGTTCGTCGACCGAGTCGTCCGGTGCGTCCACCAGGACTGAACAGTTCGGCGAACCTGCCATCGGCCGGATGTCACTCCCGGCTGGTGTCGATGACGCAGAAGCGGTTGCCGTCGGGGTCGGCCAGCACCACGAAGTCCGGATCGTCGGGATACAGGTCCCAGTCGACCCGCTGGGCGCCGAGGGACACCAACCGGTCGACCTCGGCGGCCTGATCCGCCGCGTCCCTTGCGTAGAGGTCCAGATGGACGCGCGGATACTCCTGTACGGGTGTCTCGCTGAACCCGAGTGCCAGTTGGGGGCCGGTCCCTTGCGCGGGTACCAGCACCACCCAGTCGTCCTCCGGCTCCTCGCGCGGGACGTACCCGAGAGCCTCCGTCCAGAATGCGGTCGCGCGCCGCACATTCTCCACACCCAACACCACGGATCCGATCTTCAGCATGCGCCGAGTGAAGCAGATGCCCGCCGGTGAGAGGGCACCCTTTTTTGCGTCCCGCTGCGGGTGCGGGTGCGGGTGCGGGTGCGGGTGCGGGTGCGGGTGCGGTCCGGATCCCGGTCCGGTGTGCGGCGCGCGTCGTTCGCGTCAGGTTCGGCCGGGGCCTCGGCTGTCGAAGCC
>NZ_LIQZ01000491.1 GCF_001418655.1 Streptomyces phaeochromogenes | reverse complement strand
CGCCGCCGCCACCGCCGTCACCGCGGCCCTGGCGATCCCTGCCACCGCCGCGACCCCGGCCGCCGCCCCCGCCGCGGCCACCACCGTCGCGACCGCCGCCTCCGCAGCCGCCGCGGAGGACGTGGACTACGACACCTGGCAGAAGGACTGCCGGGCCGTCATGGCCGAGGCGCTGCCCCACCTGAAGGAACGGATCGCCGACGCGTCCTCCGGTGAGAAGCAGGCCATCGTCTTCGACATCGACAACACCACGTTGGAGACCGACTTCGGCTTCAGCTACCCGTCGCCGGCCAACGCGCCCGTCCTGGACGTCGCCAAGTACGCCCAGGACCACGGCGTCGCCCTGTTCTTCGTCACGGCCCGCCCGGACATCATCAAGTCGGTGACGGAGTACAACCTCAAGCACGTCGGCTACAAGGTCTCGGGCCTGTACGTACGCAACTTCATCGACCTGTTCAGGGACGTGGCCGAGTACAAGACGGCCCAGCGCACGGCCATCGAGGCCAAGGGCTACACGATCATCGCGAACATCGGCAACAGCGCCACCGACCTGTCGGGCGGGCACGCCGAGAAGACGTACAAGCTGCCGGACTACGACGGCCAGCTGTCGTAACAACGGCCGGGCACTGCCGGGCACGACGACGGACACTGCCGGACACGACGAAGGGGCCGGTGCCTTCTCGGCACCGGCCCCTTCGGCCGTTCTCAGACGGAACCCCTCGGGGTCACGCCTCCTTGCTCAGGTTGGGACCGGCACCGCCGGCCGCCTGCTCGATCGGCGGGACGTCCGGCAGCGCGGACTTCTCCTCGCCGCGGAAGGTGAAGGTCTTGGCCTCACCCTCGCCCTCCGTGTCGACGACCACGATGTGGCCGGGACGCAGCTCGCCGAAGAGGATCTTCTCCGACAGGGTGTCCTCGATCTCGCGCTGGATCGTGCGGCGCAGCGGTCGCGCACCCAGCACCTGGTCGTACCCCTTGGTGGACAGCAGCTCCTTGGCGGACTGGGAGAGCTCGATGCCCATGTCCCGGTCCTTGAGGCGCTCGTCGACCTTGCCGATCATCAGGTCGACGATCTTGAGGATGTCCTCCTGCGTGAGCTGCGGGAAGACGACCACGTCGTCGACGCGGTTGAGGAACTCGGGCCGGAAGTGCTGCTTCAGCTCGTCCGAGACCTTGTTCTTCATGCGCTCGTAGTTGGTCTTCTTGTCGCCCGAGGCCGCGAAGCCCAGGTTGAAGCCCTTGGAGATGTCCCGGGTGCCGAGGTTGGTCGTCATGATGATGACCGTGTTCTTGAAGTCCACGACCCGGCCCTGGGAGTCGGTCAGGCGACCGTCCTCCAGGATCTGCAGCAGCGAGTTGAAGATGTCCGGGTGGGCCTTCTCGACCTCGTCGAAGAGGACGACGGAGAACGGCTTGCGGCGGACCTTCTCGGTCAGCTGGCCGCCCTCTTCGTAGCCCACGTAACCGGGAGGCGAACCGAAGAGACGCGAGACCGTGTGCTTCTCGCTGAACTCCGACATGTCGAGGGAGATCAGCGCGTCCTCGTCACCGAAGAGGAACTCGGCGAGCGCCTTGGACAGCTCGGTCTTACCGACACCGGACGGGCCGGCGAAGATGAACGAACCACCGGGACGCTTCGGGTCCTTCAGACCGGCACGCGTACGACGGATCGCCTTCGACAGCGCCTTGACGGCGTCGACCTGGCCGATGACCCGCTTGTGGAGCTCGTCCTCCATGCGCAGCAGACGCGAGGACTCCTCCTCGGTCAGCTTGAAGACCGGGATGCCGGTGGCGGTCGCGAGGACCTCGGCGATCAGCTCGCCGTCGACCTCCGCCACGACGTCCATGTCGCCGGCCTTCCACTCCTTCTCCCGCTTGGCCTTCGCGGCGAGGAGCTGCTTCTCCTTGTCGCGGAGAGAGGCGGCCTTCTCGAAGTCCTGCGAGTCGATCGCGGACTCCTTGTCACGGCGGACGCCGGCGATCTTCTCGTCGAACTCGCGGAGGTCCGGCGGCGCGGTCATCCGGCGGATGCGCATCCGGGAGCCGGCCTCGTCGATCAGGTCGATCGCCTTGTCCGGCAGGAAGCGGTCCGAGATGTACCGGTCGGCGAGCGTCGCCGCCTGCACCAGGGCCTCGTCCGTGATGGACACGCGGTGGTGCGCCTCGTAGCGGTCGCGCAGACCCTTGAGGATCTCGATGGTGTGCGGCAGCGACGGCTCCGCGACCTGGATGGGCTGGAAGCGGCGCTCGAGCGCGGCGTCCTTCTCCAGGTGCTTGCGGTACTCGTCGAGCGTGGTGGCTCCGATGGTCTGGAGCTCGCCGCGCGCCAGCATGGGCTTCAGGATCGAAGCCGCGTCGATGGCGCCTTCCGCGGCACCCGCACCCACGAGCGTGTGCAGCTCGTCGATGAACAGGATGATGTCGCCGCGGGTGCGGATCTCCTTGAGGACCTTCTTCAGGCGCTCCTCGAAGTCACCGCGGTAGCGGGAGCCGGCGACCAGGGCGCCGAGGTCCAGGGTGTAGAGGTGCTTGTCCTTGAGGGTCTCGGGCACCTCGCCCTTGACGATGGCCTGCGCGAGACCTTCGACGACGGCGGTCTTGCCGACGCCGGGCTCACCGATCAGGACCGGGTTGTTCTTCGTACGACGGGACAGCACCTGCATGACCCGCTCGATCTCCTTCTCGCGCCCGATGACCGGGTCGAGCTTGGACTCACGAGCGGCCTGGGTGAGGTTCCGGCCGAACTGGTCGAGGACCAGGGACGTCGAGGGGGTGCCCTCGGCAGGACCGCCACTGGCGCCGGCGGTCTCCTTGCCCTGGTAACCGGAGAGCAGCTGGATGACCTGCTGCCGCACCCGGTTGAGATCTGCGCCCAGCTTGACCAGGACCTGGGCGGCGACGCCCTCGCCCTCACGGATCAGGCCGAGCAGGATGTGCTCCGTGCCGATGTAGTTGTGGCCCAGCTGAAGGGCCTCGCGGAGCGACAGCTCCAGGACCTTCTTGGCACGGGGGGTGAAGGGGATGTGCCCGGACGGGGCCTGCTGGCCCTGCCCGATGATCTCCTCCACCTGCTGGCGGACCGCCTCGAGCGAAATCCCGAGGCTCTCCAGGGCCTTAGCGGCGACACCCTCACCCTCGTGGATCAGGCCCAGGAGGATGTGCTCGGTGCCGATGTAGTTGTGGTTGAGCATCCGGGCTTCTTCCTGAGCCAGGACGACAACCCGCCGCGCGCGGTCGGTGAACCTCTCGAACATCGTTAATCGCTCCTCAGAGCGGTCAGGCAGTAAGGGGACGCTCCCCTCCCTGTCCTTCCGCAGCTTAGTCCCGCAAGCGGGGACCGCTCATTCCAACTGCCGACACCGTCCTTGGCCTCCTGACCCCGAACGCCGACATCTGCTCCAACCTGATGGTGCGAGACGATGTTCCCGCAGGCCAGGCAGATACCCCCACCATCTGTACGCCGATGGCGAACGTGAGATGCCCGAGCCTTGCGTGTCGCCCCTCCCACTAGGGATGTCTTACCCGTACGCACTGACACTCCATGCCGAACGCACCGGTTCCCTCCGCTATGGGCGAACATCCTTGCGCCGCGGACCGCTTCGGAGCGCCCACTTTTCGGACACTCTGCGCACACGCGAAGCCACCCAGCGTAACTCGGACGCGGCTGTGGCGGTTGGCCTTGCATGGTCCCCACGGTCCCTTCTCCCCGCCGGCCCCTCGACACGGGCCACTCGAGCGACTTCGGCCACCCGAGCCACGCGAGTCGCGCGGTCCGGCATTGGTACGAGAACGAACTGGGCTGGCCGACCGTGCCCGGCACTCCCGTGGACCTGCCGACGGGGCTGCGCTTCGACGTACTGGACGCACCGGTGGAGGCGGGGTACGCGGCGCTGCGGCATCTTGGGCCAGGCTCTCCGGTGGCCGTGCGGGCGGACCGGATGCGGATTCTGGTGGCGGCGGGAAGCGCGGACGAACTGCCCGGGCTGCTCGACTGGCTGGAGTGGGGCGCTCTCGCGCTGGACCTCAGGGCGATCGGCGAGGGCGGGCGCATCGAGGCACCGCTGCCGCCCGGCACTCGGGCGCCCGGCGCACTCGCGCCCGGCACTCCGCGGCTTGCAGGGACCCCCGTACCTGTCCCTGTCCCTGTGGATATGCCTGTGAAGACATCCATGGACACCGCTGTGGACGACTCGCAGGGGGCCGCCGTCTGGCTGCGACCCCCTGAGCCTGGCTGCGAGGTGGAGCCGTCGCTGCCGACGCTGTCGGCGCTCGGTGGGGGCGTTGGGGGCGCCCCCGATCTCGTACGACTCGTGGACACGATGGCGACGGAATGCCATCGCATCCGGCTGCGCCGTTCCTGTGCTCAGCCTTTGGCCTTGTCGTAGGCCGCCTTGTCGTAGGCCTGCTCAGCCGTTGGCCTTCTCGTAAGCCTCACGAATGGACGCCGGAACGCGACCGCGGTCATTGACCTCGTAGCCGTTCTCCTTCGCCCACGCGCGGATCTGCGCGGTGTCCTGGCTGCCACCGGAAGCGGCGCGCGCCTTTCCACGGCTCCCCGAGGCGCGGCCTCCGGTACGACGACCGCCCTTGACGTACGGCTCGAGAAGTCCACGGAGCTTGTCCGCATTGGCAGTCGTGAGATCGATCTCGTACGTCTTGCCGTCCAACGCGAACGTCACGGTCTCGTCCGCCTCGCCGCCGTCGAGGTCGTCGACAAGAAGGACCTGAACCTTCTGTGCCACCGGATTTCCTTTCATCGATATCTTCAGGGACGGGGTCCGCGGCGGTCGCCGCTGTTTCACGTCCCTGTTATATGCACTACTGCAGTACGTCGGAAAGCAAACCGCTTTTGCTGGAAAAACACAAACCCCTGGCAGAGACCGACGGACCCGGGAAGACCGGAAACATGCGCGTTTCGGACATAGGGCCCGCGGGCAAGGGGCTGCGGGCTAGTGGCAGGGGTATGCCACGGGTATTACGGGGTGGCGATCACAGATGCAGAAGCATCCGGCTGTTGCCCAAGGTGTTCGGTTTCACTCGTTCGAGACCGAGGAACTCGGCCACGCCCTCGTCATAGGAACGCAACAGCTCGGCGTAGACATCGGTGTCTACAGGTGTCTCACCGATCTCCACGAAGCCGTGCTTCGCGAAGAAGTCGACTTCGAAGGTCAGGCAGAATACGCGGCGAACACCGAGCCAGCGGGCGGTCTCCAGCAACTTCCCCAGCAACTGATGTCCGACGCCGGCGCCCTTCATCGAGCCGTCCACGGCGAGAGTGCGGACTTCCGCGAGGTCTTCCCACATGACGTGCAGCGCGCCGCAGCCCACGACCTCAGTAGTTGAACCGGTGTCGTGTTCCGCCACCCAGAACTCCTGGATGTCCTCGTAAAGCGTCACCGTCGCTTTGTCGAGCAGGATGCCGCCGCGGACGTAGGCGTCGAGGAGACGGCGAACCGCCGGGACATCGCTGGTCCTGGCCCGGCGGACGGTGAGGGCTTTAGTGGCGGCTTCGGGCTGCTCTGCTGGCATGAGCGGACGTTATCGCCCGGTCTCGCCCTCAGCAGCGGCGGGGTTCTCGCCCACGGGGTTCTCGACTGCCGCGTTCTCCACAGCTGGCTTCTCGGCCGCCGGGTTCTCAGGCGTCGGGTTCTGTGGTGCGGGGGTTTCCTCCGGCCCTTGGACCATACGCACGGCATCGCGCAGTGCTTCGCGCTGTTCCGGGGACATCATGCCGAAGAAGGCGACGAGAGCGGCGGCGGGGTTGTCACTCTGGGTCCAGGCTTCGTTCATCAGTGCCGCGGAGTAGGCGGCCCTGGTGGAGACCGCCTCATATCGATAGGCCCGGCCTTCCGCCTCACGACGTACCCAGCCCTTCTGATGGAGATTGTCCAAAACGGTCATCACCGTCGTGTACGCGATGGACCGCTCCTGCTGAAGGTCTTCCAGGACTTCCCGAACGGTCACCGGGCGGTTCCACTTCCACACCCGCGTCATGACCGAGTCTTCGAGTTCTCCCAATGGGCGAGGCACAGCTCAGAACAATAGGGGGAGATGTCGCCAATCACGTGGTGGACGTGGCTTTGGATGACAAACAGCAACAAAAAGGGCGTACGACTCGAAAAGCTGATGAGTCGTACGCCACGGGGTGGACGTCGTCCGGTGTCCGGGTGGAGCTCAGGCGCCGGTGTCGCGGGAGGTCTGGCGGGTGCTCTCGGCGCGGGCGAGGGCCGCGTCGACGACCGCGTCCTCCTTGGCCTTGTTGGCGCCGCCCTGGGTCTTCACGATCGTCACGATCAGACCGGTGAAGAACACGGCCATCACTACCGGGGGCACGAGCGCGGAGACGTAGTCCATGCCGTCCAGAGTAGCCAGGGGCCGCGGGGCGGATGAGGGGTGGGTCGGGTGAATCGCCCTCGGTGCGACTAGAC
>NZ_LIQZ01000490.1 GCF_001418655.1 Streptomyces phaeochromogenes | reverse complement strand
GAGCCGGACCCGGAGCCGGAACCGCAAGGGAGCCGTGGCCGTCGCGGGTGTGGTCGTCGCCGGTGTCGTAGCGGCGCTGGTGATCCCGGCGCTCGGCGGATCCCCCGACGACAAGGACAAGGCCTCTCCTCCCTCCTCTTCCTCGTCCGCCTCTGCCTCCGCCACCACAGGCGGCAATCCGACCACCCCGCCGCCCACGGTCGCGGGCACCGCACGGCCGCCCACCCTCCCCGAGGGCTCCCGTACGGAGGCGGGCATGTACGCGTGGGTCCCGCCCGAGGGCTGGGAACGGGTGGTGCAGAGCGGCGCCGAGGTCCACTACAGCTCCCCGGACCGCAAACAGGAGATCCTCGCCAACGCGGCTCCGGCCAGGGGCGACCTGATGGAGCAGTGGACGAACACGGAGAAGGACACCAGCAAGGGACTCGACTACCAGCGGATCCGGCTGGAGGAGACCACGTTCCACGACGCGCCCGCGGTCGTCTGGGAGTACACGGTCACGGCCAAGGGACTGCCCTGGCACGCCCGGCTGCTCGGCTTCAACGCGGACGGCAAGTACTACGAGATCACCACCTGGTACCGCCCGGACGTCGAGGACCGCGCACTCCCGGTCTACGAGGAGGTCAAGGACAGCTTCACGCCCCTGTGACCCACGCCCCTGTGACCCACGCCCCTGTGACCCACGAGCCGGAGACCGACGACCCCACGACACACGACGACGCCCCCGCGGAGAGTCCCGCGGAGGCGTCGTACAGAGAAAGAGAAACAGGTGAGGCCGTCTAGACCGTGGAGTCCTGCTCCTCCTGGAGCTCGGCCCGGGCCTTCCCGCGCCGCACCTTCTCCAGTACCAGCGCGATGCCGACGACGACGGCCGCGACGAGAAGCGACAGCAGTACGGTCTGGCGGCCGTCGTGCTCGGTGTCGGTGAGCATGTAGCCGAGGACGAAGACGATCAGCGCGATCGTCGCGTACGTCAGATACGGGTACAGCCACATCCGTACGACCAGCTTCTCCGGCGTCTCGCGCTCGATGATCTTCCGCATCCGCAGCTGCGAGAGGCAGATGACGAGCCAGACGAACAGGGCGACCGCACCGGAGGAGTTGACGAGGAAGAGGAAGACCGAGTCGGGGAACTCGTAGTTGAAGAACACCGCGACGAAGCCGAAGACGACCGAGGCGATGATCGCCGGCATCGGCACACCACGGCCGGTGGTGCGGGCGAAGGCCTTCGGGGCGTCACCGCGCTGGCCGAGCGAGAAGGCCATGCGGGAGGCCGTGTAGAGGCCGGAGTTGAGACAGGACAGTACGGACGTCAGCACGATGAACTTCATGATCTCGCCGGCGTTCGGGATGCCGAGCGAGTTCAGGGCGGCGACGTACGAGCCGTCCTTCTGGATGGCGTCCGAGTCCCAGGGCAGCAGCGTGACCACGACGAAGATCGAGCCGAGGTAGAAGACGCCGATCCGCCAGATGATGCTGTTGGTGGACTTGGTGACCGCGCGCTGCGGGTTCTCCGACTCGCCCGCCGCGAGGGTGGCGATCTCACTGCCCATGAAGGAGAAGACGACGAGCAGGATGCCGGTGAGGATCGCGCCCGGCCCGTTCGGCAGGAACCCGCCGTGGTCGGTGAGGTTCCCGAGCCCTGCCGTGTCGCTGTCGACACCCGGCAGTACGCCGAAGACCGCGAGCCCGCCGATGACGATGAAGGCGCCGATCGCGACGACCTTGATCCCGGCGAACCAGAACTCGAACTCTCCGTACGAGCCCACGGAGACCAGGTTCGTCGCGGTCAGGACGACCATGACGATGAGCGCCCAGCCCCACTGCGGTACGGCGGGGATCCAGCTCTCCAGGATGACGGCACCCGCGGTCGCCTCGATGGCGAGCACGACGACCCAGAAGAACCAGTACAGCCAGCCGATCGAGAACCCGGCCCACCGGCCGAGCGCCCGGTCCGCGTGCGCGGAGAACGAGCCCGAGGTCGGGTTCGCGGCGGACATCTCGCCGAGCATCCGCATCACGAGGACGACCATCGTGCCGACGAGGGCGTACGACAGGAGGATGCCGGGGCCCGCGGTGGCGATACCGGAGCTGGAGCCCACGAACAGGCCGGCACCGATGACTCCGCCGATGGCGATCATCGAGAGGTGACGGTTCTTGAGCCCGGCCTGGAGGCCGGCGTCGGGCCCTCCGGGTTCGCCGGGCCCGTCGGGGCCGTTTCCGGCCTTCGTCATAGTCGGCTGCGAGGTCATAGGACGGTGTTCCTTTGCGCCGGGGACTGTGGGGGAGGGGATTTGAGTGGGGACCACGTGAGGGGACACGCGGGGGGACTGCGAGCCACCGCGGATGTTGCGGATACCGCGGATTTCCTACGGGGAGCCCGTACGAGCGGTGTACGGGCGATGCACACGAGGTGCACGAGCCGGTCCAGTGAATCCCAGGCGAATGGATTCGTGAACCTTTGAATCCAGATCGTTACTTGAGGTTTCCTTGAGGTTCTGTAGTGTTGCTCACACTTTTCCGTCATGCGACTCAGCGCATTTCGTGCGCCTGCCCCGACGGGGCCGATCGGAAACAGGCGTGTCACACTCGGACCATGCGCGTGTATCTCGGCTCCGACCATGCCGGTTTCGAACTCAAGAACCACCTCGTCGAGTGGCTCAGGGCGGCCGGGCACGAGCCCGTCGACTGCGGGCCCCTCATCTATGACGCCCAGGACGACTACCCGCCGTTCTGCCTCCGCGCCGCGGAGCGCACGGCGGCCGACCCGGGCTCGCTGGGCATCGTGATCGGCGGCTCGGGGAACGGGGAGCAGATCGCGGCGAACAAGGTCGAGGGGGTGCGGGCCGCGCTCGCCTGGAGCGAGCAGACCGCGGCGCTCGGGCGGGAGCACAACGACGCCAACGTGGTGGCTGTCGGTGCCCGTATGCACACCGAGGAGGAGGCGACCAAGTTCGTCGAGATCTTCCTCGGCACGCCGTTCTCCGGTGACGAGCGCCACATCCGTCGCATCGACATGCTGTCGACGTACGAGACGACCGGCACGCTCCCGGAGATCCCGGCCCACCACCCGCAGGGCTAGGGGTTTTTCCTCGCCCCCGCCGCCCCTACCC
>NZ_LIQZ01000049.1 GCF_001418655.1 Streptomyces phaeochromogenes | reverse complement strand
GCATCTGGCGGTGCAGATTCTGCGGGCCACGACGTCGGCGCGGGTCCTCGCCGTGGACGTACGCGAGGAGGCTCTCGCCCTGGCCGACGCGTGCGGTGCTCACTTCGGCACGCTGCTGCGGCCCGACACCGCGGAGGCGCTCCGGCGACGGGCCGGTGGGATCGGTGTGGACGCCGTGCTCGACTTCGTCGGCAACCGCTCCAGCCTGGAACTCGCGGTCGGCGCCCTGCGGTCGGGCGGCGAGCTGGCAGTCGTCGGGAGCGGCGGCGGGGAGCTCACCGTCCGCAAGCCCGGCGCACTGCCTCCCGGGGTGCGGATCTCACTGCCTTTCTGGGGGACGCGGCCGGAGCTCGAAGAGGTCGTCGCCCTGGCACGCAAGGGCGTGGTGAGGGTGGAGACGGAGGAGTTCGCCCTGTCCAGCGCGCCGGAGGCGATCGACAGACTGCGCTCCGGCCACACGCGGGGGCGTACGGTGCTCGTCCCCGACTGACCCGGACCGCCCTGCCCGGCCGAAAGCAGCCCTGCCAAAGCTCGTACCGACACACCTCTCGACTCCAGAAGTGAGTTCAATTAGGGTTCAGGTCACTCAGCGACACGACAAGGCGGTGGGACCCGCTATGGGTGTTGGAACAGTGGATCTGCTGGTGGTGGGCGGCGGAATGGCCGGGCTCTCGGCCGCCGCCCGGGTGGCCGCGGAAGGCGGCTCCGTGGTTCTCGTGGAGAAGGCGGAGCGCCCCGGCGGTTCGGCACGCTTCGCCGGCTTCGTATGGACGACCCCCACCTTCGATGAATTGCGTCGCGTCAATCCCGACGGCGACGCGGAACTCGCCGCGGCCCTGGTGGACGGGTTCGCCGACGCGGTGGACTGGATCCGGTCGCTCGGCGTGGAATGCCGGCCGCCGGTGCCCGTACTCGGCTTCGGCCGGGGACATCAGCTCGACACGAACCACTACCTCGACACCTGCGAGCGGTTGATCCGCGACCGGGGCGGCGAGGTACTGACGGCCACCTCGACGCGCACCCTGCTGACGGAGAACGGCGTGGTCACGGGTGCGGAGTGCATGCTGCCGGACGGATCGACCCGTCGGATCGACGCCACCTGGACCCTGCTCGCCACCGGCGGATTCCAGGGCGATCCGGGCCTGCGCACGGAACACGTACATCCCCAGGCCGCGGACATCGAGCTGCGGGCCAACCCGCACAGCCGGGGCGACGGGCTGTCGCTCGGTCGCGCGGCGGGGGCCGCCTTCGGCAAGAAGGACGCGGGTTTCTACGGGCATCTGATGCCTGCGGGCGTTTCCCTCGCCGACCCGGCCCGATTCGTCGACCTCGCCCTCTACTACAGCGAGCACGCCCTGCTGTTCGACCTCACGGGCGAACGGTTCGTCGACGAGACCGTCGGGGACCATCTGACCACCATGGCGCTGCTGGAGAGACCGCAGGCCCGCGGGCTGCTGGTCGCCGACGCGCGGGTGCACCGCGAGTGGATCTCCGCGTCGTACGTGGAGGGCATCCCGGGCGTGGACAAGTTCCAGCTCTGCCATCGCGCGGGCGCCCGCAGCGCGGTCGCCGACAGCCTGGAGGAGTTCGCGTGGATGCCCGAGGAGTGGGGCTACCCGGGCGCCAGGATCCGTGACCGGGTCGAGGAGTACAACGCCACCGTCGGCGGGGGCGGCGAGCCGGCCCCCGGGCGACTGCTCGACCGGCAACCGCTCGACGAGCCGCCCTTCTACGTGATCGAGGCCGCCCCCGCGATCACCTTCACCTTCGGCGGTCTGCTCATCGACACCGAGGCCCGCGCCCTGGCGGCGGACGGGCGGCACACCGTGCCCGGCCTGCTCGTGGCCGGTGCGGACGCGGGCGGGCTCTACCGGCGCGCCTACGCGGGCGGCCTCGCCCCCGCCCTCGTGTTCGGCCTGGCGGCGGCACGGACCGCGCTGCGCCGGCGCTAGAGCCTGTCGCCGCCTGTCCGCCCGCCTGTCCGGCGGACCGTGCCGGACAGGCGGACCATGCCGGACCCGCACCAGATCACCCGCACTCCGACAAATCCCGTGCACGAGTCTTGCCCGTCCGGCACCGGAGTGCCTAGCTTACTGAATTGAGTTCACTTTACTAAGCGGCGAGTACCGCGCACCCGGCTTTCGAGCACGTGGCGCGAACACGCCGCACGCGCTTCTCGAAGCTCTTCGAAGAAGGAGGGACCGTGAGTCAGTTTCTGCTGGTCCTGGTCAGCGGCGTGGCCAGCGGAGCCGTGTACGGCCTCATCGGACTCGGCCTGGTCATCATCTATCGGGCCACGGACGTCGTGAACTTCGCGATGGCGTCCCTGGCGACCCTGGGCCTGTACGTGGCGGTCTCGCTCCGGGACCAGGGGGTGGCGACGGTGCTCGGCATCGTCGCGGCCGTCACCATCACCGTCGTGGCGGGCCTGCTGGTGCGCGAGACCGTGATCAGGCCGCTGGGCCAGGGACAGTTGTTCTCCGCGCTGGTCGTGACGATGGGCGTGTCCCTGGTGGTCGAGAACATCGCAAGCTCGGTCTGGGGCGACGAGCCGAAGTCGTTCCCCAACCTCGTCAACGGCACGGTGAGTTGGTCGGGCGCGGCACTGCCGGTCCAGAGCCTGGTGACGATCGCCGTCGCCGCGGTGGCGATGGCCGTCGTGGGCTATCTGTTCGCCCGCACGACGCTCGGCTCCGCGATGCGCGCGGTGGCCGAGAACGCGGAAACCGCGCGCGTCGTCGGGCTCGGGGCGCAGCGCCTCGCCCGGATCGCCTGGGCACTCGGCCTCGGCCTCGCCGCACTCGCCGCGTGTCTGTACGCACCGAGGTCGGGGCTGGTCCCGACCGCCCTCGTCGCACCGCTGTTCCGCGCCTTCGCCGGGATCTTCCTGGGCGGCCTGACGAGCATGTACGGCGCTGTCGTCGGCGGACTCACCGTCGGCGTGCTGGACAACCTCGCGGCCAACTACGCCTCCGCCAGCCTCCGGGACACATTCGTCTTCTCGTTCACTGTTCTCGTGCTGCTGATCCGCCCTCAGGGCATCTTCGGCACCCGCACCTTCCAACGGGTCTGAGGGGTCGTATCCATGGTCTTCAACCGTTCCCTCCTCGCGAAGGCCGCGCTCGGGCCGGCCGCCGGCGCGGTACTCATGGCCTTCATGGCCTCCGGCGCGATCCCGGCCTACCAGATGTACTCGGTGGCGCTCGCCGCGATCTACACCATCGTCGTGCTGTCCGTCGGCCTGCTCGCAGGCTGGTCCGGCATCTGGTCGGTGGGCCACCCGGCGTTCTTCGCCATCGGCGCCTACTTCGCCGCGTACGGCAGTGGCCACGGCTGGTCGCTGGAGACGGTGGTCCTGGGAGCAGTGGTCACCGGGACCGTCCTCGGCGCCTTCCTCGGGTACGCGGGTGCCAGGTTCTCGATGCTCTACATCGCCCTGCTGACGCTCGCCTTCACCATGGTGACGCTGGAGCTGGTCAACCGCTGGAGCAGCGTGACCGGCGGCGACCAGGGCGTCGCGGTGCTCCAACTGCGCAGCTCCCTGGGCCTGGGCACCCTCGCGGGCGGCAGCACCGAGTCCCAGTACCTCGCGGTGGGCGCCGCGGCCGTGGTGCTCGCGCTGGCGGTGCCGGCCGCCGCGTCCGGGCTGCGGATGCGGCTGGTGGCCGCGAAATCGCATCCCCTGGCGGCCCGTACGATCGGCATCGCGCCCGAAGCGCAGTCGGCGCTGGCCTTCGCGGTGAGCGCCGCGTTCACCACGTTCGCGGGGGTGCTGCTCGGGCTGATCACCGGTTTCGTCAGCCCGGACCCGTTCTCCCTCAACCTCGGCATCGCGCTCATCGCGGCGTGTGTGCTGGGCGGGGTCGGAACCATCATCGGCGCGGTGGCCGGCGGCGCCTATCTGACCTGGAACCCCTCGCTGTCGTCCGCCGTGGGCCTCCCCCAGCCGGTCGTGCAGGGCCTGGTGCTGGTCGGGGTGCTGCTGTTCCTGCCCGGCGGAGTGGTGCCGTTCCTCAGCGCGCCCCTGCGGTCGGCGCTCCGGCGGGTGTGGCGACGGCCGGCGCCCACGCCCGCGAAGCCAAACCCTGCCGCCGACCTCGCACCGCGGCAACCGGCCACGGCCACCGCCGCCACAGGTGAGGCCGCCGTCGTACTGCGCCTGGAGCACGTGTCGGTCGCGTACGGCGGGCTGAAGGCACTGGAGGACGCCTCGGTGTCGCTGCGGCAGGACGAGGTCCTGGCCGTGATCGGGCCCAATGGGGCGGGAAAGACAACCCTGTTGAACGCGGTGTCGGGCCTGACCGGCAACGGCCGGGTGAGCGGCACGGTCGATTTCGCGGGCGGTTCCCTGCTCAAGGCGCGGGCCACCGCGCGGCGCCGGCTGGGCATCGGCCGTACCTTCCAGCACGCGGAGGTGTTCTCCGAACTCACCGTCGCCGAGAACGTGTTGTGCACGCGCCGCTGGATCACCGCCCGGGACCGGGCCGACGTCGCGCGGCTGCTCGACTCGGTCGGCCTCGCCGACGTGGCCGACCGACGGCCGGGAGAGCTGCCGTTCGGGCTGCAGAAGCGCCTGGACCTCGCCCGTGCGATGGCCGAGGAGCCGAAACTCCTGGTGCTGGACGAGCCGTTCGGCGGCCTCGACGCCGGCGAACGGGCCCTGCTGGCACAGCAGATCAGGCGGCTGCACGCACAGGGCACCGCCGTGCTGGTCATCGACCACGTGCTCGACGACCTGTTCTCCGTCGCACACCGGGTGCTGGCCTTCGACTTCGGCCGCACCATCGGCGAGGGCACCCCCGACACCGTGCTGGACAACCCCGAGGTGCGGTCGTCGTACCTGGGTACGGTCGGCGGCCGGGCCGAGCTTCCCGAGCGGGTCGGTGAGCGGAGCGTGCTGCGGCTGAGCGGGGTCGGTCACACCTACGGCGGGGTGGTCGCCCTGCGGGATGTCGACCTCGACGTACGCGAGGGGGTCGTGCTCGGGATCGCCGGCGCCAACGGCGCCGGGAAGAGCACCCTCGCCGGGATCCTGCACGGCTCGCTGAAGCCCGCGCGCGGGAGCAGGGAGACGGGCGGGACCGTCCGTACGAGCCTGGCGCCCGAGGGACGGGCCCTGTTCAAGACGCTGTCGCTGCGGGAGAACCTCGAGGTCGCGGCCTACGCGGCGGGCATCACCGGGGCCCCGCTGCGCGAGCGCCTTGCGGAGACCACCGAGTGGCTGCCGCCGCGATTGCGCGACCGCATGTCCGTGCCGGCCGCCGGGCTGTCGGGCGGGGAGCAGCAGATGCTCGCCATCGCCCGCGCCCTGATCGTCAAGCCCGACGTCCTGATCGTCGACGAGCCGGCACTCGGGCTCGCGCCCGCGCTGGTCGACGAGGTGTACGACCGGCTGGTGCGGCTGGCCCACGACGGCCTGACGGTCGTTCTGCTGGAGCAGCTGCTCAGCCGTGCCATGTCCGTCTGTCACGAGGTGGCCGTGTTGCACGAGGGGTCGGTCGCCGCTCAGGGGCGGCCCGGGGACCCGTCGTTCGCCGCCCTCGCCGAAGCGGCGTACTTCAGCGGCGCCCGGGAGACCGCCGCGACCACCGCCCGACTGTGAACCAACCCCACTGCGAAACAAACTGAACTCATGTTGTGAACTGTTGTGAACGAGGTGGACCGTGTTCCGGACAATGAGAAAATTCCGCCGCGCCGCGGGAACGACGGCCGTCCTGGCCGTGGTGGCGCTGACCGCCAACGCGTGCGCGGAGCAGGACTCCGCGGGAGCCGGCGGCGACTCGTCGGAGATACACATCGGGGCGTGGCTCCCGACGACCGGTGCCACCGCCTCGTACGGCGTGCCGCAGAAGGCCGGTGCCGAGGCGTACTTCAAGATGATCAACGCATCCGGGGGCATCAACGGCCGCAAGGTCCGGTGGACCGTCAAGGACAACGCGGCCGACCCGCAGCAGACCGTGCAGATCGCCCGCGAACTCGTCGGCCAGGACAAGGTCGTGGCCATCGTGAACGCGAACGGCACCTCCCAGGCGGAGGCGGCCTTCCCGTTCGTCCTCAATCAGTCCAAGGTCCCGATTCTCAACGAGGTGGGCGGCAACGAGTCCTGGTTCAAGCCGCCGCGCCCCGGACTGTTCGGCACCCAGACCCTCTACGAGGACCAGGCCGCGGCGATCGCAGCGTGGACGGTGCAGGACGGTGCGAAGAAGGTCCTCGTCGTGCACAGTGACCCGGCCGCGTTCGTGAACGTGGCCAAGCAGGTCGAGCCCGTCGCGAAGAAGCTGGACCCCTCGGTCGAGGTCGACCGGCTGACGGTCAAGTACCAGACCACCGACTACACCCCGGTGATCAGCAAGGTGAAGGCCGCGAAGACCCAGGCGGTGATCCTGATCCTCACCTCCCCCGAGGCCGCCGCCTTCCTGAAGGAGGCCAAGCTGCAGGGGCTCTCGCTGCCGACGTACGCCTACGCACCGGTCGCCGCGGAGTCGACGGTCTCCCTCGCCAAGGACGCGGCCGAGGGGCTCAAGGCCGTACAGCTGGTCAAGGCGCCCTCCGACTCCGACCCCGCGGTGAAGGAGTTCCGGACCGCGATGGCCAAGTACGAGCCCGGTCAGACCGCCGGATTCCTCGCACTGTGGGGCTGGAGCAACGCGAAGGTGTTCGCCGAGATCGTGAAGACCATCAAGGGGCCCGTCACGGCCGACGCGATCGACAAGGCGTACGAGAAGGCGACGAAGGTGGATACGGGGGTGTCGCCGGTCATGAACTTCAGCCCGAGCAACCACCTCGGCACCCGCAGCGTGCAGCGAGTGGTCGTGAAGGACGGGGTCTGGACGTCCCAGGGCGACTTCTACACGCCTCCGAAGCGCGGCTGAGCCCGGGACCGAAGCGCCGCCGGCCCCTGTTCAGCGGGGCCGGCGGGCTCCGCAGGACAAGGTCCGGTGCCGCGGGTTGAATGGTTGGTATGGGTGTTCGGCGACAGGCGAGGCACCACGGAAGCACGGCGGTGACAGTGGCCGCGGTGGCCTCCCTCCTCGCCGCCGGCTGCACCACCACCGCGTCCGCCGCGGCACCGGCGGCGGACCCACCGCCCCAGCCGCCGCCGCAGCTCACGCAGGCGAAGGTGGACGACGCCGTGGACCGCCTCGACGGGATCGTGCGGGACGGGATGAGGAAGACGGGCGTTCCGGGTGTCGCCGTGGCCGTCGTCTACAAGGACCGGGTCGTCCACCTGAAGGGCTTCGGGGAGCGGCGGGTGGGAGAGTCCGGGAACGTCGGACCGGACACCGTCTTCCAGTTGGCGTCCCTCTCCAAGCCGCTCGCCTCGACCGTCGTCGCGGGCGCGGTCGGCGACAAGGTCATCACCTGGGACGACCCGGTGGCCGAGCACCTGCCCGGCTTCACGCTCAAGGACCGCTGGGTCGGCGACCACGTCACGGTCGCCGATCTCCTCTCGCACCGCAGCGGGCTGCCCGACCACGCCGGGGACCTGCTCGAAGACCTCGGCTACGACAGGGCGTACATCCTGGACCATCTGCGGGAGGAACCGCTGACGCCGTTCCGTGCCAGCTACGCGTACACCAACTACGGAGTCACGGCGGCGGGCCAGGCGGTCGCGAACGCCAAGGACACCACCTGGGAGAAGCTCGCGGAGGACACGCTCTACGCCCCCGCCGGCATGAACTCCACCAGCTCCCTCTTCGCGGACTACGACAAGGCGACGGACAAGGCGGCCACGCATGTGAAGGACGCGGACGGGAGCTGGGAGGCGAAGTACGTACGGGACGCCGACGCCCAGGCGCCCGCGGGCGGCGCGAGTTCCACCGCGAGCGACATGGCCATCTGGCTGCGGCTCCAGCTCGCCGACGGGAAGCTGGACGGGAAGCAGATCGTCCCCGCCGACCAGCTGGAGCACACCCATCTGCCCGAGATCGTCTCCAGCCCGCCGGGGGCTCCCGCGGGCCGTACCGGCTTCTACGGGCTCGGCTGGAACGTCAACTACGACGACCAGGGGCGGCTGCGCCTCAGCCACTCCGGCGCCTTCGAGCTCGGCGCGAACACGAACGTGACGATGCTGCCCGGCGAGGAGCTCGGCATCGCCGTCCTCACCAACGGGGCGCCGGTGGGGCTCGCCGACTCGGTCGCGCTCGACTTCTTCGACATCGCCCAGCAGGGCGAGCCCACCACCGACTGGCTGTCCCTGGTCGACAAGGTGTACCAGCAGCAGCTGGCGGCGGACCGCTCCCCCACCGACTACACCAAGCCGCCGGGGAACGCGGCCTCCGCCCGGTCGGACGACACCTACACGGGCACGTACGAGAACGACTACTACGGTCCGCTGACCGTGACGGCCTCGGACGGCGAGCTCACCATGAGCCTGGGGCCGAAGCCCACGACGTTCCGGCTCACCCACTTCGACGGCGACACGTTCAGCTTCCGCACGGCCGGGGAGAACGCGAGCGGGCTGTCCGGCGTCACGTTCGACGTCGGTTCGGGCTCGGAGAACGCGGGTGGCTCGAAGGCGTCGAAGGTGACCGTCGAGGCCTTCGACGAGAACGGCCTGGGCACCTTCACCCGCCCCTGACCTCCCGCACATAGCCGCGTGCCTTGTCGACCACGTTGCGCAGTTCCCTGCCCTCGGCCCTGCGGGTCAGGTTGTCGAGGAACAGGTCCGCGAGGTCGTCGCGCCAGCCGGTGACCTCGCCGGCCGTGTGCGGGGAGACGATGACGCCGGGCAGGTCCCACAGGGGTGAGGCGGCGGGCAGGGGCTCGTGGGCGAAGACGTCCAGGGCCGCTCCGGCCAGACGGCCGTCGGTGAGGTGCCGGACGAGCGCCTCCTCGTCGACGAGTCCGCCCCGGCCCACGTTCACGAGCCGCGCACCGGGCTTCATCGACGCGAGCACGGACGCGTCGACCATGCCCCGGGTGGCCGCCGTGAGGGGAGCCGCGAGCACCACGTAGTCCGCCCCGGCCAGGGCGGGGCGCAGCCCGGACAGGGCGTGCACGGTGCCGAAGTCGGGGTCGTCCGCGCACTCCGTACGTCCTACGGCGCTCACCCGCATGCCGACGGCGCGCAGCATACGGGCCACGGCACGGCCGATGGGGCCCGTGCCCCACACGAGGACGGTCCGGCCGTCGATGCGTTCGCTGTCGCGGGGCCGCCACTCGCGGCGCCGCTGGTGTTCCCAGGTGCCCGGGAAGTCCTTGGCGAGGGCCAGGATCAGGCCGAGTACGTACTCGGCGATGGGCCGGTCGTAGACGCCGCGCGAGTTGGTGAGCACCACCCGGGGGTTGTCGACCAGGGCCGGGAAGAGGAACGAGTCGACACCGGCGGCGGCCACGTGTACCCAGTTCGGTGCGCTGGACGGGTCCGCGGGCCAGGCCGCCTCGACGGCGGGGGTGATCGAGTGCCAGCAGAGCAGGGCGTCCGCGCCGGGCAGGAGGTGCGGCAGTTCCTCCTCGGTGGCGTACACCGTGTCCGCGAGGCTTTCGATACCGGCGGCGTTGTGCGGCAGGATGCCGCGGTGCAGGACGACGAGTCGGTCGGCCAAGGCGGTTCTCCCACGGCGTGAGACGGTGCGGGGGCAGCTGGTACGAGGTACCGCTCCCACCCTCCGGGGGGTGTGGCGGAAGGGTCAATGACCACGGTGTTCTCCCGGGACGGCCGCTGTGGACGGTGTGTCAACCGGTCGGCGGCCACGGAACACACTGTCCACCCGCCGTCTCCCAAGAGAACACCGTGTTCATTGACGGTGGATCCGCGCTGAACCAGGGTGATGGCCAACCCCGGACCGCTTCGCCCGGCCACCCCGGTGACGACCGGTCCGCACCGCGTACAGCGCTGTGCGCCTTCCCCCCTAAAAAAATCCCCCCACCCCCGCTTTCCAATGCTTGACGTACGAAGCCTCCTTCGCCCGGTCCCCCTGCCGGCGCGCGTCCCCCTCGCCTTCCCGCGTCCCCCAGGAGCCTCAAGCATGTCCCTGACCTCATCAACCACCGGCGGGGCCTCGTCGCTCGACGACGCGCCCGTCAGTTCCTTCCACCGCCGGATCATGGTGGTCGCCATGGGCGGCCCCTTCTGTGACGGCTATCTGCTCGGCGTGATGGGCGTCGCCCTCGGCCTCATCACGCCCGCACTCGCCCTCGACACCCTGTGGACGGGCCTGATAGCCGCCTCCGTCCTGGTCGGCGTGTTCATCGGCGGAGCGGTCTTCGGCCCCATCACCGACCGCGTCGGCCGCCACCTGATGTACGTCCTCAACCTGGCCACCTTCGTCGTCTTCTCGGCGCTCCAGTTCTTCGTCACCGAGGCCTGGCAGCTGCTGGTGCTGCGGCTGCTCATCGGTATCGCGATCGGCGCCGACTACCCCATCGCCTCCGCCCTCACCACCGAGCTGGTGCCCCGCCGGATGCGCGGCCCTGCCTTGTCCGGCCTGGTCCTCGCCTGGTGGGTCGGGTACGGCGTGAGCTACTGGGTGGGCTGGGCTCTGACCGGGCTCGGCGACGACTCCTGGCGCTGGATGCTGGCCTCCGGCACGGTCCCCGCGCTGATCTTCCTGTTCATGCGGGCCGGCATCCCCGAGTCCCCGCGCTGGCTGGCCTCGCGCGGACGCATGGACGAGGCGAAGGCGGTCGTCCGCAAACACCTCGGCCAGGAGGTGAGCGACGAGGAGCTGCTCGCGGAGGGCCGCCAGGAACAGCGGGGCGGCTCCGGACTCGGCAATCTCGTCGAGATCTTCAAACGCGGCTACACCGTCCCCGTCGTCTTCTGTTCCGTGTTCTGGATCTGTCAGGTCGCGCCCGCCTTCGCGGTCCGTTCCTTCCAGCCGCAGATGCTGTCCGCGTTCGGCGTGGGAAGCACGTACGGCGCCAGCGCGCTGATCACCACCATCGCGGTGGCCGGCATCGGGCTCGGCCTGGTGGTCGTCAACCGGATCGGCCGCCGCTCGCTCCTGATCAGCAGCTTCGTGTGCATCAACGTCTCACTGATCGCCCTGGCGGTACTGCCGCTGCACTGGGCCTTCATGGTGGTGGCCCTGTTCGCCGCCTTCCAGTTCTTCGAGGCGGCGGGCAGCGGACTGCAGTTCGTCTACCCGAGCGAGCTGTTCCCGACGGACCTGCGGGCCACGGGCGTGGGCATCGCCACCGCGATGAGCCGCGTGGGCTCCGCCACCTCCACGTTCCTCCTGCCGATCGCCGCCGAGGACCTGGGCGTACGCGGCACGCTGGGCATCGCCGTGGCGATCACGCTGGTGGGACTCGTCGTCTCCTACTTCCTCGCCCCCGAGACCAAGGACCTGGGCCTGACCGAGGCCAGCAGCAGGTCCTGAAAACCCGCTCACCCCGTCACCACCCCGCCTTCATCGCACCTCAACCCCCGTACCACACAGAGGAGTTCACCCCATGCGCAAGGTCGTCAGCTTCGACTGCTACCGGACCCTCATCAACTTCGACACCCGGAGCGCCACGCACGAGATCGTCAAGGACCGCCTTGCCGAGTTCGGCGTCGACCCGGACCAGTTCCACCACGACGCGTACGTCATGCGCTTCCAGGGCGTCGTCGACGACTACCGCCCCTACCGCGAGGTCGTCCGCAGCACCCTGCGCAACGTCATGCTGCTGCACGGCCTGGAGTACCGGGACGAGGACGGCGAGGCGCTGATCGAGGCCATCAAGAAGTTCACGCCGTTCCGCGAGGTCCCGGACGCGCTGCGCCGTCTCAAGGGCGAGTACGACATCGCCATCCTCTCCAACAGCGAGGACGACCTCATCTCGTACGCCGTCGACGAGCTCGGCGTGGAGTGGGACTACGTCCTCACCGCCGAGCAGGCCGGAGCGTACAAGCCGCTGCCGCAGGCCTTCGAGTACCTGATGAAGGCCACCGGGCGCGGCCCCGAGGACATCATCCACACCGCGCAGGGCTGGGAGTACGACATCATGCCGACCAAGCGGTACGCGGGCATGCGGCGGATCTGGGTGAACCGGTACGGCTTCCCGGGGTCGGCCGCCTACCAGCCGTACGAGGAGATCAGCAACCTCTCCGAGCTGCCTCCCCTGCTGGGCGTCTGACCTTCGTCGTCTCCTCGTTCTCTCGTCTCCTCGGCCAGTCGCCGTGAAAGGACATCCCGTGAGCGCCACCACGCTCGGTCAGCCCGGCCCGGTCAACGGCCGGATCTCCCACTGGTTCGCCGAACTGCCCACCCCACGCGCCGCGTTGCCCGGTGACCGCGACGCCGATGTGTGCATCGTCGGCGCCGGACTGACCGGACTGTGGACCGCGTACTACCTCAAACTGGCCGACCCGTCGCTGCGGATCACCATCCTGGAGGCCGAGTTCGCCGGGTTCGGCGCCTCCGGCCGCAACGGCGGCTGGGCGTCGGGGCTCGTGCCCGGCGCCCGCGACCGACTGGCGAAGCAGTACGGGCGGGATGCCGTGCTCGACTACCAGCGCGTGATGAACGAGTCCGTCGACGAGATCGTCGCCGTGGCCGAGCGCGAGGGGATCGACGCCGGCATCGTCAAGGGCGGCACCCTGCGGGTGGCCCGCACCCCCGCACAGGCGACCCGGCTGCGTCACAAGACCGAGGCCGACCACGAGTGGGGTGTACCGGATGCCGTGATGCTCACACCGGAGGAGGCAGCGGACCGCATCCGCATCGACGGCATGACGGCCGCGGCCTGGACCCCGCACTGCGCCCGGCTGCAGCCCGCCGCCCTGGTCAACGGGCTCGCCGAGACGGTCGAACGGCTCGGTGTGACCCTCTACGAGAAGTCCCCGGTCACGGCCATCGAGCCCGGCCGGGCGGTCACCGCGCACGGCACGGTCACCGCGCCCGTCGTCCTGCGTGCGACGGAGGGGTTCACGGCATCGTTCAAGGGGCTGCGCCGCGCCTGGCTGCCGATGAACAGCTCGATGATCGCCACCGAGCCGCTGCCGAAGGAGGTGTGGGAGGAGATCGGCTGGGCGGGCCGCGAGACGCTGGGCGACACCGCGCACGGGCACATGTACGCGCAGCGCACCCCGGACGACCGGATAGCGATCGGCGGCCGAGGTGTCCCGTACCGCTTCGGCTCCCGCACGGACGACGCGGGGCAGGTGGACGCCCGGACCATCGGCCAGCTCACCGACACGCTCTACGGGATGCTGCCGCAGACCGCCGGCGCCCGGGTCGATCACGCCTGGTGCGGTGTCCTCGCCGTGCCCCGCGACTGGTCCGCCACCGTGGGACTCGACCGCGCCACGGGGCTCGGCTGGGCCGGCGGTTATGTCGGACACGGTGTGACCTCCACGAACCTCGCCGCCCGCACCCTCACCGATCTGGTGCTCCGGCGCGAGTCCCGGCTGACCCGGCTGCCGTGGACCGGGCACCGGCCCGGCACCTGGGAGCCGGAACCGCTGCGCTGGCTGGGCGTGCGCGGGCTGTACGTGGCCTACCGGTGGGCGGACCGGCACGAGGCGGGTGGGCGGGCCCGTACGTCTCCGATCGCCACGGTCGCGGATCTGATCGCGCGGCGGCCCTGACGCGTACCACTCCACTGGTCATGGTCGCCTTCTCTCCTCGGGGCGTGTGGTGCGTTCGCGGGTGCGGGTTCTCCGTGGTTGCTCGCGCCGTTCCCCGCGCCCCTACGGGGCGCAGGGCGGCGCTGAGCTGGGCAATCGGGCCTTGCGCCGGTCTGTCTCACCCTTCAGAGTGGTCCGGACATCGTGCCGGGTCGGTCGGCACGTCGTCGGACTGGAGCTGCCCCCATGCCGTTCCTCACGGTCGCGGACGTGCTGCGGCTGCCCGTCATCGCCGCCGGTCTGCCCCGGGTGGCGGCAGGCGAGGACCAGCTGTCACGCACGGTCCGCTGGGTCCATGTCACCGAGCTGCTCGACCCGGCCTCCTTCCTGGAGGGCGGCGAACTCGTCCTCACCACGGGCATGCCGCACCCGGCCGATCCCACCCAACTGCGCGGCTACGTCGACTCGTTGGCGGATGTGGGTGTGGCCGGGCTGGTCGTCGAGCTGGGGCGCCGCTACCAGCACGCGCCGCAGGAGCTGGTCACCGCCTGCCGGGAGAGGGACCTGCCGCTGATCGTGCTGGCGCGCGGGGTGCGGTTCATCGAGGTCACCCAGACCGTCCACGCGCTGATCCTGGACGCGCAGGGCGAGCTGCTGCGCCGCGCCCAGCAGGTGCGCGAGCTGTTCACCTCGCTCACCCTGCGTGGAGCGGACCCGGAGGAGTTCGTGCAGGCCGCCGCGGACCTCACGGGGTGTCCGGTGGTCCTGGAGAACCTGATCCACCACGCGGTGATCTGCCGGACGGCCGGTCCGCGGGACGGACAGGTCCTGGAGGCCTGGCCACGACGCTCGCGCACCGCCCCGACGCCGGACCGGGCGGCGGCGAGCGGGCCCGAGGGCTGGCTCGTGGCGCCGGTGGAGGACCGGGGCAGACCGTGGGGGCGGCTGATCATGCTGCCCCACGCGTCCGGCCCGCCGATCGGCCCCGAGCAGACGATGATCCTCGAACAGGCCGCCACCGCCCTCACCCTGGCGCGGCTGACCGGCAGACCCGAGTGGGACCGGCGCGCGCACAGTTCCGTCCTGCTCGATCTGCTCCACTGGCGCTACCGGAGCCGTACCGAGGCACGTCTGAGGGCCGAGGCGCTCGGGCTGCCCACGACCGGCCACCGCCTCGTCCCGGTCGTCATCGACCACGGGGGCACGGCCGACGGCGACACCACGGTGACCGGGGACACCACGGTCACCGGGCACCTCGCCGCGGAACTGCCCATCTCGGGCGTCAAGGCCCTGGTGGGAGACCTGTCCGAACACCGGACCGGACTGCTGCTCGCGCTGGCCCGCGCCTCGGCCTGGCAGCCGGTGGTGGAACGCGTCGGACGGGATCTGCGCGGCACCTTCGGGGAAGGGCTCGTCGTGGCGGTCGGCCCCGGAGTCACCGAGCTCAGCCAGGTCACCCGGTCGTTCCGCGAGGCCGAGCAGATCGCCGACGCGATCGGCCCCGGGACGCTCGACCGCCCCTTCCATGTCGTCTCGGACATCGGACTGCCGGAACTTCTGTACTCACTTCGCGATGACGTGCGCGTCCAGCGGTACGTGGAACAGCAGTTGGGACGCCTCGTCCAGCACGACGCACGACACGGCAGCGACCTCCTGTCGACCCTGCGCGAATATCTCGTCGCCGCCGGCAACAAGTCGATCGCCGCCAAGCACGTCGGGCTCTCCCGGCAGGCCTTCTACCAACGGCTGCGGACCATCGAGCGGCTCCTGGGCAACGACCTGGAGTCCGGCGCACATCGCACCCAACTGCACGTGGCGGTCACCGCGTTGGACGTACTCGGCGGTGCGGGTGGGACCGCCCGACCTGCTTCCCTGTGAGTCGCCGGCGGGGGTGAACACCGCTGTCGGCGGACGCGTATCTGATCCCGGAGCGGCTCCCACAGCGTGCGCGCGCACGTCGGGAAGAGACGAGGGATCATGACTGAACAGCGGTACCACGTCATCGGAATGACCTGCGGCCGCTGTGCCGACGCCCTGGAGAGCAAAGTCTGCGGGGTGCTGGGCGTCGACCGGGTGGGTGTCGACCTCGACACCGGTTCGGTGACCGTGACGGGCGAGGCGCTCGACGGTTCGAAGGTGTGCGCCGCGATCACCGAGGCGGGCTTCGAGGTGGCCGCCGTGCTCTGACAACCGGCCGGCACACCTCTGGTGGCGGTCGGCCCCGCTGGATACGTTCCTCCCATGCCCGCCGAGCCGACCGCCCTGAGCAAGCTCAACGCCGAGGTCGTCCTCCGCTACCTGCGCGTGTTCGAGACACGGGACCTCGACGAACTCGCGGAACTCGTCGCCGAGGACGTGGCGGTCCATGGCGCCGGGCAGCATGTGCGGGGGCGGCGCTATCCGGAAGGGGCGATATTGAGCCCGGGTCTGTCCAACTGCCGCGTACGAGTGGACGATCTGTTCGCCGCCGAGGACCGGGTGGTCACCGCTTTCACCCTGACGTACACGCACGACCGCACCGGGCGTGACCTGACCATGTCGGGCATCAAGTCCTACCGCCTGAGCGAGGGGCGGATCGTCGAGTTCTGGGGCGAGACCGACCTCTACAGCCTCCTGCGGCAGCTCGGGCTCGTTCCGGAGGAGATCCCGCCCTTCTGACGGTGGGCTCGCAGCGCGTCAGGCCGGTTCGCCGGCACGCACCCGGGCCAGTACCTCGCGGATCATGTCGGCGCTGATGGTGAAGTGGTCGCGGGCGATCTCCTCGGCCTTGGCGGGCTCACCGGCCGCGATCGCCTCGTAGAGCGCCTTGTGGTCCCTGCTGGCCCGGTGGAAGTGGGACCGTTCCCCCTTGCCCCAGGGTTCCGCCGGGAAGCCGAGGCTGATCCGGGTCAGCAGGTCCCGGCTGAGCGTGGCGATCTGCGGGTTGTGCGTGGCCCGGCAGATGCTCTCGTGGAACGCGCTGTCGGCGATCTGTTCCTCGCGGGGTGTCGTCGCGGAGAGGTACGCGCCGAGGGCCTCGCGTATCGGTTCGAGGTCCTCGGGCCGTCGGCGCCGGGCGGCCGTGGCGGCCACCATGCCCTCCACCAGCCCTCGTAGATCGAAGAGTTGCTCGAACTCCTCCCAGCGGGGCAGCAGCGTCCGGCGGACCGCGGCCGCCGAGGACTCGCTCCAGCTTTCGCGCACGAACGCGCCGCCGTTGCGGCCACGGCGGATCTCGATGACACCCACGGCCTGGAGGCGGCCGACGGCCTCGCGCACGGTGGGACGGCTCACCCGCAGGAGCTGGGTGAGCTCGCGTTCGGCCGGCAGCCGCTCCCCCGGCAGGAAGTCCCCGACGGCGATCGCCGTGAGCAGCCGGTCGGAGACCTCGTCGACCGCGGACGTCACACGGACCGGGCGCAGGGACGGTGAAGGGGCACCGCCGAGGAGGACACGGTCGAGCACCCTGGCGAACTCGTCCCCCGGCTCGGGCGGCTGCGGTGCGGATGTCAGCTGGTCCTCCTCAGGTCGGTCGCGGATGCCGGGCATGTAAACGCGCGCTGGACACGTAAACACGCAGTTACGTCTTGCCCTGCCCCCGCTAAAAGGTCTTGTGTCCTGACCATTTGCCCAATCAGTATCGCAGCCACCCGTCACACCCATCTCGTTCCAGACAGGGACCGACCGATTCTCGGCCGGTCCGGGAGGCTCCCAGTGGCGATCCCCGAACCGAACCACACCGGAACCGTCGACTTCAACGGCTGGTCCACCTGGTACCGGATCACGGGCGAACCGGGCAAGACCCCTCTGGTGGTCCTGCACGGCGGACCCGGCGCCGGTCACGACTACACGCTGCGCATCGCGGGCATCGGCCGACAGGGCCGGCCCGTGGTGCACTACGACCAGCTCGGCGTCGGACGGTCCACCCATCTGCCCGACCGGGGCGCCGACTTCTGGACCGTCCAGCTCTTCCTCGACGAACTCGACAACCTCCTCAAGACGTTGGGCATCTCCGACGCCTACCACGTCCTCGGCCAGTCCTGGGGCGGCATGCTCGCCGCCGAACACGCCGTACGACGCCCGCCGGGACTGCGGGGCCTGGTCATCGCCAACTCCCCCGCGTCCATGGAGCTGTGGCTGTCGGGCGCGGCCGACCTGCGCGCCGCCCTCCCGCCCGAGGTGCAGCGGACCCTGCTCGCCCACGAGGACGCCGGGACCACCGACCACCCCGACTACCACGCGGCGGAGCAGGTCTTCTACGAGCGCCATGTCTGCCGCCTGGTCCCGACCCCGCCCGAGGTCCAGGCCACCTGGGACAACATCGAGGCCGACCCGACCGTGTACCACACGATGAACGGGCCGAACGAGTTCCACGTCGTCGGAACCCTCAAGGACTGGTCGGTCATCGACCGGCTGCATCTCGTCGACGTGCCGACCCTGCTGGTGTCCGGGCGGTACGACGAGGCGACTCCCGAGACGGTCCGTCCCTTCGCCGACCACATCCCCGATGTGCGCTGGCACTTCTTCGAGCACTCCAGCCATATGCCGCACGTCGAGGAGGAGGAGCTCTACCTCCAGGTCGTCGGCGCGTTCCTCGACTCGACCGACTGACTCGGCCAGATCCAAAGGCCGACTCGACTCGCCGCCCCGCCCCGCTGTCTCCACCGTTCGATCCACCCACGGGAGTTCGGATGTCCCGCAGCACCAGACTCAGCACCAGACGCAGCGCCCTCGTCGCCGCCACCGCCGCCCTCGCCCTCAGCGCCGCCGCCTGCTCGTCCTCCGACGACGGCAGCGCCTCCGGCCCGACCTCGTCCTCCTCCGGCTCCGGGTCCTCCGCCTTCCGGCCGGAGCACAAGGGAGGCACTCTGCGGATGGTCGCCCACGCGGCGGCCGGCAGCCTGGACCCGCAGGTGAACTACACCCTTCAGTACTGGCAGCTGTACCAGTCGATGTACGACGGTCTGCTGGCGTTCAAGAAGACCGGCGGCCAGCAGTCGTTCACCGTCGTACCGGACCTGGCCACGGCCATGCCCAAGGTGACCAACAGCGGCAAGACGTACACCTTCACCCTGCGCAAGGGCATCAAGTTCTCCAACGGGAAGGCCCTGACCACCGACGACGTGGTGGCGTCCTTCCAGCGCATCTTCAAGGTCTCCAGCCCCACCGCGGGCACCTTCTACAACGGGATCGTCGGCGCGGACGCCTGTATCAAGAAGCCCGCGGACTGCACGCTCGACAAGGGCGTCGTCGGCGACGCGTCGGCAGGCACCGTCACCGTCAACCTCACCGCCGCGGACCCGGAGTTCCCGTACAAGCTGGCCGTCCCGCATGCCAGCGTGGTGCCGAAGGGTTCGCCGGCCAAGGACGCGGGCACAAAGCCACTGCCGACCACCGGTCCGTACATGGCGGCCTCGTACGATCCGAACCGGGCGCTCAAGCTGGTCCGCAACCCGCACTTCAAGGAGTGGTCGCGGGAAGGCCAGCCCCAGGGCTATCCCGACAAGATCGACTACACCTTCGGGCAGACCGTCGAGTCCGAGGTCACCGCCGTCCAGAACGGCCAGGCGGACTGGATGTACGACCCGCCGCCCGCCGACCGCCTGAACGAGATAGGCACCAAGTACGCCTCGCAGGCGCACGTCAACCCGCTGACCGCGTTCTGGTATCTGACGCTCAACGTCAACTCGGCGCCGTTCGACAACAAGTTGGCGCGCCAGGCCATCAACTGGGCCGTGGACCGCGAGGCCGTGGTCCGGCTGTACGGCGGCAAGAACCTCGCCTCTCCCGCGTGCACCATCCTGCCGCCGGGCTTCCCCGGGCACGTCGACTCCTGCGACTACACCAAGGGCGGCGGGAAGACCTGGTCGGCCCCGGACCTGGCCAAGGCCAAGGAACTGGTCAAGAAGTCCGGTACGGCGGGGCAGGAGGTCGGCATCGTCGTTCAGGACGACGAGGTCAACAAGTCGATCGGCCAGTACCTGCAGAGCCTGCTCACCCAGCTCGGCTACAAGGCCACCCTCAAACCGCTGTCGGGCAACATCCAGTTCACGTACATCCAGAACACCAAGAACAAGGTGCAGCTCGCCCTGACGTCCTGGTACCAGGACTATCCGGCGGCCTCCGACTTCCTCAACGTGCTGCTGTCCTGCGCCTCGTTCCACCCGGGCAGCGACTCCAGCATCAACATCTCCGGCTTCTGCGACAAGGGCATCGACGCGCGGATGCGGACCGCGCTGAAGACCGGGCAGACCGATCAGAAGAGCGCCGACCAACAGTGGGGCACGATCGACCAGGACATCATGAAGGAGTCCCCGGTCGTCCCGGTGATCAACCCGAAGATCATCGACTTCACGTCGAAGCGCGTCGGCAACTACCGGTTCAGCAAGCAGTTCTACATGCTCGTCGGGCAGTTGTGGGTCAAGTGAGCCGCGCCGTGGCCCCGTTGCCCACCACCGAGGCCCGGCGCTCGCCGGGCCCCTGGCGGACCGCCGTCGCCGACCTGTCCTGCAACAGGCCGGCGACGGCCGCGGCCGTCGTCCTGCTGATCGTCGTCGTGGTGTGCCTGTGCGCCCCGCTGTACGCGGACCACATCGCCCACACCGACCCGTTCCAGTCCCATGTCTCCGGCACCACGGTCGTCGACGGAAAGACCGTGCCGGTACTCACCCCGAGCAGTACCGGCCTCGGTCTCGGCGTCACGCCCATTGGGCCCACCTGGGACACCGCCCACTACTTCCTCGGCTCCGACAACCAGGGCCGCGACGTCATGGCACGGCTGCTTTACGGCGGCCGTACCAGCCTGTTCATCGGGGTCACCGCCGCCCTGCTGACCGTCGTGATCGGTACGGCCGTCGGCGTCCTCGCCGGCTACGCGGGCGGTGCCGTGGACGCCGTCATCTCCCGGATCCTCGACGTCATCTGGGCGTTCCCGGTGTATCTGCTGGCCATCTGTCTGTCGGTGGTGCTGCTCACCGACGGACTGCGGCTCGGTCCGCTCACGGTGGATGCGGGGAGCCTGTGGCTGCCCGTCGTGATCATCGCGGCGATCTACGTCCCGTACGTCGCCCGGCCCCTGCGCGGCCAGGTACTGGTGCTGCGCAACAAGGAGTTCATCCAGGCGGCCATCGGCTCGGGCGCTCCCGCCCTGCGTGTCATGCGCCGGGAGGTGCTGCCGAACGTCGTGCCCACGGCGATCGTCTTCCTGCCTCTGATGACCGCGCTCGCCATGCTCACCGAGTCGGCGCTGTCGTTCCTGTCCGTCGGGGTCCAGCCGCCCGACGCCAGCTGGGGCACGATCATCGAGGACGGCCTGGGGCTCCTCTACACGCGGCCCGCCGTGACGATCGCTCCGGGACTGCTCATCGCGCTGACCACGGTGGCGCTCAACGTCCTGGGCGACGGCGTGCGTGACGCGCTCGATCCGAGCGCCCGGCTGCGCGGAGGGGTGTGACCCATGCTGTACTTCGCCCTCCGGCGCTTCCTGTCCGCCCTGTTCGTCATGTTCGCGATCAGCGTGCTGGTGTTCCTGATCTTCTTCGCGACCCCCGGCGTGGACCCGGCCGCGCGGATCGCGGGCCGCAACGCCGATCCGGCCACGCTCGCCCAGGTGCGGCACTCCTTCGGGCTGGACCGGCCGATGCCCGTCCGCTACCTGCTGATGATGCAACACCTGCTGATCGACCGGGACTTGGAGTCGTTCGTCAACCGCGGTTCCCGCGTCGTCCCGCAGATCGTCCAGGCGATGCCCGTGACCCTGTCGCTCGTGGTGGGGGCGGCCGTCATCTGGATGACCGTGGGCATCGTGATGGGCACCGCCGCGGCGGCCCTGCGCGGCACGCTCGCCGACCCACTGATCATGCTGGTCGGCGTGGTCGGCGTGTCCCTGCCGGCCTACTGGCTCGGCGAAGTCGTCAACCTGGTCACCCAGAACCGGCTGCACGACACGGTGTTCTCCTGGGTGCCGCCACCCGGTTACGTCGAACTGGGCCATGACCCCGGCCAGTGGGCGCTGCACATGCTCTTCCCCTGGCTGACCCTGGCGCTGCTGTACGCCGGGATCTACGCCCGGCTGCTGCGCGGCGAGGTCGTCACCGCGCTGGGCGAGGACTACGTACGCACCGCCCGTGCCAAGGGTCTGTCCGAGCGGCGCATCCTGGTCCGGCACGCCCTGCGCTGCTCCCTCATCCCGATCGTCTCCCTGTTCGGCCTGGACTTCGGCGCGCTCGTGGGCGGCGCCGCCCTGCTCACCGAGGTGGTCTTCGGACTGCCGGGCGTCGGCAAGCTCACGTTCGACGCCCTGCAGAACCTGGATCTGCCCGTGATCATGGGCACGGTCCTGTACGCGGCCTTCTTCGTCGTCCTCGCCAACGCCCTGGTGGACATCCTGTACGCGCGACTCGACCCGAGGGCCCGCCATGCCTGATCAGCCAGTCAAGGAACTGCCCGACCAACCCCTGCTGGACGTACGCGACTTGAGGGTGACCTTCCGTACCCGCCGAGGCTCTGTCACGGCGGTCGACGGTCTCTCCCTCTCGGTGGCTCCCGGCGAAATCCTGGGCGTGGTGGGCGAGTCGGGCTCCGGCAAGAGCGTGTCGATGCTGGCCGTCCTGCGCCTGCTGACCAACCCGAACGTCACCGTCTCGGGTCAAGTCCTCTTCCGTGGCCGCGACCTGCTCGCTCTCCCCGACAAGGAGATGCGCGCGGTGCGGGGCCGGGAGATCGCCATGGTCTTCCAGGACCCGATGACCGCGCTGACCCCCGTCTACACCGTGGGCTGGCAGATCGCCGAGCAGATACGGGCCCACGAGCAGGTGTCCCGCAAGGCCGCACGGGCCCGCGCGGTGGAGCTGCTGTCCGACGTCGGCATCCCCGACGCGGCCTCGCGGGTGAACGCCTACCCGCACGAGTTCTCCGGCGGTATGCGGCAGCGCGCGGTCATCGCGATGGCCCTCGCCTGCGGCCCCTCACTGCTGATCGCCGACGAACCGACCACGGCCCTGGACGTGACCATCCAGGCGCAGATCCTGGACCTGATGCGGGAGTTGAACGCACGCGGCTCCGCCGTGGTGCTCATCACGCACGACATGGGTGTGGTCTCCGAGATCGCCGACCGGGTCCTCGTCATGTACGGCGGACGCGCGGCCGAGGAAGGCCCTAGCCAGGCGGTGTTCCACGGCCCCCGCCATCCGTACACCTGGGGACTGCTCGACTCGGTCCCGCGCGTCGGCGGAACCCGGCTGCGACGGCTGCCCACCATCGCGGGCATGCCGGTATCGCCGGACAGCCTCCCCGAGGGCTGCGCGTTCGCGCCGCGCTGTCCGGCACGTCACGATCGTTGCGAGGAGCGCCCCGAACTCGCCGCGGGCAACGCCAACACCGCACACCGCGACGCCTGTTGGCTGCCACCGGACGACCGCGCGGCGCAGCGTCTCGCGGCCCGGGCAGGCCCAGAGGCCGGCGCAGGAGCACAGAGGACGGACGAGACGGACAGGGAGATGGCGCCGTGACAGCCCTCGACACAGCGGCAGCGGACGACGACACCCGGCCCGGCGGCGACGTACTGCTGCGCGCCACGGACGTCACCAAGCACTACACCCTGCGCGCCGACTCGCTCGCCCGGCACCGCAAGGTGCTGCGAGCCGTGGACGGAGTCTCGCTGGAGGTACGTACCGGGGAGACACTCGGCATCGTCGGCGAATCGGGCTGCGGCAAGTCCACCCTCGGCCGCTGCCTGGTCAGGCTCACCGACCTCACGAGCGGCCGGGTCGAGTTCGACGGCCAGGACATCAGCACGCTGTCCGCACGCCGCCTGCGTCCCGTACGCCCCGGCATGCAGCTGGTCTTCCAGGACCCGCAGGCCTCGCTCAACCCCCGGCGCCGTGCCGGTGACATCGTCGCCGAACCGCTGCTCATCCACCGTTACGGGGACGCCGGCGCCGTCCGGAAGCGGGTCGCCGAGCTGTTCGACGTCGTGGGGCTCGCCACGGCACACCTGGACCGGTACCCGCACGAGTTCTCCGGCGGCCAGCGCCAGCGCATCGGCATCGCACGCGCGCTCGCCACCGACCCGAAACTGATCGTCGCCGACGAACCGGTATCCGCCCTCGACGTGTCGATCCAGGCCCAGGTGCTGAACCTCTTCGCCGATCTCCAGGACGAGTTCGGGCTGACGTACGTCTTCATCGCCCACGACCTCGGAGTGGTCCGGCACGTGTCGGACCGGATCGCCGTCATGTATCTCGGCGAGATCGTCGAACTCGCCGAAACCGAGGAGCTGTACGCGGCCCCGGCCCATCCCTACACCGAGGCCCTGATGTCCGCGGTCCCGGAGATCGACGACGGCACCGACGCGGCGGCGGCCGGATCGCGCCGGGAACGCATCGTCCTCAGCGGTGATGTGCCCAACCCGGTGGCCAAGCCGACCGGTTGCACGTTCCACACCCGCTGCCCGTACGCCCGGGAGCGCTGCGCGGTGGAACGTCCGCCGCTCACCCGGACCGCTTCGGGCCGTCAGGCCGCCTGTCACTATCCGCTGGTGGGCTGAGGCTTCGAATGGTGGGCCGAGATTTCGAACCTCGCGGCCCTGTCCAGCGGAAACGGCGCCTTTCACCCTAACGAAGTGCCGGTGCCCGAGGACCGGACGGACGGGGCCGATCGTCCACTAGCTTCCTTCCCCTGACACCAGGGGACATAGGAGCGACGTGGCCGGAGTGAGCCTCCCGGAACATCCGTACAGCCGCACGGAGGCGACCCGGCTGTTGTGCGCCGGCGTCTATCAGGACGCCGGCTTCCGACGCCGGGTCATCGATGAACTCGTCGACCACCAGGAGCGGCCCGTGGCCCCTCCGCTGGGGGTCGACGTCCTGCCCGTGCTGGCGCATGCCGTGCGTGTCACCCGGCAAGAGGCGCGCACGGCAGGGCTGATGCTCGTCGCCTGGCTCGGCTTCTTCCTGTCCGACGTCGTGATGTTCTGGGACCGCCTCGCCGACAGCTGGGGCGACGGGGCCGAGGTCGGCTTCGGCGACGTGTTCACGGCGTTCTACACCGGCGACGAGAAGCTCACGGCCGGAATGCCCCTGCCGTGGTTCCAGTTCTACGCGTTCGTCACCCTCGGCCTCTGGTTCGCCCATGCCGTGAGGACGCAGAGCTCCGAGGGGCGTCAGGCGGGTCTCCCCGACCCGGTGGCCAAGGCGGCCCAGGGCTTCGGCCGCACGGTGACGTGGTGTGCGGCGATGTTCGCCCTCTTCTACTGGTACTGGTACGTGGCCGGGGTGCTCCAAGGCACCGTACAGACGCCGTATCCGCTGCTGTTCCCGCTGCTCATCGCGTTGATCGCATGGTGGCACCAGGCCACTCAGCGCCGGTCCCTGTGCCGCTGGCTGTCGCGCTGGACCTTCCAGAAGACGACTCAACCGGCCCTGCCGGCAGGGCCGTTGTACGAGGATCTGCTCGCCAACATCGAGCGCGAGCAGAAGGCCGCCCTGACGCTCTACGAATCGGACAGCCCCTTCGTCGGAATGGGCACACGGCGTCGGGCCTGGTCCTTCGCGATGGAACTGCGCAAGCGCTCCGGGCCGCCGACCGGGTCCGCCGCCCCGGCCGACGCCACCACGAACGGGGCCCTGATCCCGCAGCAGGACAAGGGACCGCTCACCGCCGAGCGCGCACTCGCCATGATCGAGCCCCAGTTGCTGCGACTGCGCGACTCGGCCGCACGCACCGGGAAGGACCGGCTCCGCGAACTGGAGATCGACCGGTTCGTCTATCTGCCGGGCGGTGTCGGCCGTGACGAGGAACTGCACGTCGGCGGCAGCCCGGACGCGAGCGCCACGGCGGCGGGCGGAGCCGGCCGGGACGGTCTGACGGTTTACGACCCCGTCCAGGTCGCCGCCCACTTGAAGGAAGCCGTCGACGAGGGCGGCGAGGGGCGGCGCGTGTTCCTGCGTGTCCGCATCGGCGCCTGGCACGAACAGGTCGTGGTGACGGTCCTGGTCCGCGTCCACACCCAGGGCGGCATGCTCGTACTGGAGGTCTCGCCGTACGTACTCGGCCCGGTCCGCAAGGACTTCAGGAACGTGGACGCTCTGGTGGACCAGCTGCCCGAGGGCTGGGCGCGCGGCGCGGTGCGTGCCCTCGGCCACGGTCCCGCGACCGGTGTCAGCGCGGGCATCAGCGCCCTCAAGACCGTCTCCAGGGAGCTCAGCACCGGCTGGTCCACCCGTGAACCGGCCCCCGACGTGCCCCGGGTCTCGCTGCGTCAGCTGACGTCGACCTCCGGGCTTTCGCCCTATCAGGAGATGGACGTCACCCGGTACATCAAGACCGTCGAGGAGCGCATCGTGAACGGCGTGCGCCAGGCGCTCCACACCCACGGCTACCAGACCGAGCAGTTCGAGCAGCACGTCTACCAGGTCAGCGGTGGCAGCGTCTTCGTCCAGGCGATGTCCGGCGGCTCCGTCGCCACCGGCCCCCACGGCAGCGCCACCTCCCACAACGCCGCCCCCGCACCGGCGCACGGCACACCGAGCACCGACCCCAGCTAGGCACCGGACCCCAAGGACCCCAGCACATGAGCGACACAGGACACCCCACCCCCGGCCGGCCGACGCAGGACGGCGGTGCCGGCAGCGTGCACATCGGCTCCATGAGCGGCGGCTCGATCGCCACCGGCAGCCACGGCAGCGCGTACTCCGTCAACCAGACGGCGGCGGAGCCGGACCCCCGGCACGCGGAACTGCTCCAGGCGATTCGAGCCCTCCGCGACGCCCTGCCCGCGCGGGAGCGAAGCGCCGAGGACACCACCCTCGACGGTGAACTGGCCGACGCCGAGGCGGAGATCACGCGCACCGGAGCCGCCGGGCCGGAACGCCTCACCCGCCTGCTGACGGGCGTACGCGGCTGGCTGGGATCGCAGGCCGCTGCCGTCGGAGCCGTCGCCTCGGCGACAGCCGTCGTCCAGGGCATCGCCCAACTCCTCGGATGACCGACGCGATGACGACGGACGGCGGCAGGCAGCCGATGACGGGCACGGGACGGCGACACGGAGGGCCGCGGCGATGAGGGTGTTCGACACCGAGCGGCAGGAGTGGGGCGGTTCCCGGCGCGAACGCCTCTTCCACACCGACCAGTACCTGGACGTGCCGCGGCAGAAGACCGTCCGGCAGCAGACGGGGATCGTACTCGCGGTCGCCGGGCTCGCCTTCGGCATCTGGGCACTGGCCTGGAAGGACGAGCCGGAACCGTACAAGGAACCCGCCGCCACCGGGCAGGAGTCCTCGGAGACGACCTCGGGCGGGACCGGCGACGGCGTCCCTTCGGAGGGTTCGCCCTCGCAGGACACCACCTTCGAGTCGTCGACGGCCCTCCCCGAGGACTACGAGTCCTTCCAGGACGTCGCGGGGTATCGGGTGGCGCTGCCGAAGGGCTGGGAGCGCAAGAGCCGGTCGTCGCAGTACGGCATCGACATCGTCGACTACCGCAGTCCGGACGGCACCCGACGGCTTCAGGTGTTCCAGGTGATGGAGACCTCCCCGTACTCCTCGCTGCAGACCGCGCAGATCGAGGCCGAGAAGCTCGACGGCTACGAACCGATCGCCATGGAGGAGGTCCCGAGCGCCGTGGGGCAGGCGGCCGAGCACGAGTACCGCGCCGACGAGATCGCGGGCGAGCTGGGCGGCGGCGGCACCCGGCACGTCATCGACCATCGCTTCGAGGCAACGGACGGCGAACGGTACGCACTCGTCGCGTACGGCTCCGAGGCAGACGGGACCGAGGACGAACGGGAGCTCGTGGACACGGCCCTGCTCTGGTTCTGCCCGCCGGGTACGCAGTGCGACGACCCGGTCGGCTGACCGGGTCGTCGGCCGACCGGCCCGGTCAGAAGATTCCCTGTCCGGGGACGAGGTTCCCGCGCGGGTCGTACGTCTTCCGCGCGGCGGCGAACCGGGGCCAGGCGGACCCGAAGTGCCGTCGCCAGTCGGCCCGTTCGAAGGGCACGGAACCGACCGGGTACTGGGTGCCGCCGGCCGCGCGGACGAGGTCGTACGCGGACCGGTTGGCCGCCAGCAGTCGCCGGACCGACGCCGTGTCGTCGGGAGGAGTGGTCCGCAGGATCGCGAAGAGGTAGGGCACGGGGTCGTCGGGCATGCGCAGCAGCGGGGTTTTCAGGTGCTCGCGCACCAGCGGGTACAGCAGCACCACGCCGCCCGGACCCACGTCGTCCGGGGTGAGCGCGTCCAGGAGCCGGCCTGTCACCTCGGCAACCCTCCGGCCGGGCACGAGAAGGTTGAGCCATGGATGGGCGTACGCCCACAGCCCGGCTTCCTTGAGTGCGGCGACGGCCGGGGCGAGCCGGTCGAGGAAGGTGTAGTACGGCATGTCGGTGATCTCGGCGCCGGACGGGTCGTGCCGCAGACCCCGTAGGAGCGCGGTGTCGTCGGGAACGTCTCCCGCGGGAGGACCATAGGCGACGGCCTCGATGACGTACCCGCGGAAGGCACCCGTGGCATCCGGAACGATCTGCCCCTCGACGTAGGAGAACCGTCGGTCGCCGACGAGCAGGCGCTGGTCCTCCACGAAGGTCCGCAGATCGTCGTACGGCAGGAGGTAGTGGCGTACGGTCTCGGGCGCGCGGACCAGTCGTACGGTCGCACCGACGACCACGGCGCACTGGCCGAGGCCGGCGAGTACGGCGAGGAACAGGTCGCGGTGGCGGGTCGGGGAGCAGCGCAGCAACTCCCCTGCGCCGGTGACGACTTCGAGCTCCAGGACGTTGTCGACCTGCGCGCCGTGGCGGTGGGTCTGGCCGCCGAGGCCGCCGACGGACAGTGTTCCGCCGACGGAGAGTTCGAGGTAGTCGGTGAAGACGGGTGGGGTCAGGCCGTGGACGAGGGTGGCCTTGGCGACGTCGCTCCACTTCGCGCCCGCGCCGACCCGGACGCCGGCGCTGCCGGGTCCGAGGGGATGGATGGCGTCGAGCGGAGTGGTCTCGACGACCAGGCCGCCGGAGACCTGTGCCTGGCCGTTCGTGGCGTGGCCCTGTCCGCGCGGGGCGACCGGGATTCCGCGCCTGTCGCAGAACCGCACCATCGCCACGACGTCCGCGACGGAGCCCGGCCGCAGTACAGCGGCCGGGCGGCGGTGCACGATGTGGCCGAAGTCGTCGGCGGCGGCGCTCAGCGAGGCCTCGTCGGTGTGGAGGGTCCCGTCCAGGTCGGGGATGCCGTGCAGTGGCCGGTCGGAGGGGGCCACCGCCCAGCTCCGGGTGAAGGGGTCGAAGCCGATCACCGCGGTTCCTGCGGCGGCCAGGCCACGCAGCACGGAACGTCGGGGCGGTCTGCGGGACATGCGCTCCTCCAGGGAAGGACACGGTGAACCGGTCAGAAACCGCCCACTCTAGAGCCGTTGGCGCACGAGGACACGGCCCCGCGCCGGTGCTCCCCGGGCTTCGTTCGGGTCGGGCGTCCATCCGCGTCGCCCGCCGTCGGTGCTCGTGGCGTACGCGACTCAGGCGCGGGTCTCGCGCGGCGCGGCCGTCGTGCCCCGTACCTCCAGCACGGGTGTGCTGAGGACGACCTCGGCGGGACGGGCGGGGTCGGCGATCCGGTCGAGCAGGCACTGTGCGGCACGGCGGCCGACGTCGTGGCCGGCGCTGTCCACGGTGGTGAGCCACAGGTGGCGCAGGCGCGCGAGGTAGGTGTTGTCGTAGCCGACGAGGGAGAGGTCGTGCGGCACGCGGAGGCCGAGTTCCTCGGCGGCCGACAGGGCGCCGACACAGGCGATGTCGTTGAAGGCGAAGACGGCGGTGGGCCGTTCGCCGGCACTCAGCAGCCGGACCGTGGCCCGGTAGCCGCCCTCCTCGGTCAGGTCGCCCTGTTCCACGACGGCCGTGTCGGCCAGTCCGTGTTCGCGCATGACCGTCTCGAAGCTTCGGCGGCGCAGTTCGCCGACCATGCCCTGTCCCGCGATGTGGGCGATGCGCCGGTGGCCGAGGGCGATGAGGTGCTCGGTGGCGAGCCGGGCGCCGAGCTGGTCGTCGTTGGCGACGAGGTCGACATGCGGCAGTACGGGTTCGCGGGCGCCGGCGACGACGGTGGGCACCCGCGTCGCGGCTGTGCGCAGCGCCTCGGGGCCCGGCAGCGTGCCGACCGCGATCAGGCCGTCGACCCGCAGGTCCGTGAAGGCGCGGGTGAGGTCCTCGCCCAGGCGCAGGTTGAGGTGGCCGTCGGCGAGGAGCATGCGCAGGCCGTGGGCGTGCAGCAGGGAGTTGAGGCCGTCGAGCAGTTCCACGAACCAGGGGTTGCGCATGTCGTTGAGGAGCACACCGACCGTGCGGGTGCGTCGCTCGCTGAGGCTGCGTGCGGCGGCGTTGGGCCGGTAGCCGAGCTCCTCGACGGCGGCCAGCACGGCCTGCCGCTTCTCGGGGCGCACCTGGTCGGATCCGCGCAGCACGAGCGAGACCAGGGATTTCGACACTCCGGCCCGTTCGGCGACGTCACGGATCGTCGGTGGTCTCATGAAATGGACCGTTCCATAAGGATCGATGGCTTGTCAAAGGGTTCCGACGAGGCTCTGAGGGGCTTGACACGTGCGGGAACGGGCCTTCAGTGTGAACCGGAAGAGTTCTGGACCGGTCCAAAGAAGTCCGAAGAAGGGCAGTCATGGTGAGTACGCTCGGCGTCGCCGTCGTGGGGTTCGGCTGGATGGGGCGGGTGCACACCCAGGCGTACGCCCGTGTGCCGCACCACTTCCCCCAGCTGCCCGTGCGGCCCGAACTGGTCGCCGTGGCCGACGAGGTGCCCGGCCGGGCCGAGGAGGCCGCCGGGCAGTACGGCTTCGCGACGGCGGCCCGGGACTGGCGCGAGGTCGCCGCCGACCCCCGGGTCCAGGCGGTGAGCATCGCCGCCCCGAACTTCCTGCACCGCGAGATCGGCGTCGCGATGGCCGAGGCGGGCAAGCACATCTGGATCGAGAAGCCGGTCGGTCTCACCGCCGAGGACGCGCGGGCCGTGGCCGGCGCCGTCACGAAGGCGGGCGTGCAGGGCACGGTCGGCTTCAACTACCGCAACGCGCCTGCCGTGGCGGCGGCCCGCGAACTGATCGCCGCCGGCGAGATCGGCACGGTCACACACGTCCGTATCCGCCTCTTCAGTGACTACGCAGCCCACCCCGAGGGCGCGCTGACCTGGCGGTACGAGCGTGAGCGCGGCGGCAGCGGGGTGCTGGGCGACCTCGCCTCGCACGGTGTGGACCTGGCCCGCTTCCTGCTCGGCGAGATCGCGTCCCTGGCCGCCGACACGGCCGTCTTCGTCCCCGAGCGCGCCCGCCCCACCGGCGCCACCGCGGGCCACACCCGCTCGACGGGCGGCGAACTGGGCCCGGTGGAGAACGAGGACTACGTGTCCTGCCTGCTGCGCTTCGCCTCCGGCGCCCGCGGTGTCCTGGAGGCCTGCCGGGTCTCGGTCGGCGAGCAGAACAACTACGGCTTCGAGATCCACGGCACCAAGGGCGCGGTCTCCTGGGACTTCCGCCGCATGGGCGAGCTGGCCGTCAGCCGGGGCACGTCGTACCAGGACCAGCCGGTCAGCACGCTGTACGTGGGCCCCGGGCACGGTGAGTACGCGGCCTTCCAGCCGGGCTCGGCCAACAGCATGGGCTACGACGACCTCAAGGTCATCGAGGCCTACAACTTCCTGCGCTCGATCGCCGAGGGCACGGCGTACGGCGCCACGGTCGAGGACGCCGTCCACAGCGCGGCAGCCCTGGACGCGATGTCCCGCTCCGCGGAGAGCGGGACCTGGGCGAGTCCCGCGTAAGGCCCGAAACTCGCGTGGGGACCGAGGCCCGTACCTACGACGCGTGCCGGGTGAACAGCCCGTGGAAGCCGAAGGGGATGGCGTGCGGCACGTCCGCGCGCGCCAGCACCTCGTACGTGCGGGCGTCCAGCACGAGCAGGAACGACGAGCCCCGCGCCGAGTCGAGGACCACCGACAGCACGACGCCGTCGTCCTCGCCCTCCGCGCCGGGCGCGGCCGTCGGTGCCGCCACGAAGACCGGCTCGCCCGGATAGCAGCCCTCCTCGGACCACTTCAGCGCGTGCCCCGTCGTCACGTCGACCTTCACGAGCTGGTTGAGGAAGTCGTCACCGCTGCGGTCGCGGGCGCCCACACCGTACGCGTAGCGGTAGTCGACGCCGTTGTGCCGCTCGTACGCGATGCGCGGCAGCTCCAGTGACTCCTCGGACAGCCGCCGCACCTCGACGTCGCCGGTGCCGAGGCCGATGCGGTAGCGGGTGGGCAGCGCGAACGGAACCGCGTCGCCCGCGCGCAGTCGGTCCAGGTACAGCGTGTCGATGATGGAGGCGTCCTCGTACGAGCACATGTCGAGGACGATGTCGTCGCCGTCGTCGAAGGCGTTGATGTGGTGGAACGCGAAGAACGCCGGCCCCTCGTACACACCGCGCACCGAGCCGTCGCGCAGGTCCATGACCGTGAAGCGGGTGCCGCGCTCCGGCCCCCAGCGGTAGTTCTCGATGAACGGCCGGCCGCTGAGCACGATGCTCATCGGGTTCACCACGAGCGGGAACTCCGCGAGGACCGCGTACCGGCGCGTGATCGCGAAGCTGTGCATGTAGGAGGGGCGGGCGATCCGACGGCTGCCGATCAGCTCGCGGGCCGTGCCCGTGGCCTTCTGCCGGTAGACGCGGTACTCGCTGGTGCGCGAGAAGTGCAGCAGGTAGTTGACCAGGTCGCCGGTGGTGGGGTCCTGATGCGGGTGGGCCGTGGTCAGCTGGCCGCTCAACTCGTCCTCGTAGCCGACCACTCCCGCGGTCGCGAGCGTGTCCCGGTCGAAGGCGACCGGTATCGGCGTCTCGGTCAGCGCGACGAAGCGGTCGCCGAAGCGGGTGATGTTGACGTTCGCGTTCAGGGTGGGCCTGCGCGAGAAGCGGGTGAAGAAACGGGCGAACAGTGAGCGGCACGGGTCGGTCGCGAACTCGGGGTAGGCGATCGTCCCCGACTCGACGGCGCGTCGGGAGGCGGTGTCGAGGAACCTGTTGGCGTAGGAGACCTTCCCGCCGTCGATGGTGAAACGGTGCAGCATCGCCTGTCCGTCGAACCAGTGCCGCAGGGAGCGCTCCCCCGCGTCGTAGCGCGCGGGGCCGTTGCGCAGCAGGCTCCCCTCCAGCCAGCCGGGCAGCGCCCCTTTGACCGGAAGCTCTGCGACTTCGGCCTCGTCGTGCAGCCCCTGAAACCCGGCCGCGAAACCCGGTGTACTCATGGTCGCCTCCCGACATGCCACAGTGGACTGTGCTCTTCATTTCATGGCACACCGTCCACAGTGGAATGTCAAGGGGAGAACGGAATGGCCGACCTCAACCCCACCGCGGCTTCGCTGCTCGGTTTCCTGCACGGCGGGGAAGCCAGCGGGTACGAGCTGGTGCACACCGCCGAGCAGCTCATCGGCGACTTCTGGACCCTCACCCGGAGCCAGGTCTACCGCGAGCTCGCGGCCCTCGCCGGCCGCGGGCTCGTCGAGGCGGGGCCTGCGGGTCCCCGGTCGCGGCAGCCCTACCGGCTGACCGACGAGGGCCGGGCCGCCTTCGCCGCGTGGCTCGCCGAGCCGCCGGGCTCCGAGCAGATCCGCTACCCGCTGCTGCTCACCATCGCCTTCGGCTCCGCGCTGGACCGGGACCGGCTGACGGAGTTCATCGACGGGCACCGCGCGGACCACGAGAAGCGGCTCGCGGACTACCGGGAGAGGGTGGCCGCGGGCGCCCCCGACCGCTTCACGGAGGCCACGCTGGCCTTCGGCATCCGCTACGAGGAGGCGGTGCTGGCCTGGATGGACGAGCTGCCCGCGATCCTGGACGGACGGTAGGGCTTCGGCCCGCCCGAACCACCCTCGGCACGGCACCGGACGCGGGCAACTGCTAGCGTCCGGGCGCGTGAACGACAGTGTGTATGTGGGAAACGCGGGCAAGGACGCGGCGCTGGACCGGGGCTGGTTGCTCGGGCACTTCAAGGACGCCGACGATCCGCGCCACAGCGAGGCCCTGGAGATCAAGTGGGGCATGCACCCCAAGGGCGACGAGCGGGCGCAGTGGGTCGAGGGCGAGGAACGAACGGCCCTCCAGGTCCTGGTGAGCGGCCGGTTCCGCGTGGAGTTCCCCGGCCGCAGCGTCACGTTGCAACAGCAGGGTGACTACGTGGTGTGGGGGCCCGGAGTCGACCACTCGTGGTTCGCGGAGGAGGAGTCGGTCGTGCTGACCGTCCGCTGGCCGTCCGTGCCCGGCTACGCGGTCCCGGAGACGGACCACGACCCTCAGTAGGATCGACAGCTCATGGACACGAGCACGGTGAACGAGATGATCGCTGTCCCGCCGGGGCAGGTCACGCTGTCGGACCGGCGGACGCAACGCAGTTGGCAGGTCGACCTCGCGCCCTACCGGCTCGGGGCGTTCCCGGTCACGCAGGCGCTGTACGCACAGGTCACGGGTGCGCGGCCGAGCAACGCCGAGGGCGACCGGCTGCCCGTCGAGGGCGTGTCCTGGTGGGACGCGGTCCGGTTCTGCAACTCCCTGTCCCGGCATGAGGGGTTGACCCCTGCCTACCTCCTCCACGCCGACTCCGAAGGCGTGGAAGGGCTGGCCGGGACGGACGGGGTGGCCACGACGGACGGCGTCGAGTGGGACACGGCCGCGGACGGGTACCGGCTGCCCACCGAGGCCGAGTGGGAGCACGCCTGCCGCGCCGGAACGACCGGGCCCCGCTACGGGCCGCTCGACGACATCGCCTGGTACCGCGGCAACTCGGACGAGCGCATCCACGACGTGGGCGGCAAGCAGCCCAACCCCTGGGGCCTGCACGACATGCTCGGCAACGTCTGGGACTGGTGCTGGGACGTCTACGACGCCGAGGTCTACGGGACCTACCGGGTCCTGCGCGGCGGCGGCTGGTTCGACGAGCACTGGAGCTGCCGGGCCTCCGCACGGCGCCGCAGCCACCCCAGTTACCAGGTCGACGACGTGGGGTTCCGCGTCGCGCGGAGCTCAACGCGTCCTCCACACCAGGGCGACCGCACCTCACACAACGTTCACATTTGTTGACGCAGCGCATTGGGTTGCACCAAGATCTTCAACGGATCAGTGATCGCGCCCTCGGCGAGGAGCGCGAATTCCCCCATGTCCCGCCCGTGTTGACCGCGGCCCGCCAGGCCGCGCCGCCACCGGCAGCCGGGGCCTCCCCCACGCCTTTCATCTCAAGGAGTCTGTCTTGCTGCGCCACAATTCCGCGCTGCGCGCCGTCGCGCCCGTCGCCGTCCTCGCGCTCACCCTCAGCGCCTGCGGCGGTGGCGACGACGCCGGCACGGACGCGAAGAAGTCCTCCCAGCCCAAGGCCACCGCTTCGCAGTCCAAGGCGGCTTCCGGGGGCGAGCTGGCCACCGGCGAGAGCGCCACGGGGAAGGTCGAGGAGGAGGACGGCAAGGTCACGTACGAGATCACCGCCCAGAAGGTCGATCTCGGAACCGAGGCCGAGGCCGAGAAGCTGGTCCAGGACAAGGCCGACGCCAAGGGCATGGCCCTCGCGGTCGCCCATGTGAAGTACACCCACAAGGCGGGCCCGGCCCTCACGAGCGACTCCGACGCGGGCGACGGCACCACCATCTGGGCGGACGGACAGCGCGGCACCCTGCTCCTCGGCTCCGCCGACGACGCCCCCGGCTGCGAGGACCCGTACGACGTCACGAGCTGGAAGTCCGGCGAGAGCCACGTCTTCTGCGAGTCGTACCTGGTCCCCTCGAACGCGAAGTCCCTCGAGGTGCACTGGTCGGAGGAGGACGGCGAGCCGTACATCTGGAAGTTCCCCAACGAGTAGGCGGAACGCCCGCGGCATGGCTACACCGGCCCCCGAGCGGGAAAAGGAGGGTCAACAGCCGCACGGGGGTGGTGTCATGGCGTGGCGGACGGGGTGGTTCGCGTCGGCGGCGGCCGGGGTGGTGCGCCTGGTGGCGGCCTTGGCCCGGCCGGTGCTCGTGGCGGTTCTCGGGCCGCCCGGTGCTGCCGTCGCAGGGCCCGCGGGGGCCGTGACCGCATCGGGCGGGCAGGCGTTGGACCGGGTCGCGGCGCGGCAGCAGGCGTTACCCGGGCTGCTGAGGATCTCGCGGCGGGGGCGGGTGCCGACCGTGGCCGACGCGCGGGATCCGATCTGGCTCGGCGTGCATCCTGCACCGCCGGGCGGTGGTGGGGCGGCGGGTCTCGGCCGGGTGCCCGCGTTCATCGACCGGGACACGATGCCGCAGGTGGAGGCCGCGCTCAGTGCGGGTGAGGGGTTCGTCCTGCTGGTCGGCGAGTCGACGGCGGGCAAGTCGCGGCTCGCGTACGAGGTGATGCGCAAGCATTTCGCCAAGTACCACCTCATCGTGCCCGACAGCCGGGAGTCGGCCGTTCCCCTGGTCGACCTCGTCGTGCGGACGCGCCGGGCTGTCGTGTGGCTCGACGAGCTTGACGTCTTTCTGGGGGTCGGCGGGCTGACCGCGGGTCATGTGCAGCGGATGCTGGGCTCCGAGGACTCCCGTGTGGTGATCCTGGCGACGATGAGCGCCCAGCAGCACGGCAAGTTCGGGGCCAGGTCGGGGGCCGACAACGAGCCCGGGTTCGACGTCCTGCGCAGCGGCCGTGAGGTGATCCGGCTGGCCACGACGGTGCGGGTCGACCGTACGTGGAGCGCGGCCGAGATCGCCCGTGCCGAGCGGCACACCGAGGACCCCCGGATCAGGGCGGCGGTCAAGGGCGCCGGCCGGGACGGGCACGGGGTGGCCGAATACCTGGCCGCCGCACCGCAGTTGCTGGACGAGTGGCACAACGCCTGGTCGCCCGGCACCCATCCGCGCGCCGCGGCGCTGGTGACGGCCGCCGCGGACGCCCGCCGTACGGGCTTCCACCAGCCGCTGCCGCAGGAGGTCCTGCGCCGGCTGCACGAGGTGTATCTGGAGCGGCGCGGCGGGACCGCTCTGCGGCCGGAGCCCTGGGAGGAGGCGCTGACCTGGGCGACGGAACCCCTGCACGCCACCTCCAGCCTGCTGCTGCCGCACGACGGGGACCGCTTCCAGGCCTTCGACTACCTCCACCACACCCTCGACGAGCAGGTCCCGCCGCCGCGTATCCCGGACACCGTCTGGGAGACCCTCATCGGCCACGCGAACGCCGCGGGAGCACTCGACATCGGCACCACCGCCTACCAGCGCGGCGACCTCTCGCACGCCATGGCCGCGTTCGAGAAGGCGGGCCTGGGCCGCGGACGGCTGCCCCGCCAGTGGTACGCGACCTGTGTGGGCGAGGCCGGCAACCCGGCGCGGGCCGTCGAGCTGTACGGGGAGCTGGTGACCGAGTCGACGGACGAACTGGGCCCGGACGCCCGCGAGTCACTGGAGAACCGCAACGCCTATGCCCGGTACGTCGGCATGGCCGGCCACCCCGCCGAAGCGGCGGACCTGCTGCGGGACGTCGTCGCCGACCGCGCACGGGTGCTGGGTGCCGGGCACTCCCACACTCTCAACAGCCGCAACAACCTTGCACTGTTCCTCGGTGAGTCCGGCCGGATCGGCCCGGCGCTGGCCGAGTTCGAGGCGGTGCTCGCCGACCGCACCCGGCTGCTGGGCGCCGACCATCCGCACACCCTCAGCACCCGCTACGGGCGCGCCTATTTGCTGGGCGACGCGGGCCGCCCCGCGCATGCGGCCCGGCTCTTCGAGAGCCTGGTCGCCGACCGCACTCGTACGCAGGGCCCGTACCACCCGTACACGCTCAACAACCGGCGCCACCATGCCCACTTCCTGGGTGAGGCCGGGCACGCGGCGCAGGCGGCCGAGCTGTTCGAGGAGCTGATCCGGGACTGCCTCCAGGTCCTCGACCCGGACCATCCCGACACCGTCGCGGCACGTCATGGGCACGCACGCTTCCTCGGCGAGTCCGGGGACCCCGCCAGGGCGGCGGCGCTGCTCACCGCGCTGCTGGCCGACGCGAACGGGGACGGCGCACGGGACGGTGGAACGCACGGCTCCCGCAGCCCGGTCGCCCTGGTGTGGCGGCGCTACCGGGCGTTCTTCACCGGGGAGGCGGGCGATCCCGACCAGGCCGCCCGGCTGCTCGACGAGCTGCTCACCGACAGCCTCGCCGTACTGGACGACGGCCACCCGCATCTGTTCGCGATCCGCGCCGCCCACGCCCGCAGCACGAGCCGCCGCGGCCGGACGCGGGAAGCCGCGGAGCTGTACGAGCGCCTGGTCGACGACTGCCGGTCCGCGCTCGGCGACGACCACCCGCACACGCTCGCCGCCCGCAGCGGTCACGCGCGCGGCCTTGGCGCCGTCGGCCGCGCCGCGGAAGCCGCCGACCTGCTGGAGATCCTCGTACAGGACCGCACCCGGATCCTCGGCGACGACCACCCCGCCACCCTCGGCAGCCGAAACGCCCACGCCCGCTGTGTCGGTGAGGCGGGCGACCGGGCGCGCGCCGCACGGCTGCTGCGGCAGATACTCCAGGACCGTGTCCGGCACCTCGGCGAGGAGCACTCCTGGACCCTGCGCACCCGGCAGGAGCTCGCCGGATTCCAGTGAGCGGGAAGAACCGACACCCGTTCACCCTTTCGGGCGAGAGCCTCGGCCTGACAGACTCCGGAGGGTGCGCGACTTCGACTTGCTCGTCATCGGATCCGGCCCGGGCGGCCAGAAGGCCGCCATCGCCGCGGCCAAGCTCGGCCGCCGGGTCGCCGTCGTCGACCGCCCCGACATGGTCGGTGGGGTCTCCATCCATACCGGGACCATCCCCTCGAAAACATTGCGCGAGGCGGTCCTCTATCTCACCGGTCTCACCCAGCGCGATCTGTACGGCCAGAGTTACCGTCTGAAGGAGGACATCACCGTCGCCGACCTGACCGCGCGCACCTCGCACGTGGTCAGCCGTGAGGTCGACGTCATCCGCAACCAACTCTCCCGCAACCACGTCTCGCTCTTCGCCGGCACCGGCCGCTTCGTCGACGACCACACCGTCGCCCTGCGCGAAGTGACCGGTCACGACCGGATGTTGAGCGCCGACAACATCGTCATCGCCACCGGCACCCGCCCGGCCAGGCCCGCGACCGTCGAGTTCGACGAGCGGACGATCCTGGACTCCGACAACGTTCTCAACCTGGAGCAGGTACCGCGCTCCATGGTCATCGTCGGGGCCGGCGTGATCGGCATGGAGTACGCCTCCATGTTCGCCGCCCTCGGCAGCAAGATCACCGTGGTCGAACAGCGGCCCGGGATGCTCGACTTCTGCGACGTCGAGGTGATCGAGTCGCTCAAGTACCACCTGCGGGACCTCGCGGTCACGTTCCGCTTCGGCGAGACCGTCGCCGCGGTCGAAAAGCACCCCAAGGGCACGCTCACCATCCTGGAGAGCGGCAAGAAGATCCCCGCCGACTCCGTCATGTACTCCGCCGGCCGGCAGGGGCTCACCGACGAGCTCGACCTGGACAAGGCGGGGCTGTCCGCCGACCGGCGCGGGCGGATCACGGTCGACGAGCACTACCGCACCGAGGTGCCGCACATCTACGCCGTCGGCGACGTCATCGGCTTCCCGGCGCTGGCCGCGACCTCGATGGAGCAGGGGCGTACGGCGGCGTACCACGCGTGCGGTGAACCGGTGAACCGGATGCACGACCTCCAGCCGATCGGCATCTACACCATCCCGGAGATCAGTTTCATCGGGAAGACCGAGGACCAACTCACCGAGGACTGCGTGCCGTTCGAGGTGGGCATCTCCCGCTACCGCGAACTGGCCCGGGGCCAGATCATCGGCGACTCGCACGGCATGCTCAAGCTGCTGGTCTCCCCCGAGACCCGCAAGCTGCTCGGCGTGCACTGCTTCGGCACGGGCGCCACCGAGCTCATCCACATCGGGCAGTCGGTGATGGGCTGCGGCGGAACCGTCGACTACCTGGTCGACGCCGTCTTCAACTACCCGACGCTCGCCGAGTCGTACAAGGTGGCCGCCCTGGACGCGACCAACAAGATCCGGCAGATCGACCGCCTCAGGGACTGACGGCCCGCCACGCCGAACCCGCTCGCGGCGCTGGTGGGCCCAGCCCACCAGCGCCGCGCGGACACCCACCCCGGACTCCGCGTAGGACCTCCTCACCGGACCTCCGCACGGGGCCTGCGTCGGCCGCGAGGGCCGAGAGCATAAGCTCGGCACGTGGCCAAGTACTTCGACGTTCATCCCGAGAATCCTCAGCAGCGGACGATCAGCCAGGTCGCCGACTCCATCCGCGCGGGCGCGCTCGTCGTGTACCCCACGGACTCCTGCTTCGCGCTGGGCTGTCAGCTGGGCAGCCGTGACGGCATCGACCGGATCCGTTCGATCCGCCGGCTCGACGACCGGCACCACTTCACCCTGGTGTGCCAGAACTTCGCGCAGCTCGGCCAGTTCGTGCAGGTCGACAACGACGTGTTCCGCGCGATCAAGGCATCGACCCCCGGCAGCTACACGTTCATCCTGCCCGCGACGAGGGAGGTGCCGCGCAAGCTGCTCCACCCGAAGAAGAAGACGGTCGGGGTCCGTATTCCCGACCACGTGGTCGCCCAGGCGCTGCTCGCCGAGCTCGGCGAGCCCCTCCTGTCCAGCACCCTGCTCCTGCCCGACGAGGAGGAGCCGATGACCCAGGGCTGGGAGATCAAGGAACAGCTCGACCACGTCGTCGACGCGGTGATCGACTCCGGGGACTGCGGCACCGAGCCGACCACGGTCATCGACTTCTCCAGCGGCGAGGCCGAGATCGTGCGCAAGGGAGCGGGCGACACGGCACGGTTCGAGTGATACGCCGCTCGGCGGTCCGGCCGGTGGCAGAGCCGCGCTGTGCGGCGGCGCACGGCCGGGCCGGGGGCCTGGTGGGAACAGCCGGGACACTTCGGCGTGGGCCGAAGCGTTCGCCGCATAGCGTCGGCTCCATGAACGTCTCCCGGCGCCTCGTCCGCCGTACTGCTTCTGCCGTCCGGCCGACCACGGGCAGCGATCACGCCGGGCGGGTCACCGCGTGACTCCGCTGGAGGGTCTCGCCGTGTTCGCCGCCGGGGTGGGCGCGGGCGGCATCAACACCGCGGTCGGCTCGGGGACGCTCATCACCTTTCCGGTTCTGCTGGCCACCGGCCTGCCGCCCGTCACCGCCACGGTCTCCAACGCGCTGGGGCTGATCCCGGGCAACATCAGCGGGGCCTTCGGCTACCGGGAGGAACTGCGCGGCCAGCGCCGGCGCATCCTGAAACTGGGCGTCGGCGCCCTGCTGGGTGGCCTGACGGGCGCCACGCTCCTGCTGGCCCTCCCGGCGACGGCGTTCGAGCGGATCGTGCCGGTGATGGTGGGGCTCGCGCTCGTTCTGGTCGCGTTCCAGCCGCTGATCGGCAAGTTCCTGCGTGGCCGCCGCGCACGGACCGGAGTCCCGGCCCGCAGCGACGGCGACCCTCTGCTGTTCACCGGCATGACCCTGGCCAGCGTCTACGGCGGCTACTTCGCCGCCGCGCAGGGAATCATCTACGTGGCGGTGATGGGGACGTTCCTGGACGAGTCGCTGCAGCGACTC
>NZ_LIQZ01000489.1 GCF_001418655.1 Streptomyces phaeochromogenes | reverse complement strand
GGTGGGGGCAGCGGCGGCGCTGACGGGTCTGGGCTACGCACCGGAGGTCCTCGATGGCGGTCTCGGCGAGGTAGCGGCCGAGCAGGAGCTGTACGACAGCCCGGTCCGGACGGCCGCTGTCGGCGGGGGTCTCGCAGGGGGTGGGTGTGGCCTGGGTGATGGCGCCGGAGTCGATGAGGCGGCGGGTGCGGACAGCGAGTTGGCGGCGCATGGCCTCGATGTGCGGGCTCATCCGGGTGGTTGCGGTACGGCTGGGGCAGAGCACGGCGTGCGGGATGCGGCACCAGGAGCTGCCGTCGCCGTGGGGGTGGGCGATGCCGCTGCTCAGGTGCCAGCGACAGGAGGCCGGTACGTCAGTGGTGGCCAGTTCGGTGGGGTGCAGGGCGATGGGCCGCTGGTCGGTTCGCTGGTAAAGGTCGATGCGGTGGCCGCACCGGCAGCAGCGACTGCTCTGGCCGGCGCGCAGCAGGCGGCTGGGGCTGGCGGCGGCCACGCGCAGCGGGCGGCGCGGGTGCATGGTGCGGGGGCTGCCGTCCCGGTGGCGGCCAGTGGAGGCGGTGTTGGGGCACATGGCCCGGACCGTGCCAGGTGCCACGCCGTGGCGGTGGGGGCGACGAGGGCGGTGTCCCACGGACAGCCCAGTGACATCGAACGCAAGTCCGTGCAGGCGAGCGTGCGTTCTGCCCCTGCTCGCCGGTTCGGGTGATTCATGTGGCGCGCCAGGGTGGGTGCGGCCGGGTCAGGAGCCCGTGGATCCGGGCGGGGTGTGGTCGTCGCAGAGGGGGCCCAGCAGGTGCTCGATGGGGACATCGAAGGCGTGGGCGAGGGCGTGCCAGGTGGTGATGCTGCCGGTGGTGCGGCCGTGCTCGAGATCGATGAGGGTGCGCCGGGCCAGGCCGCTGCGGTCGGCGAGTTCGTCGAAGGTCCAGCCGCGTTCGCCCCGCAAGCGCGCCAGCGTCACGCGCAGCGCGGTGAAGTCGGGGTCGGGCGGCAAGATCGTCACCCCACCATCCGACGGTGCAGACCCCTGCCCCGTCAGTGCAGACCTCTGCACTATTTGCTAGTGAAGGAGTGACATTCGTGGTGCAGGATCAGCACCGCAGCGTGCCTGGCTCCCGTTTCCAGACGTCTGGGACACGGAAGTTCAGCGGCACGGACCAGATCGGAGGAAGACGAGCCGGATGAGGCTCTCCACGCATGACACGGTGCAGCGCATCTGGACCGTACGGCTGCACTCACAGCCGGGAGGACCGCTGTTGAGCTGCCCTCACTGCACGCTTCACGGCTACCGGCTGCCGGCCTCCTCCGCCCGGTCGGCCGTGCTGACCCATCTGGCCCGCCATGCCCAACACGACGCGCTGCCGCGGTATTTGCGGACCTGCCAGTGCCGGGCACGGGGCTGCCCATGGCATCCGCGCCGCCGCGGCTGCGCCGGCCCGGTGCTGCTGGCCCTGACCTGTGACCGCAGCGGCCGTATGTGGCGCCTTGCGGATGCCTGTGCCGCCTGCGCGGCCGCCACCAGTTACACCGCCGTCGTACCCGACACACTGCCCGGCCCGGCGCCCACGAAAGCGACGAGTCTGACAGCCCTGCACAGCAACCCCCTTCACGGACCGGGCGAGCGGCTGCGCGTGAGGGAAACGCTCACCTATCTCGCAGTGGCGCTCCCCCGTTACTCCTCCCCCGGCGCCCGTCTCCTAGCCCTGCAATGCGCGCTGCGCGCCGACCATCAGGGGCACATCCGGCTTCCCAACGGATTTCTGCGCGGCATGCGGCTGCAGGACCGTGGCGAACTGTGGAGTGAACTCGAGCACGCCGGATGGCTGGCCCGCTCTTCTCCGCGGCACTCCCCCATGGAAGCGCGCCTGCTCGATGCCGCCATGCACAGCCAAGCCTCCGGCCGCAGCGCCCGTGCTCGCGCGGCCCACTGGGCTCTGCGCCCCACTCCCCTGGCCGCGCCCCGCGGGATGGCTCCCTCGGTTCAGCTCACCGCGCTGACGCTCGCCGCCCATACCTGCGACAGCACCGGGAGCACGGAACTCGACCTCCTTTCCCGCCTGTGCGGCCAGTCCCCACAGCAGTTGGAGGACCTCCTCGACCAACTGGTCCGCTCCCGCCTCCTGGCCGGCTGGCGGCACATCGGCGACGAGGAGATCTCCTGGCACTTGTCACCTCAGATCGGGGTGGGCCAAGCAACGGTTCAACGGTGACAGCACGGCTGCCAGTTACTGGTTGAGGCACCCATATCTGCTGGCTGTCCTGCCTTCATGGGAGAGTGACACATCACTCAGCTGGAACATCTGGTTCCACTCGTGCGTACTATCTCTAGATTCCTGCAGGCTGCCGCAGTGGTGTCCTGCAGGCCATCCGGTCACCCAGACGGAATACCTCCATCCCCTGGCGCATACGGTTCCTGCTCTTCACCACCGTGCTCGCGCACTGCAGAAAGGCCCATGTCATGTCTGAAAGCCAGGCCAGCAGCACAGAATTGACATCGCAGTACATCGCCCAGATCACAGGTGACCTGGAGCGCAACACCAAGGAGCAGGAACGCATCGGCGCGGAAGTCGAAGCCCTGCAGGAGCAACTGCGCACTCTGCAGCATGACCACACCGTGCTGGTGAACATGCAGCAGGCACTCGGCAACGCGAGCCCCGCCGCCGAGGCGGACACCAAGACAGCGGGGTCCGTGCCCCGCCAATCTGCCGCCGAGCCCAAGCGCAGCAGGCCGAAGAAGACCGCCACCGCGGGTGCGGGCAAGGCGGCACCCAAGAAGCCCGCCGCCGAGGCCTCGTCCGCAAAGGCGCCCAAGGCAGCCGGCAAGCCGTCCCTGGTCGATCTGATCCGCAACCACCTCAAGCAGCAGAACGAGCCGCGATCGGCGGCCGAGATCTCCTCCGCACTCACCCAGGCCCACCCCGACCGCACCATCAAGACCACCGTCGTGCGCACCACGGTCGAAGGGCTGGTCGCCAAGAGCCACGCCCACCGCACCAAGCAGGGCTCATCCGTCTTCTACACCGCCGCCACAACCCCGCAGTCCGCTGAGCCCGAGCCTCAGCCGAAGGCAACAGCCGGCTGAACAGCCGCGGGAGCACCCACAACACGACCAGCGGGCCCGGTACCGGGTGTTGCCAGGCCGAAACGTCAGGGTGACGGGGTCAGGCGGCGGGCGGCGGTCCGCGACTGCGCGGGTGCAGAGCACACAAGCCGGGCCTCCCACGGGCCTGCCTGGCCGCTCCACAGCGGCTGCACTGAGGCACACGGCAGTACCGCTCTCTATCCCGGACGTAACCCGAGCCCGGGTGAGACGGTTGAAAGGACGTGGACAACGCCCCCCTCGACGAGATTCTCGAGCTCACCGGCACCGACTTCGCCCCGGCAGAGGCGTTCGCGGAGCGCCTGCCCGTTCTGACCCTCGGGGAGGCGCACGAGGTGCTGGAGGTTCTGCTGCATGTCGGCATGGGCACGGACGACCGGGCCGAGTCCGCGCGACGGCTGGCCCACGAACTCGCCGCGCGCATCCCCTCAGCCGCCTGACCGACGGAGAGTAAGCGGAACATATCCATAGGCAGTCGGCAGCGGGAGGACCGGTTTCATGGACCAGTTTCGGTCATTCGCCGGCGAACGCGCTGAGACGCCCCGGGACACCGGCGGACACACTGAGACACACCCGGACCCGTTAAGCCCCCGTCCGGCTGGCCGAGTTGCGGCCTCCTCACGTTTCGCACTGCGGACGATGCGCCACACTCCCTGGCATGGGGAGCTTTCAGCAGCGGAAAGCGCTAGGCGACGAACACGAGGCATACGTCAGCAACCGTCTCACTCAGCGCGGATGGAACGTCAGTCAATGGGGGCAGGGCACGCTCACGGGCAACGTCCGTCGCGTCCTGCGCTCGACGGACAGCTCGATCCGCTGGATGCCAGACCTCATCGCAGCGCGGGGTGACGTTCTTGCCCTGATCGACTGCAAGAGCCGCATGACGAGCACCACAACGAACCGGCATGCGGTCGAACGGGCGGCAGTGCGGGCGCATTTGCAGCTCACCGCCTGGACCTATCTTCCGGTCTACTACGTCTTTGACAACCTCGACGTGCTCACGCCGCACGACATCCTCACCGAGGGCCGCACAGGCCCGCGATCCCGGGCGGGATCGGGCTCCGCGTACTACCTGGTCGGCGTCGGCACCGGCCGGTCCTTCGACACCGTCTTTGGCCCCCTTCACCACCACGCTCCTCTCAGCAGCGCAGCCTGACGACGAGTTGACACGGCCCTGTGCCAGGTGCGATGTCAGCGGGCCCCTGGCCTGGTGCGGCAAGGGGCTCGGTGCCCTGCTACCGGGCCAGGGTGACCTCGATCAGGACGTCCGGGCAGCGGGTCAGTGCCTCGGAGAGCGCAGCTTCCTCGGCGGGGTCGATGGCCAGCTGGTAGCGGGTCTTGTCGGCGACCCAGTCAGTGACGTACTGGCAGCGGTAACCCTCAAAAGGAGGCAGCCAGGTACTCGGGTCCTGATCGGACTTGGAACGGTTGGACGAGGCGGAGACAGCGATCAGCGCGCGGGCGTCGTCGAGGTCGTTGGCGTACGCCTCGCGCCCCTTCGCACTCCAGCCGGAGGCGCCGCTGTCCCAGGCTTCGGCGAGCGGGACGAGGTGGTCGACGTCCAGCTTGCGGGCGCTGTCGAAGGAGGCGTCGTCGTAGGGCGAGTACCAGGATCCGCCGGTGAGCACGCAGTTCGCGCCCTGGTCCGGGGCGTTGACCGCTTCCACGATGAGGACTTCCATCCGCGTGTTGCAGCCGTCGCGGTCCGCGTCGTTCCAGTGCCGGAACTTGGAGCGCTCATAGCCTGCCCGGCTCTCCTCCTGGATGGGCAGAGCGTGGAGGGCGTCCTGTACCGGCAAGGTCACCGTGTCGCCCGGAGCGGCGTGCGCAGTAGTGGTGGGAGCAAGCAGCGCAGCAGGTACGGAAAGCGCGACAGCAGCAGCACGGAGGGTGCGGGCGAGACGCAAGGCAGGTCCCTTCGAAGACCACGAACAGTTCGTGATCTTCGTACCGGGTGACGCCCACAACCCGCCCGCCTTTACCGCTCAGGTTCACCCACGTGGGCGGTAAGTCACACCAACGCCTACCGTCATGCCGCTGGCCGCCCGCGGTGACAAGCCCCCCGGCCCATCCCCGAGGGGCGCACGAAACAAAACGCGCGCCCCTCTCTTCTCGACTGCGCCCCCTCTTACGAGGTTTGGATGTTCCCGCGGGATAGCAGGACGACGCAGCTAAAAGGAGAATTGGAATCCGCTGGTGTGTCGCGTATCGGGCGGCGCGGTGGCGGAGCGCATGTCCACGTGGCCAGCGACGTGCCGGGGCAGATCACGATCAGGTGAAACCCGGAAGGGAGCACCAGCAGCCGTGTCTGGACGTCGCATGGTGTGTCGGGGCCCTGGGCGAGCGGGTCGGACCGGGCGGGTGGGGAGGCTGATGGCGTCGGCAAGGGGGGCCGGGATGTGCCACGGTCGGCGGGCTGTTGCTGTTCCGACCGGTCGTCGAGATCGCGTTCGATCGACTTCGAACTGTCCACCGGCGAGGGCGAGCTGGTGATCCTCCTATCGGGGCTACTGCCGCGGGGAGAGGAGAGCGTGGTGTAGCTCGTGAGTACAAAAAGCACGCACAGCAGGCAGCCGATGTAGCCGGGCAGGACGGCGGGCAACTCGGCGCTGTGCCAAGAGGGCTGCACCAGTGGCACGGCGAGTTCTCCCGGTGGTCGTGGAAGTTCGGCCGGCCGGGCTGTGATGGGCAAACGAATCTGCTCCAGGCGGCGCTGCCACTCCCCCAGGTCGCCGAAGTGCGCGGGGGCCAGTACCCGGCCCTGTGCGTCCGCGTGCTCGATGTACGCGGCAATGATCGGTCCGAGGTCCTCCCAGGTGCGTGGACGGGGGTGGCTCATGCGCCGTCCCACTGTCGAGGAATTCACGCCGATGTGCCGTGCTATCTGCTTCTGCTGCAGATCGTGCGCCTGCGCTTTGAGGCTTTGCAGGTCGCGCTTGTACTCGCCCCACAGGGGGTGCACTGCATCCGGTTCGACGCCGTTGTCCACGCCGGGACCTCATGTCTTTCGCGCATGTCACGGATAGATAAGGGGTGTTGCACAGGTCGTCATGTCCCGCACCGGAACGCGTCGGCCCGGGTCAGAAGGGTGGTGACGCGCAACGGCAGACGGTGGGGCAGCCACCGCTCGGCCGCGGTCTGTATCGCGGCCCGAGCTCATTGTGTTGCGGTCGCCGTTGTTCGTCCGCATGCCACAGCAGCGGGAGACAAGGGTCTTTAAAATACTAAACAACTGCGATACACCCCCTTCAGCCAGCTGACTGTCCACGCCTCCCAAGAGTCCCTTCGCAGGTCAGGGCGTTGGAGTTGTTTGCTGGTTTTCTGCTGGGTGTCCGGTTGTATCGCCGAACAACGCATGCAATCGTTGAATTGGTTCGTCACCTCGTGACAACTGCCGACGTGTTGTCTAGTGACCTGGACGCCATCGGTTGGGGAGCTCTCCGCCTGCGAACGGAGGGCTCCCTTTTTACTGCCGGTGCTCCGCCGGCCTCGGACCGACCGGCCGGGCAGAAGGCGCTCAGGCCAAGCAGGTGGGCGACTTCGCTGCCCAGCCCGTGGGCCGCCGAGGCCAGACGAAACACAACAGTCGGAGCCGCAACGCCCAGCAGTGCCGCCGTTTCCTCCACGTGCAGCCTCATCAGCCGGTGACAGATCACCGCGTCGGCCTCGGCGGGAGGCAGCAGACGATGCAGGCCATCGCGTGCACGGCAACGCGAAGGCGGCTGTTGACTCACCGCGGCCGCGACCCGGCCGGACAGCGACCGCCAGGCCGCTGCGGCAGGATTCGGGCTGCGCAATGCCCTCGGCCAGGCAGTCGCCAGGTCGCCCAGCGCATACTCGACAACGGCCTGTCCTGCGGTGCCATCGGACAGACGCAGCGCGGCGTAGTGCAGGTAGTGCTCGGCGTGCAGCTGGCAGAAGGCCACGAAATCCAGCGGCATGCGCACAGACAGCAACCGCACCTCGCTGCTGCCCGCGTGAAGGCGGCTGGAGCCGCCTTCGTACGCGGCGGATGCCCAGAACACGGCCGGTATCTCCTCGATGAATGGGCGCACGGACGGCTACCCGAAGGCTCCTGCAAACAGGGTGGACGCCCGTGCCGGCCCGGGCTGGCCGCTGGCAGGCACCGGCGCGGCGGCGTGGGCCGCCTCCCACAACGGCCGGATGTCTGCGGGCCTGCCTGACAGCGCGGTTACGAACCGGGCGACAGTGTCCCAATCGAGCATCTGGGTACCGTGGATGAGCGCTGCGGCCGTGTCCGCCGTCAGCCGTCCTTCGCTGATGCGGCACAGACGCGTCGGGGTGGGCCGGGCCGCGGACAGGTGCAGGCCGCGCAGCGCGGCCTGCAGCGTGGCCAGGGCGTCGCCGGGGGCCTGATGGGCCGGCACCCGGATTCCCCGGGCCGACTCCCACAACGCACGCAGTTCTCCCGGCTCGCCGTGGCTGGCTTTGGCCAGGCGGCACGTCGCCGACCACGAGGGCAGACGCTGTCCGGAGAGCACCCGCGAAACGTAGGACGGCGAGAGACGCACCTCGCGGGCGAGGGCTCTGATGGTCTTTCCGCATACGCGGTGCAGGTGGTTCAGCGCATCGGCGAGCTGGGCGGCCGGGCTGAGTCGCGCCCGAGGGGGGCCGCCGGCAGCGACACGGTGTACGGCGCGGCCGTTGGTGCCGCAATCGGTTGGGGTCCTGCGCGGCATGACGGGTGGGGAGATACGGGTCTGTCCCGGCTCGGTCAACTCCTGCCGGACTGCGGTCCGGCGGGCAAGCCGGCGCTCGACTTCTTCCGGACGCCACCGATTGCGTGCAGTCACCGGCGCGCACTGGGCAGCTGCGGCGACCTCCTGCCAGCTCGCTCCCCCGCGTCGGCGTGCATCGGTGACGGCAGCTGCGGCATAGTCTTCCAGCTCCCGGACCAGCTGCCAGACGAGTTCCAGACGCTGCTTCAAAGGCGCCCCGTCGTACTCGCCTTGCAGCAGGCAGCCAGCCAGCTGATGCATGTCCTCGACGATCGGGCGGGCCATCGGTAGGCCGCGCCGCGCTACGTCCGCCTCGTGGGTGTGGCGTCGGCGCCGGGCTCTGCGCTGGCAGGCCGTGTCGCAGTACAGGCGTGGGCGTCCCGGACCTGCAGTGTTTTCGAAGGCCGCGCCGCACTCGGCGCACATCCCGGTCGTGGATGTCATCGTGGAAATCCCCCCGAAGTACGGCGCACTCGCCGTATGACTCGCTGGTGTTGGTTCCTTCGCGCTTTTGAGGGAGGGAAATTGAGGTGCCTCTGCCACCAGCACGGACCGTGAAGGCTCCGACACCGGCGAGCTGATCCTGCATCACTGCAGGTCGCAGCGATGCGGACAGCGCCCCACGTCTCCTGAACTCCCAACCGGCGCCCCGGCATGCCCGGCCAGGCACCAAATGAGCACTGCTAACAACCCCAAAAGCGCGGCATGTTACCTTCGTCAGGTCGCCAAGGGCCCCGGCCCGGCGGGCACATAAAAGATCGCAAGGCACAGAACATCCCTTTCGGTCACACGCGAAATAAAGGCCCCGGACGTGGTTGGCGCCCTCCGGGGTCTTCTCGTATCCAAGGACGCTACCCGCTCATTCACAGGCAGCGCCATCAGCTCAATACTCTGCCCTCGATAGCCACGGACCCGCGCTTCCGATTGCATGGGCGATCACGCCGCAGCCTCACCCACACAGCATGCAATCGATCAAAACAAGTCGCACCAGAAGGAAATCCAGACCGAAAAACTCAAAATCTACCCTCTGGCCCCCGGCCGGGCCACTTGTTCGAGAATGAGGTCACCCGGCCGAACAACCTCTGCCCAGAACAATCCCGGAGTAAAACCACTCCTCCCCACGCCGAACGACCGGCCCGAGAACGGATACTGCATACCGACCGCACATCCGCGAGGCCCCACGTCGCGCAGGGAACGCATGGTTGACCGCAGAGCCGCCGCTTATGACCATGGCCTCAACCGGCAGCAGTGGGTGCGCATCAGCGGGGGTGGTCAGTGCGGTCACGGCGTGGTGTGTCGATCCTCGGCGCTGTCGTGTCGGTGGGCGGCCTTGCTGTTCTGCTGGTCTTGCCTGGCGTGCTGCAGACAGCTGGTATCAAGACGCCATGGTTGCTGGTCACAGGGGTGATCATCGCGGGTGCTGGGGGCGCATTCGCTGACCTGCTCAAGCGCAGGCTTGAGCGCGCTGCCGACGGCCGCGAGGCCGTTCTGGATGGATGTGTCACGCTTCCCGGTGACAAGCGGCTTCCCTTGGTACGTAACGTCGACGACCCGACCCTTGTCGGTGTGCGACAGGCCTGGTCGGTCGATGCCCGGCCGCCGTCACCGCCGTACGTATGCCGAGATGTACACGACGGCCTGGTGGCGCAGTTACAGGCCGGCAAGTTCGTGCTGCTGGTCGGTGACCGGTTGTCGGGTACCTCTCGTAGCGCGTACGAAGCAGTACGTGCTGCTGTTCCTGAACACACTCTCATCGCGCCCAGGCCTGCCGCCGACACCCTGCGCGCAGCTATCGAGTACGCCAAGAGCTTGTCTCACGCCGTCGTGTGGCTGGACGAACTGGATCAATATCTCGTGCCGGGCGGCCTCACGTTCCAGGACGTCCGGCACATAGTCAGCGGCAGCCATCACCGTACGATCATGGCAACGATCAGAATCAGCACCCTGAACCAGTTGCAGAGTGATACCTCTTCTGAGACGCAGGAGGCCAAGCGCGTCTTGCGGGATCCCAAGCAACACCGGCTCGAGTGCCAGTTGTCCGGACGTGAACTGGACCGTGCGTGGCCGTTGTCGGCCGATGAGCGCATCGGCGCTGCTCTGCGGCCGCCGCGGGAATTCGGTCTGGCGGAGTACATCGGATCGGGCCCCCCGCTCTTCGCCCGCTGGAGGAATGCATCAGGTACGGGGGCAAATCCCCGTGGGGCGTCGCTGGTTCGTGCTGCCGTCGACTGCCGCCGTCTGGGTCTGACGCGCCCTCTGGCCCGCGAGATGCTGCAGGAGCTGCATACCCTCTACTTGATCCGCCGTCCGCGGCTGCAGACCGAGCCTGTCCAGGACGCGTGGGACTGGGCCCTCGATCAGTGCGAAGGAACCGTCTCCCTGTTGATGCCGTCCGCTCCGCTCAGCGATAGCGCTCCGTTGGATGTTTTCCGGTACCTGATAGACGCCAGCGAGCGGGAGGACAACGAGCGGAAAGAGGGACCCGAGTGGGTGGCTGATGACATCTGCACGCGTGTCCTTGCTCTCACCACCCCGCAAGAAGCCGAAGTCATTGCCACAGCTGCCCATGCCTACGGGCGCTACAGCGCCGCACACCGCGCTTTCCGCCACGCTATCGACCAGCACTCCCGTCAGCGCAGCCCCGAGGACGAACGGACGCTGGCCGCCCAGTCCGGCTTCGCCCGGTGGCTGCACGTCATCGGCGACACCATCGAGGCCGAGCGGATTGTTCGTGTGGTTCTTCGTGTGCAGCAGCGGACGCTGGGCACCGACCATCCCAGTGCTCTGGCCAGCCGTCAGCAGCTGGCCGTGCTTCTGTTTGAAAACGGTCAGCGGGACGCCGCCGTAGCCGAGTGCGAGAGCGTCCTCGCGCAGCGGACCGAGCTGCTCGGCGAGGACGCCCTCGAGACCCTGGAAAGCAGATTCGCGCTGAGCTCCATGCGAGATCAGCAGGAGTCGCCCCACGCGGTTGTAGCGCGCCTGCGCGCAGACCTGGAAGCCCGCATGGCCGACCCTCAGTTGGGCCCTCACCACTCCGCCACGTCGACCGCCCACTTCTCCCTCGCCGTATCCCTGTGGCAGCTGGGACAGGCACAGCAAGCCCAGGAGGAATGTCACACCGTATGGAAGGAGCGACGCCGATCCCTGGGTCGGGACCATCCCAGGACCCTCGAGGCCCTCAGCACGCTGGCCGACTGGCAAGGGCAGACAGGCGACGCCGCGGGAGCAGCCACAGGCTTCGCGGAACTCCTGGCTACTCAAGAGCGCATCCTGGGGTCCGACCACGCCGACACCCGGGCTACGCGGGCTGTCCTCGCTGTTTGGCTGCAACGTGCGGCAGACGCAGCGGCATCCTGATAATCCCTGAACCTGGCCTAGGGCAGAGCAGGATCGTCTCTTCGGATCACGAGGAAACCGCCTCACCAGCATCCGGTACCGCATTCAGAGTCTTGAGCACGCGCGGGAACTCATCCCCGCAGAGGATGCGCGGCATACGCGGGCCGCGGATACCGCATCGATCGGGGAACAGCGGGGCTACTGGCGTTGAGGTGTGCGTCGACGTGCCGGCGGGAGACCTTCACACGCACGTGTGGGGCCGGCCAGGAGATCGAGGACGTCGATTTTGTAGTGCGCGGCCACGCGGTCGCAGTCGTCCAGGGGCCATGCCGCGCTTCCGGACTGGCGACGGCTGACCTGTGCCTGGCTCACACCCAGCGCTACCGCGAGGTCGGCTTGCGACTCGCCCGTCAATTGCATGAGCGCGGCAATCGCCGCCCGCACCCGGTCCCCCAACGACAGCACCATGGGGTTCAACCTACCGCTCTGTCTGCGGGGTTTGGCGCTTGTGGGCTGTTGCCGGAAGCTGCGTGTGAGTGTGATCAGCGCGGCTGCCAGGTGCGCACCTCGAGGTGGGTGATGTGTGCGTCGGGGCGGATGCGGCCGGTTTCCACGAGCCATTGGTGAACGGCTGCGGTGACGTCGCCGCCTGCGGCGTCGACGCGGCGTGCGAAGCCGGCGGCGTCGTGGCCGCCGGTGGCGGAGGAGCCGTAGGAGCGTTCTTCGGTGTGGTCGGCGCGATGGATGACGTCGCGGCGGATGCCGGGTGAGTCGGTGCGGCTGCCGGAGGGGTGCAGGTAGCCGGTCTTGGCGAGGCGGACGGTGAAGGCCAGGCGCAGCCTACGGCGGGCGGCTTCGGCGATCAGGGGGCGCAGTCGGGAGGAGCCGGAGGCGATCGCCTGGGCGCCGACGCGGCCGGTGCCGGAGCCGGTGGGGGTGATGAGGACGGCTTTGCCGCGCACGCGGGCTTGTGCGCCGGAGGCGGTGGTGCGGCGGGTGGTGTGCCGGCTTGCGAGGGCGGCCAGTTCGGTCAGGTCGGTGATACCGCCGCTCTGGACGGCGGCGAGGGCGTGTTGGAGGGCGGGGACGAAGGCGGCGCCTTTGTTCTTTGTGTAGAACTGGGAGACGAGGGAGGGGTCGCGGTTGATGATGCGGGCGATGTCACGTTTGGTGTAGCCGGCTGCCTGGAGTTGGTCGGCCAGTTGGGCTGCTTCGTTCCGCTCGCCCTGGTCGCCGGGGCTGTTGCGGCGGTTACGGGGTGGCATCAGGCTTCCCTGGCAGGCTGGGGGAGGGCGGTGCGTCCGGTATCGCGCAGGACGAGGAGTTCTTCCTCGGTGGTGGGTGCGGGGATGGGGCCGGTGAGGTGGCCGCGCAGGAGGTAGTCGCCGGGCTGATTGTGGTGGGGCCAGTTCTGCGGCTGGGTGAGGTAGAGGGCGTCGGTGCGGAAGGCGACGACGCTGCCGGGCTCGGTATGCAGGGCTCCGGCGTAGGTGTCGTCGTCGCGGTGGCGCTGGGTGAGTAGGGCGGCGCGGGCGCCGGACCAGATGGTTGCGGCCCATTCGGGGTGGGCGTTGGGGTCGCGGCTGAAACCTCGGGGCCGTTGCCAGGTGATCAGTTCGTCGTCGAAGCCGATGATTTCGGCATCCGGTGGCACATCGCGCTCCAGGGTGCGGGGTGTGGTGCCGGTGACCATGCGGGGGCGCTGGGCGAAGGAGCCGATGCCGTACAGGAGGATGGCGCGCACGGCGCGGGAGGCGAGGTGGGCGGCCCTGGCTTGTTGGGCGTCGCCCTGGAAGTGGGCCTGGGCGCAGAGGTTGGTCCAGGTGTCTTTGAGTTTCTTGGCCCAGTCGTCGAGGGGTTTGCCGTTCTCCCACAGGATGCCGTCGAGGATTTCGATCTTCCACGGGTTAAGGGGGTTGGTCAGAGCGGTGTGGACCTCGGGACCGCCTGCCCAGGTGGTGAAGGTGGTGCCGGGGTCGGCCGGGTAGTGCCAGGCGCGCTCGCCCGGGGCGGGCGCCGGGAGGAGGCCGATGTGGTTCCAGGTGTCGGGGACCGTCACGCGGACCTGCCAGTGTCCGCACCCGTAGAGGGCCTGCTGCTGTTCCTTCTGCGGCCAGGAGGCGAAGGTGGCGGCGGTGATGCGGCGGGGGGTGCCGACCGGGGACTTCCAGGTGTGTTTGGCGTAGGCGAAGGTGCGGTCGTACTCGACGAGTTGGGGTAGTTGTGCGGGCACACGCGGTGGGGTGAGCAGTTCGTTGCGGCCCTGCCCGGCGGTGGCGTGGAGCAGGCCGCGCAGTTCTTCGGACAGGACGGGGAAGCCCTCGGCGTGCTGGCCGCGTTGCGGGATGGTGCGGGTCCACAGGTCGCGGCCGGTCTGGGAGGGGGAGCCCATGAGGACCGCGTCGTTCCAGTGGTGGCGCAGGGCCTGCCACAGCAGGACGAACGCGTCGCGGATGGTGGCCGGGTCGTCGCCGTCGAGGTCGAACCACTCGCCCACCGAGCGGATCTCGACATGCTGGTCGCCGTTCTCGCGCTGGTAGCGGCCGACGGGGTTGCGGGCGTGGACGAAGTGTCCGGCCATCCGGTCCTTGCCGCGGCCGGTGTCGGTGCGCCAGCCCGGGGTGGGGGCGTTGAGCCAGGCGGCGACGGCGTCGCGCAGGTAGGGGTAGCGGTCGGCGTCGCGGTGCCAGGGGTCGCCGGCGGTGATGTAGAGCCGTTCCACGCCTTCGGGGAGGGTGTGGAAGACGGCGGTGAGGAGGTCGTGGGCCGACCGGTTGCCGAGGTCCAGGCGGTGGGTCTGGCTGCGGTGGACCAAGACGCCGGTGGTGGTGTCGAGGAAGACGGTGGAGCGTGCCTGCTGGGTGAAGTTCGGGCGTTGCGAGGCGAGGGATCGGGTGTGCGTGAACCAGGCGTCGCCGGTGTTTCCCTCGGGGATGGAAGGCAGTGTCCGGGGGGCCTGTGGGGGCGTCGCGGATGCGGCTTCGGCAGGGCCCGGTACGGGTGAGGGAACTGCCGGGGGCACGGGGGCGACGGGTTGCGGGTGAGTGCCCGGGGCGGAATCGGCTGTGCCGGTGGTGGGCGGCCCGGTCGTCCCTGGGGGTGTGGGCTGCGGCGGGACCTCGCCTTCGGTCAGGCTGTGGAGGGCCAGGCCGGGGACCAGGGCGACGATGTCCGCCACGCTCAGCCCGGCGGCCGGGGCGATCCGTTCTGCCTTCGCCTTCTCGTGGCGGGCCAGTTGGGTGATGCGCTGGTCACGGTCGGCCTCGAGCTTCGCCAGCGCGGCACGGGCCTTCTTGATGTCGTCCCGCACGCCGCGCAGTTCGGTGAGAGCAGCGTGGTAGCTCTGTGCGTCCATCGGGGGTTCCCTAAGAATGGTTGGCGGAGTTCGTGGGGACGTAGGCGATGGCTCCGCCGGAATGGGAGGGGAGCCGGGTGCCCAGCAGCAGTTCGGCGAGGTGCCGGTCTTGGTCCGTGCGGGAGGTCAGGCTGAACTGGGGGCTGATCAGGTCGGTGACGTAGCCGGCCAGGCGGGCGTCGGGGAAGGCGTGGCGGCCCTCGGTGTTCTTCTCCCATCGCTGAAGGCCGGTCAGCACGGCCACCACGTAGCCGGACAGGGTCACGGGCAGGACTCCCCCGGTGGCGACGCTGGCCGCGTCGCATCGCCACCAGCCGCGCAGTGCCTTGAGGAGTTCGTCGGGCGTGAGCGAGGCGGCGAAGCCGATCCAGCGGCGGTCCGGCTCGTCGACTCGCTGGGCGGTGTCTACCCGCAGGACGGCGATCTCTTCGGCGTCGAGCCCCTCCAGCGATGCGTGCCGGCGCCTGCCGAGGGCCTGCACGCTGTCGAGGGGGATCATGACGCGCACGCCGCGGCGGGAAATGTCGGGGAGGAGTCCGGCGTGCACCAGGCGCCGGAACGTGGTGACGGCGCAGCCGAGTTCTCCGGCTGCCTGGCCGGTTGTCAGCAGCACCGTCGCGCCTCCTTCATACATGCGAGCTCTGATATCAGATTTGGCATTGATTCTAGGGTGTGTCGGTGGGCGCGTCAAAGAGCGCCGCCGGTTCGGCCCTGCGGGGCCGGACCGGGGCATCGGGGGCGGGGTGATCACAGGATGGCGAGCCGGGCCTCGTCCGCAGCGGGGCCGGTGGCATCGATCTTCAGCAGCCGGGCTTCGATGGCTGTCTTGCTACGGCCGAACTCCTCGGAGAGCTCGGCGCTCGTGGCGCCTTCGGCGCAGCGCTGGGACAGCTGTTTGTCGTCTTCGTCGGTCCAGCGGGCGTGCGAGTTGCGGTGGATGAGTCGGCGCTCCTTGAGGATCGGTGAGGTGGTGGGGGCCGGCTCCTGCTGGGGGACAGCGCTGCGCTGCTGATAGGGGGCGCAGACCAGCTGCTGGCGTTTGAGTTCGTCGAAGACCTCGCCGCGGCGGCGGCCGAACTCGACGGACAGGACGCCGAAGTCGCGTTCCTGGCGGAACCGGGCGGCGAGCCGGGCGCTGTCCTCAGGTGTCCAGGGGGCGCCGGTGCGCGGTGAGGGGACGGAGGCGGTGTGCGCGCTCAGGGCGCGGGAGGCGGCGTCCAGGAGACGCGCCAGGGGCTGGAGGTCGTTGTCGCTCACCGCGCCGCAGAGTTCCGCGCGGACCTCGCCCTGGTCTCCGCTGACGGTGACTTCCACGGCGAGCTGTCCGTTGTCGCAACGGACGCCGGTCAGGACGTAGCGGCTGTTGTTTTCCGTGAACGCGGTCTCCAGACAGGGGGTCTGCTCGCGCGCGCCGGGAAGGTCCTGGTGCGCCAGGGCCGCCCCGCGTGGGGCGGCGAGCAGGGCGTGGACGTGCCAGGAGGCCGAGAAGCGTCCGCCGGTGTCGAGTTGGTAGGTGACGGGGCCCGTTTCGAGGTCGACGACGCCGTACAGGACGGTGAGGGTCTGTCCGGCGAACGGGCTGCTCGTTTCGGGGGTGCCGGGCACGGGGTGATAGGTGAGCTGTCCGAGCCCGGGCTCTTCGGCGGGGTTGAGCAGGGGGACGTCGGCGTCGCCGTGCCAGCGGCCGTTGTTGTCCCGGAAGGCGTAGATGAGAAGGGCCATGAGGAGTTCCTGGAAGGACGGTGGCTGTCGGGGGCAGGGGCGGTCAGTAGTGGAAGTGGACGTGGTGGAGATCAGTGAGGGTCACGGCGGCCTGCTGCTGGTGGGGGGGCAGGGCGCGGAAGAAATAGGCCTCGCCGATGCCGTCGGCGAGGATGCGGCGCAGGTCCGCCTCGTCGGCGTCGCGGTGGCGGGCGTCGAAGAGGCGCCCGGCGTGCAGAGTGGGCAGGTCCTCGGTCAGGCGGTACAGGCGGGGGTCGTGGAACTCGCCGCTGGCGGTGGTGAAGCTGAAGCGGGCGTGGAGTTGGACGGTGACGCAGCCGTCGTGCTCGACGATCTGCTGGTGGGCACGGCGGCGTGCCTCGGGCTGCCAGGTGCGGTAGATCTCGTGCTCGATCAGGGTGGCGTGTGCGGGGGTGAGGTCGCTGGTGTCGCCGTCGGCCCAGCGGGTGAGGGCCTGGGGGTAGGCGAACAGGCTCGGGGCCAGGAGTGGGGCCGCTTGCGTCTGCAGGAGG
>NZ_LIQZ01000488.1 GCF_001418655.1 Streptomyces phaeochromogenes | reverse complement strand
CCCCATGTCCCCGCACTGGCGTCAAGCCTCCTGGCCGGCCCGCCGGGGGACCTCATGTACCTGGTCTCTTCAGGTACTGATCAACGGCATCACCCACGCCTCGACTCCCGCCCCCGCCCCCACTCCGGCGCAGGACACCGACCGCACCGACAGCTGAACCCTCCCCACCGCCTCGACCAGTGCAAGGAGCAGCCATGACCGACAGCACTTCCACCCAGCCCACCCGACACCACCCCATCGCGATCATCGGAGCCGGCCTCGGCGGCCTCACCCTGGCCCGGGTGCTGCACGTCCGCGGCATCGAGGCGACCGTCTTCGACCTGGAGGCTTCACCCGAGGTCCGTACTCAGGGAGGCATGCTCGACATCCACGAGAACTCCGGCCAGGACGCGCTGCGCGCCGCGGGCCTGTACGACGAGTTCCGCAAGCTGATCCATCCCGGCGGCCAGGCGATGCGTCTCGTCGACCCACAGGGCACGGTGCGCCTGGCCGAGGAGGACGACGGCAACGGCGACCGTCCCGAAGTGGACCGCGGACAGCTCCGCGACCTGCTGCTGGACTCGCTTCCGGCGGGCACCATTCACTGGGGAAAGCGGGCGACCGGCGCCCGGGAGCTGGACCGCGGCCGTCACGAGGTGACCTTCGCGGACGGCACGGCGATCACCACCGACCTGCTCATCGGTGCGGACGGCGCCTGGTCACGCATCCGCCCCCTTGTCTCCGATGCCCTCCCCGCCTACACGGGCATCTCCTTCGTCGAGACCGACCTGCTGGAGGCCGCCTCCCGCCACCCGGCCGCCGCCGCGCTGGTCGGAGACGGATTCTTCATCTGCCTCGGCGACCACAAGGGCTTCCTCGTCCACAACGAGTCCGACGGCAGCATCCACGTCTACACCGCGGTCAAGGCAGCCGAGGACTGGCTCGACACCATCGACTTCACCGACACGGAGGCCGCGAAGAAGCAAGTCCTCGCCCACTTCGACGGCTGGCACGAAGACCTGCGCGCGCTGGTCGCCGACGCCGACGGCCCCGCGGTACCTCGCCGTATCCACGCCCTGCCTGTCGGCCACCGCTGGGACCACCACGTCGGCGTCACCCTCCTCGGCGACGCAGCGCACCTGATGTCCCCCTTCGCGGGCGAGGGAGCCAACCTGGCCATGCTCGACGGCGCCCAGCTCGGCCGGGCAATCGCCGACCACCCGGGCGACACCGAGTCCGCCCTCACCACCTACGAACAGGAACTCTTCCCTCGCAGCGAGGAGTCCGCCACCGACTCCGCCGCGAGCCTGGAGCTGATGTTCGGCGACAACGCTCTGCAGGGCGTGTACGACCAGTTCGCCTCCCACTCCCACGCCGACAACTGACGTTGCCCGCAGCACCCCAGGGGGAGCCCACACCTCACGTCTTCGTTCGTATCGGTCGCCGGAGCAAGTAGAGGCCCGCGGTCGAGACCAGGACGGCCATGCAGGCGATGAACACCAGCCCCGCGCCCTCCAGGCCGATCGGACCGGTCAGTACTCCCACACCGATCACCGGAACCGAGATGCCCGCGTAGGCCACCACGAACAGCGTCGAGATCACTGACGCACGGCGGTCCGCGGGAGAGGCCTGGGCCACCGCGGACAGCGCCCCGCGAAACGCCAGACCCTGCCCGACCCCGCCGACGATCGCGCTCAGCACCACCAACGAGAGCAGGTCCCAGTGCAGTGCGCCCGCGAGCAGCGCCAGTCCGGCGAGGAGCCCGGCACAGCCCAGCGGCAGTGACCGTGCCAACCCGACCCGGCCGACCGCCAGTTGACCTGCGGTCGACGAGAAGAAGGCGAGCGCGACGACGAGCCCGCTCACGGCGTGGTTGTCCACGTCCAGGGACTCCGCCAGGAACGCCGGGCTGACCGACGTGAACACCCCGAACAGCGCGAACCCCACGAACGAGGCGATCGCCGCGGGCACGAACGCCTTCCGCACCTGCGGGGGCACACCGGGCCGCTGCGGCCGTACCGTGCTCAGCGGTCGCCGTTCGCGTACGGTCTCCGGCAGCCACCACAGCAGGACGGCGGCCGAACCGGCCGCCAGCGCGAGGTGTACGACGAACGGCAGGTACAGCGGCCAGGCGGCGTACTGGGCGAGGACTCCGGCGAGCAGCGGACCGCAGCCCAGCCCGCCCATGTTGGCGGCGGTCGCCACGAACGTGGCCCGGGACGCACCGCCGTCCGGTGCCAGCTCCATCACGTACACCGTGGCGGCCCCGGTGAAGAGACCGGCGGACAGTCCAGAGAACAACCGCCCCACATACAGCCAGCCCAGTCCGGTGGCACACAGGAAGCAGACGGCACTGGCCGCCGCGAACCCCAGGCCCCACAGCAGCACCGGCCGCCTGCCCACGGCATCCGAGACGTTGCCCGTCAGCAGCAGCACAGCGATGACCCCGAAGGCGTACACGGCGTACACCACGGTCACCGTCAGCTCGGAGAACCCGAACTTCTCCTGATAGAGGGGGTAGAGCGGGGTCGGCAGCGTGGTGCCGGCCATGCACACGGCGAACACCGCCCCGCTGAGCAAACACTGGCGCCACCCTCGGCGATCACCATCCATGCCGCCGACGGTAATCCCGTGATCCGCTGGGCACCGGCGCGGCGTGCCCGACGCGCCGCCAATACGGAAAAGTGGCGGATGCCCGGGAACAGCTCCGTTCCGGCTCGATAGCCTGGGCCATCATGATGCGCGCTTGGATCCTGCCGATGTTGCTCGTGCTCAGCGGCTCATTCGTTGCTGCCGGGCTGCTCCTCAGGGGAAGCACCGGCGCTGCCGTAGCGCTCCTGCTGGTGTTTCTGCTGCTCGCAGGCGTGAACTCGCCGCTGATCTTCCCGAGGTCGATCGGCGCCCTGGAGGCCCAACGCCGCAGCGCGGTCGACGGCCGGCCGGTCGTCTTCTGGCGGCCGGGCTGCGTGTACTGCCTGCGACTGCGCATACGGTTGGGCCGCAGCGCCCGCCGGTTGCACTGGGTCGACATCTGGCGTGACGCGGATGGAGCAGCGGTGGTGCGGGCGGCCAACGATGGCAATGAGACCGTGCCGACTCTCGTCGTGGCGGGCCGACCGTACGTCAACCCCGACCCCGCATGGGTGCGCGAACAGCTCTCCCCTCCAGCGTGATCGGGAGCGGCTGTCTCGCGGTTGGTGGTGGGGCGGTTCTACAAACTCCATGCCGTACGCGCAATCACCCCCGCACTCGCTGGACGTGTAAAAGCCTTCGACCGACCGCATGCCGATCCGGCACGCTCCACGGCATGACCACGCCGTCCTTCGTCCCCGGACTGGAACTCTCCCGCCACTTCTACTTCGAAGCCGTACGGCCCCTGCTGGACGAGGCCATCCCCGGAATTGCGCACTCCGCCGCTCGCCTGGGCAGCGGCTCGGAAGTCCTCGGATTCGACACCGCCCGCTCCGCCGACCACGAGTGGGGCCCGCGTCTGCAGCTGTTCTTGGACCCGCAGGACGTCACCCGTCATGGCGCGACGATCACGGAACTGCTCTCCGAACGCCTGCCCAAGACATTCCGCGGCTACCCGACGCACTTCGCCTCGGCCGGTGAAGCGGGCATTCGGGTCATGGAGAGGACCGACGGGCCGGTCCACCACCGGGTCGAAGTCACGGACCTGGGCGCCTGGTTCACCGCCCAACTGGGCTTCGACCCGCGCAGGGGCGTCACACCGGCGGACTGGCTGGCCACGCCCGCCCAGCTGCTCGCCGAGGTCACCGGCGGTGCCGTCTTCCTCGACGGACTCGGTGAGCTCGCGTCGGCGCGCGCGGCCCTCGACTGGTACCCACACGATCTCTGGCTCTACCTGCTCGCCTGCCAGTGGCAGCGCATCTCCCAGGAGGAAGCCTTCGTCGGCCGTTGCGGCGAAGTGGGCGACGAGCTCGGCTCCGCTGTCGTCGCAGGCCGCCTGGTGCGCGATGTGATGCGGCTCTGCCTGCTCATGGACCGCCGTTATCCGCCTTACAGCAAGTGGCTCGGCAGCGCCTTCGCCCGCGTTCCCCAGGCGTCCGCCCTCACGCCGGTCCTCACCGCGGCCCTCGCCGCCACCGACTGGCACACCCGCGAGCACCACCTGACCCACGCCTACGAGGCGATCGCGGTCATGCACAACCAGCTCGGCCTCACCGAACCCGTCGACCCCGCCACACGGCCCTACCACAGCAGACCATTCCAAGTGCTGTACGCCGAACGTTTCACCGAGGCGCTGGTTGCCCGCATCACGGACCCGGCCATCGATTCCCTGCCGACGATCGGCACCGTCGACCAGTTCATCGACAGCACCGACGTCCTCAGCCGCCCCGAACTGACCCGCGCCGCCACCCACGTAACGGTGTCTCAAGGGACAAGCTGAGTTCTGGCAACACCGGAAGGCTTGCGGTGGGAGCATCGAAGCGCTCTGTGGGACGAGGCTGCGATGGCAGACCTTCGACCGGCTGGTGGCCGAGGTGACGGCCAAGTTGAGCAGGAACCTTCCTGACAGGAGCCCAATCGATGCCCCGAGAAGTCATCTCCACCCCCGACGCGCCGGAGTTTCCCACCTACAGCCAGGCGGTCAAGGTCGGCAACACGATCTACGTTGCTGGAACGGTCGGCGTCGATGTGACGACCGGTGAGCTCGCAGGCTCCACGATCCAGGAGCAGACCCGCCGGTCGCTGCTCAACTGCCAAGCGATCCTGCGTGCCGGTGGCGCCGAGCTGAGTGACGCGGTGATGGTCCACACCCTGCTCATGCGACCCGAAGACGCCGACGGCGTCGTCGAGGTCTTCGACGAGTTCTTCCCAGACGTGCGACCGCCGCGTTGCGTCAGCAAGCTCGGCGTCGACCGGCCAGGCATCCTGGTGTCCATCGCCATGACAGCCGTGACGGACTGAGCCGTTGCCGCCCACCTCGCCTGCACCGTCCCTGGCCGGCTGGCTGGACGGTCGGCGGTGGCCCTCACCTCAGGACCCGCGTGCCGGCGCCTTCCGGCATGAGGGTGATCTCGACAAGGTCGCCCGGCTCCGGCAGCCACCGGAAGGCGAAACGGCGGCCGGGTTCCGCGGCCACCATCGTCGCGGGAAAGCTGCATGCCGTGACGGTAACGGGGCCGGGCGGCAGGTGCACCGAGCCGAGTTGGTCCGTGGGCGGCGGTGCTATGTGTCTGCCGCTCCGGCTTTCCTGAGGAGTTCGGCTGTCTCGGGGTGAGGGCCGATGTTCGCCCAGTGCAGAGGGGAGCGGCCTGTGCCGTGATCTTCATGCAGGTTCGGATCGGCGCCGTGCGCCAACAGTTCGCGCACTGTGTCGGTGTGCCCCCAACATGAGGCTGCGCACAACGGCGTGCCGTCCGAGCCGACTCCGCTGCTCTCGGCGTCGGGGGAGGCTCCGGCGACCAGGAGCAGGCGGGCGATGTCTGCTTCTCCGTTCACGGATGCCACGTACAGAGGGGTGGTGCCCTCACTGTCTCCTTGCTGCGGGTCGGCTCCGGACCGCAGCGCTGCCTGCACGCGGGCGGTTTCACCCGCCAGAATCGCTGCGAAGAGTTGACGGGAGAGCTTCTTCCGCTGCCGCTGGTTCATGGGGGCCGAGGCTAACGACCGGGTGCGCGGCGGGGCCAGTCATATCCGCTCCGCTCACCCCGCAGAAGGTGACGTTCGCGGGAGCGGGTTGAAGGGGATGGAAGCGGTTATGGGGCTGTCGACGCGGTTCACGGAGTTGCTCGGTGTGCAGCACCCGATCGCGCTGGCGCCGATGGGCGGATCGGCCGGTGGTGCGCTGGCGGCGGCCGTGTCTCGTGGCGGCGGGCTCGGGACGCTGGGCTCAGCGAACGGGGACCCGGAGTGGCTGGCCCGCGAGCTGCCGCTCATCGCGGAGGCCGGCGGGAAGCCGTGGGGCATCGGGTTCCTGACCTGGCAGATCGACGCCGACGCGATCGAACGGGCGTTGGAACACCGGCCCAGGGCAGTGATGTTGTCCTTCGGGGACCCGAGCCCGTTCGCTGAGCGCATCCGCGCGTCGGGCACGGTGCTGATCATCCAGGTGACCGACCTGGAAGAGGCCAGACAAGCGGTTGACCTGGGCGCCGATGTCATCGTGGCGCAGGGCACCGAGAGCGGTGGGCATGGGGCCCGACAAGGGCGCTCCACCTTGCCGTTCGTGCCGGTCGTGGTGGATCTTGCGGCACCCGTGCCAGTACTGGCGGCCGGCGGGATCGCCGACGGCCGCGGGGTGGCGGCGGCCCTGGCGCTGGGCGCCGCGGGAGCGCTCGTAGGCACACGCTTCCAAGCCACGACCGAGGCCCTCGTGGATCCCTCGACCGCCAAGGCGATCGTCGAGGGACATGGCGAGGACACCGAGCGCAACCGGGTGCTCGACATCGCCCGAGGCTCCCGGTGGCCGTCGAAGTACACCGCTCGGACCCTGGGCCACCGCTACCTCGACCTGTGGCGGGGCAGGGAAGCCGAACTCGCCGCGGACCCCAGGGCCAGGCAGGACTACCAACAGGACGTGGCGCAGGGGGAGATCCCCTCGCTGCCGATGTGGGCCGGCGAGGCGGTCGACCTCATCACCGACCTGCCATCCGCGGCTGATCTCGTCGTCACCCTGGCAGCGCAGGCCGAAGACGCACTCAACCGCGCCGGAAGACTCTGATCGGACCGGTCGGCCATCCGGCGGCGCGCAGGCAACAGCCCTCCCAGGCTGCTCGTTGGCCCATCGGACGAAAGGTGAACGTTCGCGGAAACCACGATCCCGCGTGCGTCGCTGTGGTGATGTGGTCCTTTGTGTCCGCGACCAGGGAGGTTCCCGTGTCCAGAACGCCCCAGGAGATCTTCGAGAGTTACATCTACGCCGGAACCGTGAGCCGCAATGCCGATTCCCTGGCCGAGAGCTTCACCGAGGACGGCGTCTTCGAGGCACCGCTCATGCCTGCCGACGCCGCCTTCCCCAGGCGTTTGGTGGGGCGTGAGGAGATCCGGAGCGCCATGGCGGCGTACTACGAGCAGCCGGTGAAGGACGGCCGCTCGCCGAACTTCGAGAAGTCCGGGTACGTGCTGCACACCACCGCCAGCCCCGATGTCTTCATCGCCGAGATCGACACGGTCTTCGACGGGGACGGCGAGGACGTGGCTGTCTCGCTGGTGCAGATCTTCCGCATCCGCGACGGGAAGATCGCCCGGCTGCGTGACTACTTCGCGCCGGAGCTGATGAGCTGAGTACGCCGACGTCCCCGAGCGGGTGCGGCCAACGGCTGCGGCATGGAACCCGAGGCCCGTTCGGCACGCCGAAAACCCGGCGCCCGCAACCGTCCTCCGTCGTACGCTGACGCCCGTTGTCTGCCGAGGGAGGACGCATGGAGATCCGGAGCCTGACCCGTACCGAAGCCGAGCGCCGGGGCGCGCTGTTGAAGGTCGAGCGGTACGACGTGGACATCGATCTCACCGGCCTGGCCGACGGCCCGGAGGTCCGGTGTGTCTCCACCATGGCCTTCAGCTGTCGCGAGCCGGGCGCGGAGACCTTCGTGGACTGCGCGGCGGAGGTGCGGAGCGCCACCCTGAACGGCAGACCCCTCACCCCCACCGGGGACGGCCGGATAGCCCTACCCGCGCTTGCCGGGCACAACGTCCTGCGGGTGGAGAGCGTCCAGGCCGACACAACCACGGGCCAGGGCGCACACAGGGCGATCGACCCCGCGGACGGCGAGGTCTACGTGTGGATGAGTTTCGAACCGGACGAGGCCCGCTTCGTCTGGGCGTGCTTCGATCAACCCGACCTCAAGGCCCCGCACGCCTTCACCGTCACGGCGCCGCCCGCGTGGACCGTCACCAGCAACTCCGGCGACCCTCGCGTCGAGGAGCTGGAGTCGGCCCGCCGCTGGACCTTCCCGGACACCCCGCCGCTGTCGACGTACAACACCGTCGTCAACGCGGGCCCCTTCCACGAGATCCGCCGCGAGGCCGACGGCCACGACCTGGGCATCTACGCCCGCCGCTCCCTCGCTCCGATTCTCGATCGTGACGCCGACGAGCTCTTCACCCTCACCCGACAGGGGCTCGCCTTTTTCGGCGAGGTCTTCGCGATGCCGTTCCCGCAGCGCAAGTACGACCAGGTGTTCGTGCCCGAGTTCGGCGGGGCGATGGAGAACTACGGCTGTGTGACCTGGTCGGACGCGTTCCTGCGGCGGGCCACGCCGACGCCCGCCGAGAGCGAGCTGCTCGCGAAGGTGCTGCTGCACGAGATGGCGCACATGTGGTTCGGCAACATCGTCACCATGCGGTGGTGGGACGACCTCTGGCTGAACGAGGCGTTCGCGGAGTTCGCCTGCCACTGGGCCGCCGAGCGCGCGACCCGGTACACCGACGCGTGGGCGAGCCACCTGGCGGGCGGCAAGCTCAGGGCGTACCTCTCCGACCAGGGTCCCGTCTCGCACCCGATCCACCAGCCCATCCATGACGTCGCCCAGGCCGCGTCGATCTTCGACAACATCACCTATCCCAAGGGCGCCTCGGTCCTCCAGCAGCTCATGACGTATGTCGGCGAAGAGCGCTTCAGGGCCGGCATGACCGCATACTTCGCGCGTCACGCGTGGGGCAGCGCCACTCTCCAGGACCTGATCGACGCTCTCTCCGAGGCCAGTGGGCGGGACCTGGACACGTGGCGCACCGCCTGGCTCGCGACGGCGGGCACCGACCGCTTCTCACTGGAACGTGACGGCGACACCGTCACGCTCGTGGCCTCCGACACCCCGCGCCCGCAGGTCCTGGCAGTGGGCGCGTACAGCAGGAACAACGCCCCGAACGGCAGGAACGGCGACACGAACAACGACACGAGCGGCGAAGTCCTGGAACGCAGGGCCCTCGTGCGCGTCGAGGTCACGCAGACCCGCACTCCGGTCACCGGTCTCCCGACCGGGGCGGACCTCGACGTTCTGCTGATCAACGACGAGGACCTGACCTTCGCCACGACCCGTCCCGACCCCGCGACCAGGGACGCCTTCTTCCGCTCGGCGGCACAACTCCCCAGTGCCATCTCCCGAGGAGTGGCCACGGCGACCGTGTGGGACATGCTGACCACCGGCGAGGCCACGGCGGCGGAAGCCGGGCGGTGCATCACCGCCGTCCTCACGGCAGAGACGTCGGACGCCGTGATCGAGCCCTGTCTGACCCTCGCCGCGAACATCGCCGAACTGTGGGCGCCGGAAGGCGAACGCGCCGGACTGACGGCAGCGGTGGCGGAGGCCTGCCTGCGCCTCGCCCTGGACCCTGGCCGTCGCCAGGTCGCCCTGCGCGGACTGGCCCGCACCGCGACGAAACCGGACGACCTGGCGTGGCTCCGCGAACAGGCCGGCGACGATGTGGACCTGCTCTGGCGAGCGCTGGTCCGTGAGGCGGAACTTGGCGGGGACGTCTCCTCGGAGAGTGCCGTCCTGCTGGAACGCGACCCGGACCCCGACGCCTGGGTCCGCGCCCTCACCGTACGGGCCGCCCTGCCGGACCCCGCCGCGAAGGCAGAGGTCTGGCAGAAGCTGGCGGTGGACCGTGCGGTGCCCGTCAACTCGGTCGGCCAGGTGGCGGCGGCGTTCTGGCGCCCCGACCAGGACGCCCTGTTGACGCCCTACACGCAGCACTACCTGGACTCGATCCCGCACCTGCACCGGGGCGGGATGATCCCGGCGATGGTCTTCGCGGGCCAGCTCTTCCCACCGCACGCCATCGACCCCACGTACATCGAGGAGGCCCAGAAGGCGTCCGACGAGGCGGCCCCGGTGGTCCGCAACACCCTTCTGGAACGCTCGGACACGGTGAAGCGAATGCTCCACTCCCGGGGCACCGAGACGGACCGAGTGAGCGGGTGACCGGGTGGGTGAGTTGGTCAGCCGAGCTTGAGCAGCAGTTCGGCGAGCTCGACCGGCATCGTGACCATGCAGTCGTGGCCCGTCGCCAGTTCCCACACCTGTGCCGGTGCGCCGTTGGGCTGTGTCGCGGGGACGGGGCGCCGGTCGAAGCCGTCCGGCTTGCCGACGGTGCAGTGGATGTGGGTCCGCGGGATCGCGTTCACGGCCGGGTTGTCGAGCCGGACCGGTTGCTGGAGACAGCGCACCGGCTGGTCCGACAGCATGGTCCGCAGCCAGGCGACGTCCGCCGGGTCGGTGACCCCGAACAGGCCCGACGGCGGGGGCAGTTCGGGCAGCGGCGGAACCCGCCAGCCACTGGCGGACTCCACGGCCAGGTCGATCAGAGCCTGGGTCACGGGCAGGACATCGGCCGCGCTCTCGCCGTCCTCCGGCACCATCGCATCGAGGTAGACCAACCCCCCGATCCGGTCCGGGACCTGGTTGGCCGCGGACGAGATGACCAGCCCGGCGTAACTGTGTCCGACGAGGACCACTTCGGTGAGGTCTTCCTCGACGATCAGCCTGACGATGTCGTCGACATGGGTGTCGAGCCCTACCTCGGCGCTGAGCAGATGAGCCTTGTCGCCATAGCCAGTCAGCGACGGCGCGAGCACCCGATGCCCGGCCGACGCCAGCAACGGGACCACCCGCTGCCAGCACTCTCCACTGTGCCAGGCACCATGTACCAGCAGATACGTCGACATGTTTGCGCTCCTTGCTGTGCTTGTCCGCGCCGCGGGCAGGCGATGAAGTGGGCCGCCGGTCACGCTGCCGCCCGGGTTCCGACCGAGCCAGGGCCCCCGCGATCCTGGGGGTGACAGGACCAGGCACGCGCACAACCGCGCGAATTACAGTGGAGAGATGACCGACGGACCGAACCTGCTGGGCGACTACGTACGTGCCCGCCGTGAGCTCGTCACTCCCGAACAGGTCGGTATCCCCGTCATGGGGGTACGGCGCGTACCGGGTCTGCGGCGGGAAGAGGTCGCGATGCTCGCCGGTATCAGCGCCGACTACTACCTGCGCCTGGAACAGGGCCGCGACCGCAACCCCTCCGTGCAGGTCCTGGAGTCCATCGCGCGCGTGCTGCGGCTCGACAAGGACGCGACGGCGCACCTGCTGCTCGGCGCCGACCGACCCCGACGGCATCGCACCAGGCCCCGGCCGCGGAAGGAGACCGTCCCGTCGAGCATCGCCAAACTCGTCGCCACGCTCCAGCTCCCCGCGCTGGTCGAGGGGCACTACTTCGACGTCCTCGCCGCCAACACCTTGGCGACGGCCCTGTCGCCACGCTTCACGGCGGGCGCCAACCGACTGCGGTCCCTGTTCCTCGACCCGGCCGAGCAGGCGCTCTACCCGTACTGGGAAGGCGCCGCCGGGGGCATGGTCGCCGGCTTCCGCGAGTCGGTCGGCACCGACACGGACGACCCCCGGTTCATCGAGCTCGTCGGCGAACTCTCCCTCGCCAGCCCCCTGTTCAGCCGACTCTGGGCCCGGCACGACGTACAGGCCTGCGAAGCCACGCCCAAGCACATCGAGCACCCCCAGGTCGGCGGGTTGCAGCTGAACCGGGAGCGGCTGAGCATCGACGGCGCGCCAGGCCAGACGCTCGTCGTCTACCACCCGGACCCCGGCACCGACAGCGCCGACAGACTGGCCCTCCTCGCCTCCGCCATACAGCCGTCTGTACGGACGTGACGAGCCGCTAGACGGTGGCCAGTGCCTCCGTAGGTGTGAGCCGGGCCGCTCGGACCGATGGGTAGACGCCGGCCACCACCCCGATCACCACGGCACCTCCCACCCCGCTCAGCACAGCCGCCGCCGGGACGACCGGGGGCCAGTCGTGCCAGGACGCGTAGCCGACCGTGGCCAGGATGCCGATGACCGTGCCCGCCAGTCCGCCCAGCGTGGACAGGACCACCGACTCCGTCAGGAACTGGCCGCGGATCTGGCCCCGGCTCGCACCCAGCGCACGGCGCAGCCCGATCTCCCGGCGCCGCTCCAGCACCGAGACCACCATCGTGTTGGCCACCCCGATCCCGCCCACCAGCAGAGCGACTCCCGCCAGGCCCAGGAACAGCGCCGAGAACGTGGACTGGGTGGCGCGTTTGGCGGCCAGCGCGTCGGACGGCTTGCTGATCTGGACCATGCCGGGCAGTTGTGGATTGAGCGTGGCGGGGAGAACGTCCCGGACTGCCTCGACCTGGGACTCCCGCGCTTTGACGTAGATCACGGTGGGGTGGCCGTCGAACTTCAGTGTGTCGTGGGCGGTCTGCCAGTCGACGAACACCGCCCGGTCCAGATCGGGGGAGAGCGGCGTCCGCCGCAGGATGCCGATGACGGTGAACCAGTGGCCGCCTACGAAGATCTGCGGGTTCCCGGTCACCTGGGGGATGCCGAGCCGGGACGCTGCCACCGAGCCCAGCACCACGGTCGGCAGCCGCTCGGTCGACGAGCTGAGGAACCGGCCCGACATCAGTCGGCCGTTGACGGCCTTCAGCAGCCCCGGCCGAGTGGCCAGCACGCTGATGCCGGAGAAGTCACCGGGGTCGACCCGGTCCGAACGGTGCACGTCGGCATGGGTGTTGGCGACCACCCCGACCGTGGTGACCGGGCCGATGCGGCGGGCCATCGCGGGGGACTCCTCGGGCAGCAGCACCGGCGGATCCTGGTCGGGCATCGGCTGGGCCCGCAGCATGTCGGTGCCCAGCGCCGAGAGTTCCGCCATCAGGGCCCGCTGGCTCGACGCCGGGATGCCGGTCACCACGATCAGTGTCGCGATACCGATGGAGATGCCCAGGGCGGACAGGGCGGCCCGCAGCTTGCGGGTACGGATGCCCAGCAGCCCGAGACCGAGCAGATCGACCGGGGCGAGCCGGACGGGTCGGGGTCTTGTGCGGCGGCGGGCCGACGCGACTTCGGTTCCTGTCATGCGGGAGCGTTCCCTGCCTTCTTGGTGTCTGCGACGGGCTGGGCCACGGCCCCGGCTCGGGTGTCCGTGACGATCCGCCCGTCGCGGAGTTCCACCGTGCGGGGCAGCAGGGAGGCGATGTCGCGGTCATGGGTGATGACCGCGATGGTCGTGCCGTCGTCGTTGAGCGCGCTGAGCAGATCGAGGACGGCGGTGCCGTTCGCGGTGTCGAGAGCGCCGGTCGGCTCGTCCGCCAGGACCAGCATGGGTTGATGGACGAGGGCCCGGGCGATCGCCACGCGTTGCCGTTCGCCACCGGACAGCTGTTGGGGGAGATGGCCTGAGCGATGGTCGAGCCCCACCCTCGCCAGCGCCTCCAGGGCGCGCGGCCGACGCGATCGACGGGGGACGCCCGCGTACAGCAGCCCGGTCGCCACGTTCTCCCAGGCGCTCAGCCCGTCGGTGAGATGGAACTGCTGGAAGACGAAGCCGAGTTGGCGGCCACGCAGTGCCGACAACTCCCGGTCGGAGAGGCTCATGACATCCTCGCCGTCGATCTCCACGGTTCCGGAGGTCGGCCGGTCCAAGGTGCCCATGATGTGCAGCAGAGTGGACTTCCCGGATCCTGACGGGCCGACGATGGCGAGGAGTTCGCCCTCTTCGATCGTCAACGACACGTCGTCCAGGGCCTTGACCCCGCCTCCGTATGCCATGCCGACCCCGCGGACGCTGAGTACCGGCGTCATGAGGCGGTCACCACGCGCAGCCCTTCCGAGATCTCCGGCCCGCTGACCTCGACCCTGCCCTTGGCGAACAGGCCGGTCTCCACGGGCAGTAGTCGGCCGCCCGGCCGTTGCAGGGCGTAGCCGCCCTCGCTCAGGGCCAGCAGCGCGCCGACCGGCACCACGAGGACGTCCTTCTTGGCGGCCGAGGTGAAGCCGACCCGGACGGACCCGGAGTCCGCATCGCGTACGGGTTCGGCGTCGGGGTCGTCGAGGCCCACGGTCACCGTGAGCTGGGGCTCGCCGCCCGCGTTCTGGTCCGCGGACTGTGCGTCGCTGCTCAGCGCGGTGACGTGTCCCCGGACGGTGGAGTTGTCCGGCAGGGTCACGGTCACCTTGTTGCCCCTGCGGACGGAGCCGGTCGCGTCCGCCTTCAGGGGGACGGTGACCTGCCTGACGGTCGAGGTGACCGACAGCAGGTCCCCGCCGGCCGCGTCACCGGGCTCCGCCAGCAGACCGCCGACGCGCACGGCACCGGAGAGCACGATCGCGTCCCCCGGCCCCAGCTCACCGGTGGCCGCAGCGCCGGTACGGGACTGCCAGCGCTTGAGCGCGGCGATCACGCCCGCCGTCAACACACCCTCTCCGCGGCGGACTTGGACGGGAGCGGGGGAGGGGG
>NZ_LIQZ01000487.1:2313-2548 GCF_001418655.1 Streptomyces phaeochromogenes | reverse complement strand
CTCTCCCCGCCCCCGCAGCACCCGGGCCACGTACACCAGCGCGAGGACGATGGCGGCACCGTGCGCGACGCCGACGACCGACAGCGGCGTGAAGACGTCGAGGGCAGCGGCGACCACGATCATGCCGACGCCGAACCCGAGGTTCTCCACCGTGGCGGAGAGCCCGAAGGCGTGAGTGCGCAGGGGACTCGGCAGGGTCTGCAGATGCGAGGTGTACGACACCTCGGTCAGGCCG
>NZ_LIQZ01000487.1:1979-2240 GCF_001418655.1 Streptomyces phaeochromogenes | reverse complement strand
GCCGAGCCCGAAGCCCAGGGCACCGACCGAGCGTCCCGTCCGCTTGGTGTACCTCTGCAGCACCTGCTGGACGAGGACGTTGCCGAGCGCCCAGACGCACCAGAAGACGCTGACGAACACGGCCGGGTTGTCGGCGTCGAGTTCGGTGGAGTACACGGGCAGCGCCGCGTTGTGCGACGAGGACCCGAGCGCGTCGATACCGCGCAGCGCCACCATCAGCCCGAGCACCGGAACCGCACCGAGCGCCACGAGCGCGGCGGG
>NZ_LIQZ01000487.1:0-1948 GCF_001418655.1 Streptomyces phaeochromogenes | reverse complement strand
CGCCGGGCCCATGGGCATCGGAAGGAGCAGGACGGTCAGGGCGCAGACGAGGAAGGTGGCCATGTCCACGAGGAAGGCAGCGGTGTAGCCGAGCAGGGACACGACCACGCCCGACGAGGCGAACCCGGCCACCATGGCCATCGAACGCCCGCTGACCATAAGCGAGTTGGCCCAGGTGTGCCGCCCCTCGCCGACCATGTCCGGGATGGAGCTGCGCAGCGTGACCATGAACAGGGTGCCCGAGGCCCCCACCACCGCGGAGACGGCGAACAGCGTGCCCGTACGGAATCCGTCGGGGGCCAGCACCAGCAGGAGCAGCGCCGCCGCTTGGGCCACGTTGGCCCAGAACATGACGCCCTTCGCGGACCAGCGGGCCAGCACCGCAGCCGCGGCGAGCCCCGCGACGAACCCCGCGGCGAGTCGTACGGCCATGAACACACCGACGGCCAGCGCCCGGTCCGTGACCGCGTAGACGTAGAGGCTGAGCGCCACGACGTTGAGGAAGGTGCCGTACGAGGAGATCGCGTAGCCGGTGACCAGGATCCGGTACCGGCGTTCCTGCAGCGCCGCCGTACCGGACGCCGTACCGGACGTCACGAACGAACCTGCGCCAGGTCGTCCTCGTGTCGTACAGAGTCAGACATGACGGCATCCTTTGCGAACACATGGGCGAAGGGGCTCCGCGCACCATAGGCAACCGGGCCCGTCGTTCGCAGGCAGAAGCCTGAACTCATGATTGTTATGCGGCAGTTGCGAGGCATGACGACTTCCGTGCCGCACGACGACAGTGTTCTGCAGCCCGACAACAGTGTTCTCAGGACAACGAAGTCTCGGGACGACGAGGTCTCAGGACAAAACCTCAGGACAAGGTCTCAGGGCAACGCCGACCGCCTGCCCGGCGAGGGCGGCAGCTGCTGAAGCAGCTCCCAGAGCGGCCGTGAACCCGCCGCCCACTCCCCCAGCGTTCCGCGGTCGACGAGATGCAGCTTCTGGGACTTCGCGAGCGGCTCGCACCCCGCGGTGAAGCGCCCGTTCGTCACGAGAACGACCACGTCACCGCCGTGCAGCTGCCGCCCGGTGCCGTTGAGCACATGCAGATCCGGGGTGCCCACCGCCGATCCCAGGGCCCCGTCCTGCCGGTGCTTGCACTGGATCACCCAGCGCCTGCCGAGCGGATCGGTGGCCGTCACGTCGGCGCCGTTGTCCCCGGCCCCGCCCACCTGTACGGCATCGGCGCATCCGTCACGGCGCATCAGATCCCGTACCGCGAACTCGAAGTCCTCGTGGTGAAGCCCGTCGAGCTGGGGAAGCTCGTACCGCAGCCGCCGCACATGCGCCCGCTCCCACCAGGCCTTCGCAGCCCACTGAGCGAGCCAGAGTGCACCGGCCCCACCCAGGACGGCGGCCAGCAGCGCGATCAACCACCAATTCCCCAACAGCCACTGGCCCACGGCAACACAGAGCCCGCCCCCCGCGGCAGCCGCGACCCCCAGCACCAACGGCCGGGGCCCGCTGGGCTGGACCGGGCTGGAGACCCGCTTCACGGACACCCGCTTCACAGACTTCGAACCCGCCGCCCGCTTCACGGATTTCGAGGTCATCACACGCTTCACAGGCTTACGCCGTGCCCGCCGCACCGGCGCCCGGCGGCTCACCGCCGCCCCCGGACGTGCACACCGTCATTCCTCACGCAAGGATCGGTCCAAGCCACCGTGTCCCCCTAGGCGCACCCGCCCACGGCCACCCCGACCGCCCAACAGGCTTCTGCGCAGGCGCTGTTGACACTAGGTCAGATCCTGCCACCCACCAGGGACGGGAACCCTTTCGGGCCACCCAGAACACCCGCCGGCTCCAGCGGCACGCCACGGACGAGAGCCCGCGCAGCACTCCCGCCCCTCACCCACAGCCCAGAATCTGTCTCTGATACCCATCTGACGCTACCGACGAA
>NZ_LIQZ01000486.1 GCF_001418655.1 Streptomyces phaeochromogenes | reverse complement strand
GGCACCCGGGACATGACCTCGTGGTTGGTGTCGTCCGAGGTCTCGGTCAGCCCGTACGCGTTGACCAGCCGGATGCCGGGCTCGGCCGCGAACCAGCGCTCGACGAGCTCCTTCTTCACCGCTTCCCCGGTGACCGACACGCAGTGCAGGTCGGGCAGTTCGCGCGGGCGCTGCTCCAACTCGGCGAGCACGGCCTCCAGATACGACGGGACCACCTGGAGGACGTTGACCCGGCCGCCGGTGATGGTGTCCACGAACCGCGGGACGTCCAGGATCACCTCCTGTTCGACCAGCAGGGTCCGGCCGCCGACCAGGAGTGCGGAGACCAGCTGCCACAGCGAGATGTCGAAGCACTGGGGTGCGGTCTGGGCGACCACCTGGCCCTCGCCGACGCCCAGGTCGTCGAGCTTGGCGTGGACGTGGTTCAGGAAGCCGGCGTGCTCGCACATCGCGCCCTTGGGCTCACCGGTGGAGCCGGACGTGAAGTAGATGTAGGCGAGTTGGCCGGCGGCGACGGGGATGCCGAGGTCGCTGTCGGGGTGGTTCTCCGCGTAGGCCGTGTCGACGTGCAGGACGCGGGCGTCGGTGTCCGCCTCGTCCAGGGTGGCGGTGCTGCCGTCCTCCGTCAGGACGAGTTCGCAGCCGGAGCGTGCCAGGGTGGCCGCGATGCGTTCGGCGGGGAAGTGCGGCTCGATGGGCAGATACACGCCGCCCGCCTTGAGGACGGCGAGGACGGCGGCCATCCAGTCCAGGTCGCGTTCCATGACCACGGCGACGACTTCCTCGCGCCGCAGTCCGCGGGTCAGCAGGGCCCGACCGAGCTGGTTCGCCCGGGAGTTGAGCTCCCGGTACGTCCAATCGTGGTCGCCCCGCACGGCGGCGACGGCGTCGGGATGCGCCAACACCCTTGCCTCGAACAGCTCGTGGACCCGGCGGTCCGGCAGCTCACGGTGCGGCCCCGCCAACCCATGGAGCTGGAGCCGGAGTTCGCCGTCGGACAGCAGACTCTGCCGGCCGGGCTCGGCGTCCGGGGCCGCGGTGAGCTGGGTGAGCGCGGTGAGGTGGTACCCGGCGATCCGGGCGGCGGCGTCCGCGTCGAGGACGTCGGTGCGGTAGCGCAGGCGCAGGGTGTGGTCCTCGAACGCCACGTGCAGCACGGTGTCCTCGGGGCCCCGGCCGCCGTGCGGATCGAGCACGGTCTCGAAGGCGGCCTGTTCGTCTCCCGCCCCCTGCGCGGCCAGGTCCGC
>NZ_LIQZ01000485.1 GCF_001418655.1 Streptomyces phaeochromogenes | reverse complement strand
CTCCCGGTCTGTGCCGGACTCCGCTTCCACCTCCGCCGCCACCCCCCGTCCCCGCTGGACCCAGGCCTACGCCATCCTCACCATCCCCCGCCTCGGCCTCCGCGTCCCCGTCGCGGAAGGCATCAGTAAAGGGAACGTGCTCAACAAGGGGTACGTCGGGCACTACCCGGGGACCGCGCAGCCCGGGCGGGCCGGGAACTTCGCGCTTGCCGGGCATCGGAACACGCATGGCGAGCCGTTCCGGTACATCAACCGGCTGCGGCGGGGGGACCGGATCGAGGTGGAGACTCCGGCCGCCGTCTATACGTACGTCGTCGACAGGACGCTGGCGCAGACCTCGGCGGGGGACGGCGGAGTGATCCGGAAGGTACCTCGCAGCGCGGTCAGGCCCTCGTACGGCTACACCGACCCCGGCTACTACCTCACGCTCACCACGTGCACTCCGGAGTACACGTCCAAGTACCGCCTGGTGGTCTGGGGGAAGCTCGGCTCCATGCGGCCCCGCTGAGCCACCCCGCCGAGCAGCCCGAGCCCGGCCTCCGCCGGATCAGGCCTTCTTCACCCGGTCGTAGTGGCCGAGGAAGTCCGGGGCACCGTTCCGGACCCGGTGGAGGAAGAGGCTGTTGACCCAGCGGAACTCGTCGGTCTTCGGGTCGAACTCGATGGTCTTGGCGAGGCCCTTGTGGGTGGTCTCGCGGAGCCTGCGGACCATGGCGCCCCGTTCGGGCTCGGCACCGCCCAGCTCGCGCATGCCCTGGGCGACGAAGAGCAGTGCGTCGTACGCCTCCACCGCGAAGCGCCCGACCGTGCGTACTCCGAAGCGCTTCCTGTACGTCTTCACGAAGCGTGCCGCGGACGGCAGCTCGGCCGGGTCGACGTAGGTCGTCACCATCACCCAGCCTTCGGCTGCCCGGCCGGCCTCCTTGAGGAACGCGGTCTGCAGGACGGGTTCCGGGGCCATGCGTGTGCCCCGGAACCCGGCCCGTTCCAGCGCGCGGGCGCAGCGGGCGGCCCGGTGCGGTGAGGAGCCGGCGTACACGACGGCCTGCGCGTCGGCGGCGAGCACGGCGGCGGCGACCGTGTCGAAGTCCTCGCTGTCCGCGGGGACGACATGGGTCGTGGTCGTGCCTTTGGAGGGCGGGTACGTGGTCAGGGTTCTGACGATCTGCCAACTGATCCGGTTCGCCGCCCTGTCGTCTATGAGGGCGGTCCTGCGGCTCTCCTCGACGTTGGTGAGGTAGTGGATGAAGGGTGTCGACAGGGTGTTCTCGTCGGGCCTGAGCTGGAAGTACGCGCGGGTGGTCGCCTGGGAGTACGCATCGTCGCCGGAGGAGACGGTCACGATGGGCAGCAGGGCCTTCTCGTAGCGGGACACGGCGGCCTTGGCAGCTGTGCTGCCGGTCGGGCCGATGACGGCGTACACGTCGTGGTCCGCGATGAACTTCCCCGCCACCTCCTCGGCACGCTTCGACTGCCCGGCGTCGTCGAGGACCTTCAGCGTCAGGTCGAAGGCGCGGCCGTCACGGGAGCCGGAGTTGAAGTCCGCGACGGCGAGCCGTGCGCCCCGTTCCTGCGCCCTGCCGATCGCCCTGTCCGGTCCCGACAGGTCCGCGTGCAGGCCGATGACGTACCGGGGCAGGGGTGCGGAACTCGTCGCGCCGTCGCCGCCGGACGCGGGCCTGGAAGCGGCCCAGGCCGCGAGGCCGCCGCCCGTCAGGACCACGGCAGCAGCCGAGCCCAGCGTCAGCAGGCGGCGCCGGGAGACGGCGGGCCCCTCCGGCGGT
>NZ_LIQZ01000484.1 GCF_001418655.1 Streptomyces phaeochromogenes | reverse complement strand
AGAGACAGTCCCGATGGTCCCCTGGTGCGGCCGCACCAGGGACGGCCGCTTCCTGAACGGTGCCACCCCCCACCAACTCCCCCTCAACTCCCCACCCCACGCCATCCACGGCACCGCCCGGGACGCCGCCTGGCACACCGCCCGCAAGAGCGAGAACGAGGCCGTCATCACGTACGACCTCGTCGACCCCTGGCCGTACACCGGCCGGGTCACCCAGGTCATCGCCCTGACCGCGGACACCCTGACGCTGACCATGTCGGTGGAGACGTACGACGACTCCTTCCCGGCACAGATCGGCTGGCACCCCTGGTTCAACCGCAACCTCGGCGGCGGCGAGGACGTGAAGGTCGACTTCACCGCCGCCTGGCAGGAGGAGCGCGGCGACGACCACCTGCCCACCGGCCGCCGTATCGATCCGAAGCCCGGCCCCTGGGACGACTGCTTCGGGATGCCGGACGGAGTCGACGTCACCCTCACCTGGCCCGGCCGGCTGGAGCTGAACGTCGCGAGCCGCGAGCAGTGGGTCGTCGTGTACGACGAGCAGGAGGCCGCCGTCTGCGTGGAGCCGCAGACCGGACCGCCCAACGGCCTCAACACCCTGCCCCGCCTGGTCACCCCCATCGATCCCCTCGAAGCCACCACCACCTGGACCTGGCGGCGCCTCTGACCGGACGACGGCGGGACGAGGACGACGGACCCGGCGGCGCCTCTAAGCTGACCCGCATGAGTGACGTACGCGGCGAGCTGCTGCAGCAGATCAAGGACAAGGCCGTGGTGCACGGCAAGGTGACCCTCTCCTCGGGCCTGGAGGCGGACTACTACGTCGACCTGCGGCGGGTCACGCTGGACGGCGAGGCCGCCCCGCTGGTCGGCCAGGTGCTCCTCGACCTGACGGCGGACCTCGAATTCGACGCGGTCGGCGGCCTGACCATGGGCGCCGACCCGGTGGCCGGCGCCATGCTGCACGCCGCCGCCGCGCGGGGCCGCCGCCTCGACGCCTTCGTCGTGCGCAAGGCGGCCAAGGAGCACGGCATGCAGCGGCGCGTGGAGGGCCCGGACATCGCGGGCCGCCGCGTGGTCGTCGTCGAGGACACCTCCACCACGGGCGGCTCCCCGCTCACCGCCGTCGAGGCCGTGCGCGAGGCCGGCGCCGAGGTCGTCGCCGTCGCGACCATCGTCGACCGCGCCACCGGTGCCGGCGAGAAGATCCAGAAGGGCGCGGGCGTCCCGTACCTCTTCGCGTACTCGAAGGACGAACTGGGCCTGGACTGAGCCCGGTTCCGAGCCCCGGTCCCGTCCCCCCTCTGCTCCCCGGTCCGAGCCCGCGCCGGGAGTTGTCCACAGGCTGGGCACGGGGGCCGGAGCATCCGGGCAAGTCTGGAAAGATGGGGCCGACGATGACGTCACCCCCTAGGTCAGGGCCGTAAGCAGCAGAACGCCACCCGCACATACACAAGGAGCGGACAGATGCCGATCGCAACCCCCGAGGTCTACAACGAGATGCTCGACCGGGCGAAGGCAGGCAAGTTCGCCTACCCGGCCATCAACGTGACCTCGTCCCAGACCCTGCACGCTGCGCTGCGCGGCTTCGCGGAGGCCGAGAGCGACGGCATCATCCAGATCTCCACCGGTGGTGCGGAGTTCCTGGGCGGCCAGCACAACAAGGACATGGTGACCGGTTCGGTAGCCCTGGCCGAGTTCGCGCACATCGTCGCCAAGAAGTACGACATCACGGTCGCCCTGCACACGGACCACTGCCCCAAGGACAAGCTCGACGGGTACGTACGCCCGCTGATCGCGGTCTCCGAGGAGCGCGTCGCCCGCGGCGAGAACCCGCTGTTCCAGTCCCACATGTGGGACGGCTCCGCGGAGACGCTGGCCGACAACCTGGCCATCGGCCAGGAGCTGCTCGCCCGCGCCGTCGCCGCGAAGATCATCCTTGAGGTCGAGATCACCCCGACCGGCGGCGAGGAGGACGGCGTCTCGCACGAGATCAACGACTCCCTCTACACGACGGTCGACGACGCCATTCGTACGGCGGAGGCCCTGGGCCTGGGCGAGAAGGGCCGCTACCTGCTGGCCGCGTCCTTCGGCAACGTGCACGGCGTCTACAAGCCGGGCAACGTCGTCCTGCGCCCCGAGCTCCTCAAGGAGCTGAACGAGGGCGTCGGCGCCAAGTACGGCAAGCCGTCCCCGTTCGACTTCGTCTTCCACGGCGGCTCCGGCTCCACGGCCGAGGAGATCGCCACCGCGCTGGAGAACGGCGTCGTGAAGATGAACCTGGACACGGACACGCAGTACGCGTTCACGCGCCCGGTCGCGGACCACATGTTCCGCAACTACGACGGCGTCCTGAAGGTCGACGGCGAGGTCGGCAACAAGAAGACGTACGACCCCCGCACCTGGGGCAAGCTCGCCGAGGCGTCGATGGCCGCCCGCGTCACCGAGGCCTGCGCCAACCTGCGCTCCACGGGCACGAAGATCAAGTAACCCTGTTTCGTACGGCCCGGGCCCGGTTTTCCTTTCGGAGAGCCGGGCCCCGCCGTATGTCCGTATGCTCCGGGGTATGGCTGCCCCGCCCCAGGAGTCCCCGGCCGTCAGAATGTCCTCCCCCGCCGGGAAGTGGATCCTGCTGACCACCGTGCTCGGGTCGAGCATGGCGATGCTGGACTCGACGGTCGTGAACGTCGCGCTGCCGACGATCGGCCGCGATCTCGACTCGGACCTGGCGGGCCTCCAGTGGACCGTCAACGCGTACATGCTGACCCTCGCGGGCCTGATCCTGCTGGGCGGAGCCCTCGGCGACCGTTTCGGGCGGCGGAAGGTGTTCGTCGTCGGGGTGGTGTGGTTCGCGGCGGCGTCCCTGCTCTGCGGGCTCGCGCCCAGCGCGGGCGTCCTCGTCGCGGCCCGCGCGCTGCAGGGCATCGGCGGCGCGCTGCTCACGCCCGGTTCGCTCGCGCTGATCCAGGCGTCGTTCCACCCGGAGGACCGCGCGAGGGCCGTCGGCCTGTGGTCGGGCTTCGGCGGCATCGGCGCGGCGGTCGGCCCGTTCCTGGGCGGCTGGCTGGTGGACGGCCCCGGCTGGCGCTGGGTGTTCCTCCTCAACGTCCCGCTCGCGCTGCTCTGCGCCCCGATCGCCCTGCGCCACGTACCGGAGTCGAAGGACGACCGGGTCCACGGGCGCGGCTTCGACGTGCTCGGGGCGGCCCTCGGCGCGCTGGCGCTGGCCCTGGTGACGTACGCCCTCATCGAGGCGTCCGCCGGATCGGGGCTCGTCGTCACCGTGACGGCGGTCGCGGGGGTCGCGGCGGGCGTCGCCTTCGTGATGGTGGAGCGGCGGCGGGCCGACCCGATGATGCCGCTCGACATCTTCGCGTCCCGCCAGTTCACGGCGGTCAACGTCGTCACCTTGTGCGTGTACGCGGCCTTCGCGGGCTTCTTCTTCCTCTCCGCGCTCCAGCTCCAGGTCGTGGCCGGGTACTCGGCCCTGGGCGCCGGCACGGCACTGCTGCCGACGACGGTCCTGATGCTGTTCCTGTCGGCCCGCTCCGGCGAACTCGCCCAGCGCATCGGCCCCCGCATCCCGCTCACCGTGGGCCCGCTGCTGTGCGCGACCGGGATGCTGCTGATGCTGCGGGTGGGCACCGACGCCTCGTACGTGCGTGACGTGCTGCCCGCCGTCCTGGTGCTGGGCCTCGGCATGGTGACGCTGGTCGCGCCCCTCACCGCGACCGTGCTCGCCTCCGTGGATGTCGGCCGGGCGGGCCTGGCCAGCGGTATCAACAACGCGGCGGCCCGCGCCGCCGGCCTCGTCGCCGTGGCCGCGCTGCCCCTGCTCGCCGGGATGAGCGAGGAGGCGTACCGGTCGGCGGACGCCTTCGACGACGCGTTCCGGCGGGCGATGCCCCTGTGCGCGGGCATCCTGGTCGTGGGCGCGGTGATCGCCTTCGCGACCGTACGGAAGCCTCCGCCGGGCTGTCTGCGCCCGGAATGCCTCACCCACGGCAGCGTGACGGCCCCGCCGCTGGAGCCGAACCAGTCGCGCGGACGGCTGGAGTAGCCGACCGCAGTGGCCTGGAGCAGCCGACCGCAGGGGCCGGCGTCGCGTTCGCGGGGGGAGTAAAGCGGGCCCGCGATGCGCGCGAGGGCGTCAGGGCCAGGCAAACTGGAACCCATGGCCATCAACGAGAACCTCCTCGGGGGACCGCCCCCGACCCACCTGCCCGATGACCCGGAGCCGCGCGAGCTCCTGGCGAACGACACGCCGCCCGCCGACGTGGCCGCCAAGTACCCCACCTCCTCGCTCGCCTGGGCCCAGCTGGCCGACGAGGCGTACGAGCGCGGCAGCGTCGTCGAGTCGTACGCGTACGCCCGTACCGGCTACCACCGCGGTCTGGACTCCCTGCGGCGCAACGGCTGGAAGGGCCACGGCCCGGTGCCCTGGGAGCACGAGCCGAACCGCGGCTTCCTGCGCGCCCTGCACGGCCTCGCCCGCGCCGCGCAGGCGATCGGCGAGCAGGAGGAGTACGAGCGCTGCTCGCAGTTCCTGAAGGACTCCTCCCCGGCGGCGGCCCAGACCCTGGGCTGAGCCGGCAGGGCCGGTGACCGGCCCCGAACGGTCGCGTTTGTGCAGGTCCGCCTGGTGTGACCAGGCGGACCTTGCGGATTCGGGGCACGATTGTGGAGGATGCCCGTGGGGACCGGGGCCACCGTGTCGAATTCGGCAGGGGCGGACCGCTACCCGGAGTACACAACAGGAGACAGCGATGTCCCACCAGGCTCAGCCCCAAGAGGCTTCGGAGCCCGAGACCCCGCATCTCGACTTCCAGGGCACGACCCCGTACGAGGACTACGTCCAGGCGGACGTCCTCACCCACCTCCAGCACACCCTCTCCGACGATCCCGGAGAGATGGTCTTCCTGGTGACCACCCAGGTCATGGAGCTGTGGTTCACCGTCATCGTCCACGAGTGGGAGACCGCGGCGAAGGCGCTGCGCGAGGACCGGGTGCCGGTCGCGGTGGCGGCCCTGAAGCGGTCGGTACGGGAACTGGAGGCGCTGACCGCCTCCTGGAAGCCCCTCGGCCAGCTCACTCCGGCCCAGTTCAACTCCTACCGCAGCGCCCTCGGCGAGGGTTCCGGCTTCCAGTCGGCCATGTACCGCCGTATGGAGTTCCTGCTCGGCGAGAAGTCCTCGTCCATGCTCGTACCGCACCGGGGCGCGCCCCGCGTGCACGCCGAGCTGGAGAAGGCCCTGCACGAACCGAGCCTGTACGACGAGGTGTTGAGGCTGCTCGCGCGCCGCGGCCACGCGATTCCTACGTCGGTGGTCGACCGTGACGTGTCCCTCCGCTACGACCCGTCACCCGAGGTCGAGACCGTCTGGACCGACCTGTACGCGGGCGACGAGAGCGCCGAACTGGCCCGGCTGGGCGAGGCGTTGACCGATGTCGCCGAGCTGGTGTGGCGCTGGCGCAACGACCACCTGGTGGCCACGCGGCGCGCCATGGGCGCGAAGACGGGCACGGGTGGCTCCGCCGGGGTGGCCTGGCTGGAGAAGCGGGCCCGGAAGAACGTGTTCCCCGAGCTGTGGACGGCGCGGTCCCATGTCTGAGCCCGAGATGAGGCCGAAGGCCGAGAAGCTGGACGCGACGGACGAACTGGCGGGGATGCGGGCCCAGTTCGTACTCGACGACACGGTGTACCTGGACGGAAACTCGCTGGGCGCGCTGCCCCGCTCGGTCCCCGGCCGCGTCGAGGACGTCGTACGCCGCCAGTGGGGTTCACTGCGGATCCGCTCCTGGGACGAGAGCGGCTGGTGGACCGCGCCGGAACGGATCGGCGACCGGATCGCTCCGCTGGTGGGCGCGGCGCCCGGCCAGATCGTGGTCGGCGACTCCACAAGTGTCAACGTCTTCAAGGCGGTTGTGGGGGCGGTACGGCTGGCGGACGGCGGTTCGGAGGGGCGGAGCGGCCGGGACGAGGTCCTGGTGGACGCGACGACGTTCCCCACGGACGGCTACATCGCCGCGTCGGCCGCCCGCCTCACGGGCTGCACGCTGCGTCCGGTGACCCCGGACGAGGTGCCGGGCGCCCTGAGCGAGCGCACGGCGGCGGTACTCCTGAACCACGTCGACTACCGCACGGGCCGCCTGCACGACCTGCCGTCCCTCACGGCGGCGATCCACGCGGCGGGCGCAGTGTCGGTCTGGGACCTGTGCCACAGCGCGGGCGCCCTGCCGGTGGGCCTCGACGAACACGGCGTGGACCTGGCGGTCGGCTGCACCTACAAGTACCTGAACGGCGGCCCGGGTTCACCGGCGTACCTCTACGTCCGCGAGGCCCACCAACCGCGCTTCGACTCACCCCTCCCGGGCTGGAACTCCCACGCCGACCCCTTCGGCATGACCCCGGACTACACCCCGGCCCCCGGCGCCCTCCGCGGTCGCGTCGGCACCCCCGACATCCTCTCCATGCTCGCCCTGGAGGCGGCCCTGGAGGTCTGGGACGACGTATCGATCGACGCGATCCGCACCAAGTCCCTCGCCCTGACGGACTTCTTCCTGGAATGCGTCGAGTCGTACGTCCCCGAGGGCGCGGTGGAGTCGGTAACTCCCTCCCCCCACACGGAACGCGGCAGCCAGGTGGCCCTCCGCTGCACCGACGCGGGCAACGTCATGCGCCGCCTGATCGACAGGGGCGTCATCGGCGACTTCCGCGAACCGGACGTCCTGCGTTTCGGCTTCACGCCGCTGTACGTGGGGTTCGGGGATGTGGAGAGGGCGGCGCGGGTTTTGGGGGAGATGTT
>NZ_LIQZ01000483.1 GCF_001418655.1 Streptomyces phaeochromogenes | reverse complement strand
TCGTCGAGGCGGGTGGGTACGTGGCCGTCGATGCCGAGCACTTTGCGCGTTCGGTGGGGACGTGGCGGCGTATCGACGGGATCGGGCGTACGGGGGCGGGGGTGACGCCGTGGCCGGTGACGGCTCCTCGACGGACGCCGGGGGGATCGTCTCCGCGGCTGGAGTACGAGGTGAGCCTGCTGTCCGCGGGGCCGGTCACGGTGTGGGCGTACCTGTCTCCGCGGAACCCGACCTTGCCGACCGGCGGGCTGAAGTACGGGATCTCGTTCGACGGGGACGCCCCGCAGATCGTCGACATCCACGCGGCCACGGGTGCCGATGACGGGCTGATGGACATCGAGTGGGCCCGCAACACATCGGACAACGTCAATCGCACGTCTACGCACCACACGATCGGGGCTGCCGGGGTGCACCGGCTGACGTTCTGGATGGTCGATCCGACGGTGGTGGTGCAGCGGCTGGTGATCGATACGGGTGGGTTGACGCCGACGTATCTGGGGCCGCTGGAGAGCTACCGCGTTCGTTGAGCCTTACTCACTGGAGCACTGGAGCACTGGAGCACTGGAGGGGACCGCACATGAAGTACTTCCGCATGCCCTTTGTCGGGCTGCTGAGCGCGACGCTGCTGGTCACGGGCGTCATGGGCGTACAGACGGCTGCCGCGGATGAGGTGTCACCGGTTTCGCTGCGGGCGCTCGCCGAGCGTGCCGACCTGCGGATCGGTACGGCCGTGGACATGGCGGCGCTGGGCGAGGACACGACGTATCGGCGGGCGACCGGGCGGGAGTTCAACTCCGTCACCGCCGAGAACGTCATGAAGTGGGAGGTCGTCGAGCCGACGCGGGGGACGTACGACTGGTCGGGGGCGGACGAGTTGGTGCGCTTCGCGCGGGAGCGGGGGCAGGTCGTCCGCGGCCACACGCTGGTGTGGCACAGCCAGTTGCCGGGGTGGCTGACGGCGGGGGTGCAGGACGGTTCGATCGGAGCGGGGGAACTCCGGGGGATCCTCCGGAAGCACATAACCACCGAGGTCAAGCGGTACAAGGGCAGGATCCAGCAGTGGGACGTGGTGAACGAGGTCTTCGAGGAGGACGGTTCGCTGCGGAACTCGATCTGGCTGCAGAAGCTCGGACCGTCCTACATCGCCGACGCCTTCCGCTGGGCGCATGCGGCGGACCCGAAGGCGAAGCTCTTCCTGAACGACTACAACGTGGAGGGCGTCAACGCGAAGTCGACCGCCTACTACGAGTTGGCGAAGCGGCTCCGGGCGGAGGGCGTTCCGGTGCAGGGCTTCGGGATCCAGGGGCACCTGGCCATCCAGTACGGCTTCCCGGGGGACGTGGCGGGGAACCTCGCGCGGTTCGAACGGCTGGGAATGCAGACCGCTTTCACCGAGGTGGACGTACGGATGATCCTGCCGGTGGATGAGGAGAAGCTCGCCACGCAGGCGACGTACTTCCGGGGGCTGCTGGATGCCTGCCTGGGGGCGCGGAGCTGCAGGTCCTTCACCGTGTGGGGGTTCACGGACAAGTACTCGTGGGTGCCGGGGGTTTTCGCGGGGCAGGGTGCGGCGACGTTGACGGGGGAGGACTTCGGACGGAAGCCGGCGTACGGGGCTGTGGGGGAGAGGCTGGCGGAGGGGCGTTGACGTTGACCAGGGGCTGTGTCAGCCGGTGCCCTCGGGCTTGACCTTCTCCTTGTCCGCGTAGCGCGGCAGGTTCTCCGTCGAGATCGTCCAGTCGCCGATGGTGACGTCCTCGCCGTAGACGAAGTCCTTGCGGGTCGCGTAGCGGGGGCCGCTCGGGGTTGCGTGGATGTCGGAGAGGACGGCGCCCTCGCCCGTGCGTGGATCGAAGATCACGTAGATCGGGATGCCGAGCAGGGCGTAGTCGCGCATCTTGCCGACCCAGTCGTTGTCCGGGTTGGAGCGGGAGACGACTTCGATGGCGGCGATGAGCGTACGAGGGTCGAATGAGCCTGGGACGTCCATGTCCGTCATGGCGATCACCATGACGTCGGGGTGGCGCATGATGCCCTCGGGCTCGGCCTCCACGTCGGGTGTTCCCGTGTGAGCGACCAGTTCTTCCGGCATGAGCTTCTCAAGGCGCTTCCGGAGATGCAGTGTGGTCAGCTCATGTGGGCCGATGGGCGCCATCATGTCGTGGACGATCCCTTCCTTGGTGATCTCAAATTTCCCGGGAAGCGTGTCGTCCATCGACTCAAGGAATTCACGCATTGCCTGGTAACGGGGGTGAGCGTCGGGCCGCGTGTCGTCAGAGGCGATGGTCATGGCGCTCGCTCCTCGTGGTCTGTGCCCAGGGGTAAGGATCGTCCCCTTCATGCTAGGCGGCCTCCGAGAGATCGGATCGGCAGTCGCGGCAGCGGCCGGGGGCCGGGGCCCGGAAGGCGCGGTCGCAGCCGTCGCAGTTCTGGAGGGGGAGTGGGCGTACGGCTGCCCGGGTTGCC